>CAZTHA010000414.1:0-3739 GCA_964613435.1 uncultured bacterium
AATGATTTTCGGTTAAAATCCTTGTCTGAAGCCATGTGCAGGCCGGAAAGATCGACCGAGCAAGCGACTATTCGTGCATCGCATCCGGCACTGAGCAGGCCGCGGGCGGTTCCGGTGAGGTTGCCGCCGCCGGCGTGGGTGACTACTACCGCGTCAGGAAAGCGACCGGCCATTGCTTTCACCTGGTGGGCAATTTCGCTGCCGAGACTTTCGACACCTTTTATGCCAAATGGAGTGTAGAGCGAGGCGTTGAAGAAGCCGGTTTCTTCAAGGGTTAGAAGCAGATAATAAAAAAGTTCGGGACCGACTGAAAGCTTGATGACTTCTGCACCAAAGGCTTCGCATTTACGGCCCTTTTCGACGATTTCAGGCTGCCCCACCCCGTGTGAGTCGAACACTTCCTGGACAATTATGCATTTGAGGCCACGTTGGGCTGCCTGGGAAGCTACAGCCGCGCCATAATTTCCTGAAGTCGCGGCAATTACGCCTTTATAACCCTTCTGGGCGGCCACATAGGCCGAGATCGATGCACGGCGGGCTTTAAAGCTGCCAGAGGCGTTTGCGGCTTCGTCTTTGAGGAAAATTCGGGCACCTTTTCCGGGAGCACTGATTTTGCGAACAGCTTCGGTAAGATTGCGCAGCTCGAACAGGGGTGTGTTGCCGACCTTGGTTTCGGCCTGGATGCGAATGATGTCTTCGAGCGAAAAGCCGCAATCGTTCATCATTCTTTCGTAATCGAAGGCCAGTTCGCCCTGTCGATAGACATCGTAATCGATGCCCATCGACGACTTCATGATTTCATTTTTGCGGGCCATTACTGCCTGATAAGATGTATCCCTGCTCATGCTTCGCCTCCAAGACCGATGGTCAGCAATTCTTCGACGGTTTCACCAAAGCTGTGCTCATAATGGGGCCGAACCACCTTCAGAACCCCGCTGACCTCACGGTCAATAAGGGTTCTGACGGTAACCTCGTCGCCGGGTTTGCTGTCAGAAGTTAAAAAGCCGGCAACACGCATAATATAGGGCGTCGCGCGTGTATCTTCGGGCACTTGCGGTGCTCTTTGCTGCGGTGTTAAAAGAATTTTTTCAATTTCGACCCAGGTTCCGGCTTTAACTTCTGCACTCATGATCAGCAACCTCTTTCGTATGCGCTTTTACCCATGAGGCATGCGGGAATTGGCAGGTCTGACATGCGCTTGAGGCCGGCAGAGGCTTTCACAACGATGGGAATCATGTTTACGGCAGCGGCCATGGTGCCTTTTCCGCCGGGGATCTCGGGCTTGATGCACATATTGATATTGGGATCGCCTTCGATGTTGATGTAATCGCCGGTATCGACGTTTTCAACTCCGGGGTGGATCTGCTGGGGGTGGATAAGCTTGATGACTTCTTTGCCGTTGGCATAGCCGATACCGATGTGGCGGCAACCGGCGACCATTCCAGGTTTAACTTTTACTACCGGAGTTTCGCGTTCGGTATTGGAAATGATTGGTTCGCGGGTTTCTTCGATTTTATCGACATTGAGGCCGATGGCGTCAGAGATCATGCGGATTGATTCGGGGAAGCCGATGTGCCCTACGATTGAGCCATCTTTTATGCCGGCTGCGAATTGTTCGGGGGTGATGCCGACGCCCTGGGTTTCCATAACGGTTTTGCCGAATGGCGAGAGATCGTTGATGCGTGAGGCTTCAATGCGTTTAACGTTGAGGCAGGCGCCGGAAAGATTTATGACCAGCTGATCGAGGACGAAACCTGGGTTGACGCCGGTGCCGAGGATGGTTACACCGTTTGCTTTGGCGATTTCGTCGAGTTTTTTGGCCAGTTCCGGTTCCTGAGCCTGGGGGCAGGCCATTTCTTCGGCGATGGTAACGCAGTTGATACCGCGTTCGAGGATGAGTTTGAGGCCATCAAAAACGACTTTGGTAAAAGAATGAACGGCATGAACGCAAACGTCGACATTTTCTTTTTTGAGCACGTCTTCGGGTTTGTCGGTAACTTTTATGCCGGTTTCACGGCCAAGTTTGAGAACTTCGCCGATATCTTTGCCGAGGATTTCGGGGCGCTTATCGATAACGCCAACAACTTCCAGGCCTTCTTTTTCAAGCATCAGTTTGACCATGCCACTGCCCATGGCTCCAAAGCCCCATTGTACGACGCGGATACGTTTCATATAGATTTCATTTCCTTCCTGAAATATCTTTTGTTTAGCGGCAATTAATGCCGATCGAGCGTTATTATAACACTTAGGTTCTAAAGGGCAAGTCTTTTTTGACAAGGCGAAAAAGGAATAATTATCGCCTTGCTTGCAGAGGCTTCAATCTTTTGCAGGAATGCCTACTTATCCTGCCAGCCTTTGCTACGCCAGATTTTGAGGCTTTTCAGGTTGCCAGTGGCATCGACGACTTTTTCTTCTTCTTCGAGTCCGTGCTGGTTTCTTTTCCAGGTGGTAACTTCTTCTGAGTTGTTCTTTTTGTTCAAGCTGGCTTCTTTGACCAGTTTATTATGGGCATCATAGGTCATGGTTCTTTTATATTGCAGTTCTTCGCCGTTGAAACCCTCGACCTCGATTAAATTGTCATTGTCATCGTAGCGGTATACCACTCGTTTTTTATCGTTTTCACCTTCTGTCCTTCTGATGGTTTCAATCAATCGGTTTTTACCATCATATTTCGATTGTTTTATCGTAGTTTCGCTAAAGTCCTGGTCACGGAATTCTATTTCCTTGCCATTTTCGTCATATTTGAAGAACCATTTGTTGTTGGGTCCGCCAGCCGGATAAGCGATCTCGATCAACTGTCCTTTATCGTTATAGCTTTTTTGGGCAATGATTTTTTTCTGGCCGTTATCGATATAGTAACAAAGCAGTTCCCGCCCCTGTTCGTCGCGCTTGAAGAACTTGTTTCTGTCTGCGGGTTCTTTGATTTCTTCAATAATCAGGTCATTTTTGTCATATTTGTATTTTTCTACCGTCGAGGTGTTTTTTTCCTTGTCCACTTTACGTTCTTCAATGACCCTATTTTTTTCGTCATATTTGTAATGATATTCGTCATTGAGTTTTTCGCCCCAGAAAAAGCTCTTTTTGCTGACATACAAACCGGAATATTCATAGGTCCATTTAGACATAAGTTTGCCGGCTTCATCGAAATTCACTTCCTGGATCGGCAGACCGTGCTCGTTGAAGCGCTCATATCTTTGTTTTACCAGTTTTTCGGTGGCTTTTCCATCGACAATGGTCGCGGAGAATTCCATGCGATGTTGAATTCCTGAGGCCTTAACAACTTTGGCTTTTGTTAGGGCCTCTTCGTGTTCCGAAGCGAACCTGTTTTTGGCGGCAAAAGCCTGTCCCAGGGTAAAGCTGGCTAACAAAGCCATTAAAACCAGGTATTTGCCTATTTTTTTCGATGGAATTTTCATTTAATTCCCTCCTGGAGTTTAATCGAAGCAGCAATTATTTTTCCACACTTTTGAGTTGAAATCCAAGGGAATTTTGCGGGCATGCCTGTTTGCTGATTCGAAATTTCAAAAAAGAGTTTTACTTAACAGCATCCAGGGAGTAAAATATGCGATAAGACAAGAAGACAGGAGGATCTTTCACCGCAATATCAGGACTATACAGAATATGCCAATATTCAATAACCAACAATGTGAAATATCAAATATTTAATGATTCTATTTAATATCTGTTGAACTAAACCGCTTCGCGGCAGGCCTCTGGAGCGGATTTAAGAAGCATTCCC
>CAZTHA010000415.1:0-3736 GCA_964613435.1 uncultured bacterium
GCTCAGATTTACTGGCGATGATGTTCAACGCAAAACAAGGCGTTGCTATCGGCGGCACCGCCGGTAAAACGACGACTACTGGTCTGGTAGCCTGGATCTTCAAGTATGCGGGGAAAGAGCCGTCATGTGCAGTAGGAGGGATCATCTCAGGCCTTGAAACCAATGCCTTTAAGGGTGCTGGTCCTCACTTCATCATTGAAGCCGACGAATCCGACGGTTCAATCGTCAAATACCAGCCGACACTTTCTCTGGTAACCAACATTTCCCGGGATCACAAAGACCTCGAAGAATTGTTCGATCTCTTCTCAAGTTTCTTGAACAATACCACATCATTCAGGCTGGTATGCGGCAATGATGAAAACTGCATGCTTCTGAAAAAGAAATCCTCCCAGACGGTGAAGACTTATGGGCTTACGCCAGACTGTGATTATTACGCAGAAAACATCAGAATTGACCATAATCGCGCCGTATTTACCTATGCCGGCACCGAATTTGAAATCAGACTGCCGGGCGAGCATAACGTCCTTAATACACTTGCAGCAATAGTCATCGCTGAAAATGCCGGTTTGCAGCTTGGTGAGATTGCTGAAGCGGTAAAATCCTTTCCAGGCATGAAAAGAAGGTTCGAGCTAGTTGGCAACGTGGCCGGAGTAACTGTCATCGACGATTTTGCCCATAATCCGGTTGAAATTGAAGCGGCCATAAAAACCGCCCGTAAATCATCACAAAGGCGATTTATCGTTTATCAACCACACGGATATGGACCGACCAGTTTTACCCGCAATGAACTTGTCGAAGTTTTCAGCAAACTGCAAAAAGATGAATTTCTTTTCCTCGATGATATCTTTTATGGCGGCGGCACGGCTAACAAAAACGTTTCCTCGGCCGAAATCATCTCTGAAGTTCGCCAAAGTTTCACCAATGCCTGGCACATCCCGGACCGCGATCAACTGACAGAAAGAATTGCCTGCGAGGCCCAAAGTGGAGACATGGTGCTGGTAATGGGCGCGCGCGATATCAACCAGATTTGCAAAAAGATTCTCGAGCGAATTCCCCAGTGTAAAAAACAGCAGGCCGCCTGAAGTTATGTTATTCTAATGAGTAACTTAAACTCTTCAGGTGAATCTATGCCAGCAAAAGTCACGCTATCTTTACCCCCAAGCCACTTGCGTCTGGGAATCGTCGAAGCCTTCGACATAAAAGTCAAACCCAGTTCAGAAAATTATCTGCGACAGATTGCCCAAGAGATTGCTCCGCTGCTCGATGAAAATTTTGTCTATCCAGACCATCTGCAAAAAGGAATTCGCGGACTGCTCAAGAATTTTGGTTTTCACCCTTCCGGAAGAAACCGCCCAGCATCGGAATTCCTCTTCAAAGACTTGCAGAATCGCCGCGAATTCAACTCAATCAGCAATGTGGTCGATATCAATAACCACCTGTCTTTGAAGTATCATCTGCCGATAAGCGTTCTTGACCTTGACAAGACAGGCGACAGCCTCTGTCTGAGGGTCGGACTCGAAAATGAAGAATATGTTTTCAACCGCGAGGGGCAGGTCCTGTCGCTGAAAAAACTACTGGTCGTCGCCAGACATGGCGAAGACCGTTCTGCCGTCGGGAGTCCGGTAAAAGATTCTCAGGCAACCAAAGTATTTGAAGATACCAGAAACGTTATCGTTTTCGTTTATACCTCAGCGAATCTGACTGATCATGATCAGCTTCAGAAGATTCTCGACGAATTTTCGCGACTTCTCCAGAAAGAAGCTGAGGCAAGATCCGTTGAAACAACAATTATCGATAGTATTTAACCGGGAGGAGAGATCTATGCAAAAGTTTTTTGTTTTATTCATGATTCTTTGTCTGTTTTTAACCGGGTGCTTTGGCAAGGCTGTTGAAGCCGAATGCGCTCAGCAACTGAAGTCAGAAGACGTAGAAACGCGAGTTAAAGCGGCGAGAAAACTTGGCGACGTAGCAACCGCGGAAGCAGAAAGACTATTGCTTCTGCACAAGGACGATTCGGATTACCGGGTCAAAAATGAAATCGAAAAATCGCTCAAAAAAATCAGCAAACGCACTTTTTTGAACTAGTTCAGAATTTAATTTCAAACACTCGATTAATTTCCTGATCAGTATTTTCCTTCAGAACATCTTCTATCTCGTCGACCCTGGAAAAAAACGAGCCGCGCCTGACCATCTCGACAAAGTTACTAACCTCGTCCTCTTTTCCGCAAGCCTCGACCGATACCGTTCCGTCAACGTTGTTTCTGACCCAGCCGCCAATATTGTATTGCTGCCCGAGCTTCAACACAAAACGACGAAAGCCGACGCCCTGAACTCTGCCATGCACCTTGAAGCGATACAACAGATATCCTGGCATTATCAGGGCCTCGAAATCGGCAAACTGGCGATTTCAAAAAATCTGACGTAATCCGGCTGATAAAGGCAAAGAATCAACTCTCTTCGACCCAGCCGCGAATGAATCAGGCGAAGGTTGGCATAGGAATCGTTTTTACATCTGCGACCGCCGGCGAGCTGCAAAGCTTTCTGTTCAAGCTTTCCAATCAATTGTGCATCTATCTGACCTTTGATCATGGCAACGAATCGGCGCAAATTAAGCTTTTCGCTCATACAAACCATCAGTGAATCACAGTGGCGCTGATATCTTGCCAGGAGCGCCTGATCGACACCCTCGATAAAATGAGGCCTTTTGCCACACTCAATTTCCTGATGAACTGAAAGAATGAAAGTAGCCCGCTCCGAAACCGCCAATTTTCGCAGAGACTGGAGCTTCTCGGCATAGTTATCCCCAAGCAGATGTTCGTCAAGAGATTCGAGGATAACTAAGCGATGTCCTGAATCGGGGAGCATTCGGGCTAGCTCAAGAATTTCGTCAACATCAAATGTATCATGGGAATTTTCGATTCCGCTGAAGAAAAGGTTTTCAGACAAGCCAACCCGAAATTTTTCAACGCCGGAAGCAAGAATTTTTCGTGCTTCGAGTCCGGTTCCGTCAGGGTTGGCAAGCTGGCCGCAAAGGTCGATTAGACTGTTGTTTCCGCCTGAAAAAGCTGATCTGGTTGCAAACTCACGAAGATTCTGCTCGTATGAAACGAAGAGCACCGGACCGTCCTTCTGGGCCTTCAAAGCCTGTTGGATCAGCAGAGCTCCCTTACCAGCGCCTCTGGGACCAACCAGCAAATGCAGGCCACCCTTTAGCCAACCACCACCCAGGCATTTGTCAAGAGTCGGAAATGGAGTCGTAAAAGACGGCAGCAATTCCTGATAGCATTCACCAGCACCGACCAATTCCTGCACCAGGGGCTGAAACCTGCCACTGAAAGCTTTTCCGGTCTTTGCTCCGGCACTACTTCCTCCCGGAATCGGCAGATCCGGGAGAGCCTGAATCTTTTCGGCAAGACCGGCGATTGGCGGCAACTGTGTTTGCATAAACTTCAACCAGTTGAGGCTTTCCTGAATACATTCCTGAACACTGCGCTTTTTGGCGCAGAAATCGGAAAAAGCAGCGACGCCGTAGGCAAAATGAGATGGGCCGACGCCGACTTTGGTTCGATGCAAAGTCGGATGAGTGCTTCCCGGAAGCAGAATTCTCGACTCCGGACGACAGCTGTTCAATACGATAGTTTTGATATCTGTCTTGGTGACCTTGCCGTCAATTTCCCTAATATCAGCAATCTGACAAAGTACTCGATAATAAAGGGCATCGAGATTTTCTTTGCCT
>CAZTHA010000416.1:0-3723 GCA_964613435.1 uncultured bacterium
GATCTTTTTATTGGCATAACCGACCTTGATTCCTACTTTCCCGACAAGGCCCCGAATTTTCCGGTCATCTGGTTAATACCCGAAGGTACAAAAGAAGAGGCCCCCTGGGGCCGTGTAATCGAGATTTGGTAATTACGCGCACGATCACCAGCAAGATTCACAAATCGTTAATTTGTTTAAGTTAAAACCTGAGTTGCAGACAATGAAGTTAAAGACAGATTTGTATGGAGGGATGGCACACTTGAGAAGGCACTTGATGATGAGCTTAATCACTCCCAGGCTTTTTCTGCGGCAACAAAGGTCTTTTTCAGGCCCGCGATCTGGCGGGTCAGACGGTTTAACTCGCTGCGACCATCGAAGGTTTCTTCAAGATCAAGACGGGTTCGCAAGTCTATCAGATAAGCCAATAGAGCTTTACGCTGTTGAACGAAATCTTCGCCAAAACGCCTGATTTTTTCTCGCTGTTGGGCAATTTTTATGCGGAATTTTGCAGCCGACTCTCTGATTTCAGCAGCATTTTTTTCACTTTTTATTTCGCCCGCCAGGCGCTCAAGTCGGTCGCACTCTTCACTTTCAATTCGGTCGAGACACTTGCAGCGCATTTGCCGAGCCAGAAAAAGATCGCGAAGCTGCATGAATTCAAACAAAATTTTGCTTATTGGCTTTAAATAAGAGTAGATTCTTTTCTGCAGCAACAACTCAACCGTCTTTTGCATCTCAGGCTTTAACTCTTCAGCCTCGCGCCAGCTGAAAATGCCGGTAACACTACCAAAACGGCAAGCCAACCAGGTCCCGACCTGACTTTTTCCAGGTAAATATCTGAAAAAGAACCAGATAACAAAAAGAAAAGACAGCAGCAAAGCCAGAAGCCCCATGGCCTGCTGACTTTGCTGCTCTAACTGTGCTTTGAGCCGGTCATGCTTTTCCCGGGCGATTTTATTTTTCGGATCAGCCTTCAGAGCCTGAGAATAAAGCCTCACTGCTCCGTAGCTGTCCCCGGCGGCATAGCGGCGGTCGCCTTCGCTGACCAGCCGGCGCGATTCATTCGCGCAACCGGCAAGCACGAATGTCAGCAGTGCCAACAGAACAATCCCCGCGTAAAATTTAATTTTGCCTGTTTTAGCTGACATTCTGGTTGCCTCCTGTATTCAGTTAAACGAGTCGATCAGTTTCGATTAACGCATGGCTGAAGAAGCGCGAGCGACATGCCTATAGCGTTGATATGACCCTCGAGCCATTCTTTTTTTACCCCGGTCTTGCCGCCTTCATGAAGTGCCTCGAAATCTTGCCTGAGAACCTGCTTAAGCACTTCTGCCCGCTGATTAAGATTATCTGCAGAAACAACGAAAGAAATTTTAGCTTTCAGCAGACGACAGCTGTAATCTGTTCCACGCAGCAGAGGTAAAGAAAGCCTGAGCCCTGCAGTTTTACCGGCGAAGAACGCTGCCATGCTTTCGTTTCTTGCAGCAACAGTCTGAACCATGCAGTGGTTAAGTTCCAGCCACAGAACTTTAACCAATTCTCCGAGGCCACCGGTTCCCCGGGTATCTAATTTGATCATACAAGCCTCCTTTTACCAGATCTTTCAAGCAGCAAGCTTACTGTTGGATTTCACCATGGCTACACCTGAGCCATTTTTCTCTATCTGCTCGCCATTTAGACCACGACTGGCCAGATATTCTGCCAAAGCCCTTTTTTCAAGTATTTCCTTCTCGGATTCGGCAAGTTCAAGATTCTGCTGCAACTTTGCCAGCTGGCTACCAAGAACATGTGAGCGGCCCAGCGACTTCTGAAGATTCTTTTCAATGATATCCTCTGTATGTTCGAAACCACTCTGTGAACAGCCAATACTTCTGGTAATACTGCCTGCAATCTCAGCCAGTTCGTTTTGGGCATTGAGTATCTCGGTCTGGGAAAGCATGCTCTCAAGCCTGGTCAAACGTCCGTTTGCCTCAGCAACCGCCTGGTCCCGAGATTTTTCAAGAGCCTGATAAGCTTCTTCAGCGCAGCGGCAGCGTGTTTGCAATTCGACCAGTTCTTTCTGCAGCTGACTGAGTTTCAACGCCAGCCTTGCAGCATTGTTGCGGTCGCCGGCCTCGAGCAGAACACTTATTCTTTGTTCGGTTTCTTTGATCAGCTCAGAAGCTTTCTGAGCTTTGCCGGCGAGATTGTAGACAACCCCGGCCTGCTCTGAAAGACCCTGGTTGAACCTGATTACCTGATTCTTGAGATTATTCTTTTCTGCTTCGATCAGGGCGGCTGGATTTCTTGCTTCAAATACTTTGAGAATAGAACTTAATAGACCTGAAATCAGATTGATAATGCGCTTGAACATATTGAACCTCCTGATATTTTGTTTCCCACACTTGATAAGTTCCGGAAATTATTGAAAATTTTTCGTTTTTTTTCTTCCATTTCACATTTTTGCTTTTTTTGTTATTTTTATAAGTAGGAGCCAGCAATAAATGAAGAAACTCTTAATTTTGGCTATACTATTATTGATCACAGCCATTGCCGTTCAGGCGCAGGTTACCCTTTTTGAAAGCCGCCTCGAACCGGCAACCCCTGAATTGATCAAAGAGCTTAAAGAATTCAAGAGCCTTGGCCCTGAACTCGATTCGAAAATTGAAGAACTGAGAAAAGCGGCGTATAAAAGCGGCGCTTCAAACGACGCGAAGATTGATCTGGCCGCCTTTTTAATGCGCAAATTAAATCTGCGCCATGACCTTACTTTTGAACAAAATGAAGATCTGGTTTACGAGGCGGCCGATCTGGTTCCCGGCAATCCTGTCGTTGAGGAATACTGGGGCGATATGCTCTATTATGCGGGCAACTATGAAAAAGCGCTGAGCCATTTCGAGAATGCGCTTTACCAAAGCCCCGAAAACATGAAATTAATTGGAAAATGCGGCCTGGCAGCTCAACAACTTATGCATTATGAAAAAGCGCTCGGCTATTTCGAAAAAGCGCTAAAATTGTTTCCGGATTCCTTTTTCCTGCTGTTCTCGGCCGGGCGCTGCAATTACGAGTTGAAATATTACGAAGAAGCCATTGAATACTGGGAAAAGGCAGCCAAAATTGCCAAAAACGAAAAAGAACAGATGGCGGTCGAAAATGCCATTAAAGCCGCTAAAGAAATGCTGGCCTCGACCGATGGCACAACCCGCGACGAGAACCAGCGCTTCGTTATCCATTTCGCCGGCAGCTCCCAGGATGATCTTGGCGATTTCGCCTTCGACACCCTCGACGAAATCTTCTTTCAGGTGACCGACTCGTTGCAATTCAACCCAGATGTAAAAATCAACGTCGTGTTCTTTCTAACCGAAGAATATTACAAAATCAACAAAGACTGGTCGGCTGGAGCAGCCCAGGGCATTCAAATCATGATTCCCCTCAAATCTGGCTACAAGAGTCAGGAATACGTTAAAGGCCTGCTTGCCCATGAATTCACTCACACGATCATTCACCTGAAAACTAACAATCGGTGCCCGCTTTGGTTGAATGAGGGTCTTGCCCAGTATCAGGAATTTACCGCAGCAAATGGCTCTCCAGAAGAAATGCGCTACGATTTCCAATCTGCTTATCAAAACGAGTTCGTCGAAAATCAGAATTTCATGAACCTCAGAGACGTACCCGGCTATATGCAGGGCGGCTCGCGAAATCAGGTAACTAAAGCCTACATTGCTTCTTACCTTGCCGTTCGCTGTCTGGCCGACTTCTATG
>CAZTHA010000417.1:0-3670 GCA_964613435.1 uncultured bacterium
TTCTCGTTTGAGATTCTCAAACGAGAAGGCCTGGATTAACCGCTAACAATGAGCAACGCCAGCCTGGAAATAATTGCTTTTGCACATAATGCCGACATGGATCTGCTGGGAGCGGCCCGGTGCCTGCTTTTGCAGAATCCTCGGGCACAACTGCTGCATCCGGTCAGGCTCAATCAAAATGCCTGGGAATTCGCCAGACGCCAGGATTGGTTTAAAACAGTCAAGTTCAAAGATCTTGATTTCAACCTGGTGGGCAAAGTATATCTTCTTGGAATAAGTCTGCCAAAGCATCATCCCGAGCTGACAGATCAGTTGGCAAGGCACACCCCGCTATGCCAGGTATTCAGCAACAAGGCCGGGCGACTTCCACTGAAGTTCGAGCAAAACCGTGGCAACACCTGCAGCCTTACCGCCGCTTTATTAAATGATTATTTAAAGAAAAATAGCGAGATTGGTCGCGACGACGCAGTTCTATTTACCATGGCCATCACTGAAAAGACCTGGGCGGGTCTTTCTTCGCGCACAACGCGAATAGACCTGGAAATGCTGGCAAAGCTGCGGGCGCAAAAGATTTCAGCTTCAAGGATCTCTAACAATGTCGTTCTCGGGCTCCGCGAAGGGCAAACAGCCCTTTATCAGCGCATGCTCAGCAACATAGAAGATATCCATCCCGGCAATTGGCCAGTCTCACTGATCTGCGTCAATACCACCAACCAGGTGCAAGATCTTGAGCCCGTAGTAAACGCCATTTGGTCAGACATTTCACCGCCGGCGATGGTCATTTGCTTTAATTCGGGCAATTTTTCCCGAGTCTGGGCCAGAAGTAACATCCCCCAGCTGGATCTGGCCGAAGTGTTCAAAAGTTTCAGACCACGGCTGCAACGTAACTGGGTTTGCTTCAATTTCAGTGGCAATTCTCCTGAGCTCAATTCATTGAGTATTCGCGAGTATTTGTCACGCAACCTTCCCCCTGACCTTACAGCCGACAAGATCATGTCTGTTGCACCACAATGCGTTGACTGGAACACAACGATCGACGACGCTTTGAAACTGATGCTCAAATTCAATATCATGTCGCTCATCGTCTTGAAAGACGGCGAATTTGCCGGCCTGATAACCCGCCGCGACCTCGATCGAGCCATACAGATGGAATTACTCGATTCCGCTATCGGCCCCTACGTCCCGACCAGTATTCCAGCAGTCGGCCCCTCGACTCCGGTGCGGGTTCTTAAAACCATTATGGTTCGCTATAACCTGACCCGACTTCCGGTAATCGAGAACAGGAAGGTGATCGGTATTATTACCACAAGGGAATTGCTTAGGGCAATTCCTGACGCCCTGCCCCTTTCCCCTGATTTCCTGCCCCTGGCCGAACAGGTCCAGTTGCCGACAACTGAAACGATCGAAGAAGCACTCAAGCGAGTTTTTTCAGTAAAGGTCTTGCATATTCTTTCACGAATCGGCAGGGAAGCAGAAAAATCCGGCTTGCAGGCTTTCGCTGTCGGCGGATTTGTGCGCGACCTTTTACTCGAGCGCTGCAACCTCGACATAGACATAGTCGTTATCGGCGATGCGATGCCGTTTGCCAGGCATTTAAGCCAGGAGTTGTCATGTGATTTCAAAGTTTTCGATCGCTTTCATACCGCGCGAATCTATTTTGAAGATATGAAAATTGATTTCAGCTCGGCACGCATCGAACACTATTCCGATCCGGGCGCTTTACCCCAGATTGAGTTTTCCGGTCTTTCCAATGACCTTTTTAGGCGCGATTTCAGTATAAACGCATTGGCATTGAGTCTGAACCCGGACTCGCTTTTTGCATTGAAAGACTTTTTCGGGGGCTATTCTGACCTCAAGCAGAAACGAATACGCATCTTGCATTCTTTCAGTTTTGTCGAAGACCCGACAAGATTGTTCCGAGCCCTTCGCTTCGCCCACAGGTTTAATTTTTCACTTGAAAAAGACACGCGACGTGCTTTTGATCTGGCCATACACCGTGGCTGCACTGATCGACTTTCTAAAAAACGCATCGGCAGTGAAATTTCGCGATGTCTGAATGAGGAAAAACCCTATAAGATCGTTGAAGAGCTTTTCAATGCCGGCCTCATGCAGACGCTAAGTCCAGAATTAAGTGATCTTTCGATGATTCCGGGAAGGTTTCGTCTGGTAAGAGGCCTGATCAAAAGGTTCCACCGGCTCGATGAAGATATCGATGAAGAAGCGGTTCTTTGGGGCGGATTGCTTTCAGCGATCAGTCTGCAACAGGCCACTGTCATTCTTGAATCGATAGGCGCACCCCATGCCCGCCAAACAATTGTTTGCAACATTCTGCAAAGCCTCGAAAGAATCCCCAGGCTTTTGTCTTCAATCGGCGTCGATGATCATGTCGCGCTCCATGAACTGCTGAGTGAATGCTCGCTAGAGGCTCTGATAGCTTTGATGGCCTACTCACTTGAGAAGCAGAATGCCAGAAAGGTTCTGCGCTATATCGGCGAACTGCGCCTGATCAAACCTGAAATCTGCGGTAATGACCTGATTGCGATCGGAATTCCGCCGGGGCCCCACATGCGACAGATATTCAAAAAACTGCTTGAACTAAAACTTCAGGGACATTGTTTTACCCGCGAAAAGGAGCTTGAAATTGCCTTACAGGAATATAAGAGTCTATAGATTCAACCCACCGGGCGGTATGCCGCCGGAATCTTTTAATAAGCTATTGTGGATCGGTGGGATCATTTTATTTCTTTTTGCCGTCAGCCTGGCATTGCGCAGTCCTGAAGATCTTATGGCCTCAGCCTTCAGATGGATCGTCCTGATCCCGATCATTCTTCTGTCGCTGACCTTCCATGAACTTGCCCACGCTTTGATGGCCGACTTTCTCGGCGATCCGACCCCAAGACGCATGGGCAGAATCAGCCTGAATCCATTACGCCACCTCGATTTTTTTGGGGCGGTACTCTTGTTTTTCACCGGATTCGGCTGGGCCAAACCGGTTATGGTAGATGCCAACAATTTCCGGGTTCCCGGAAGAGCTATGGCTGTAGTCGCCATCGTTGGTCCCCTTTCCAATTTCTTTCTCGCTATCGTCGGCATGGCATTGATGAAACTGCTCGCCGTGTCGGTTGGCTTTTTGTCGCCACTGGCAGTATTGCTGTTGCAAAGTACCATCGAAACTATGGTCGTCATCAATCTTGGTCTGGCTTTTTTCAATCTGCTGCCAGTTCCGCCTCTTGACGGTTCGCGCATCGTTTCATATCTTCTGCCGGCAAAGTATCGCATACAATACCGCAATTTCGAGGATGTCGCCCCATTTCTGCTGCTGATTCTTTTCGCCATCGGCGGATTAGGCCTGCTGCTTTCACCCTTGATCGGCAATGCTTACCACATGCTCAATTCTCTGGCCGGCGATCCGATCCGCGACATTCGCATTTTCCTGTTCCGTTTTTCCGGCGGCATAACCTATTAAGAAAGCACTTGCCCCCAAAAAATAAAAAACAGGCTTTTTCAGGATTAGCTGAAAAAGCCTGTGTCGTTTTTACAAGTTAACGCCCAATTGCCGGGCCAATCAAATCAGGGGCGCAGCATCGGGTAATAGTTGCCGTCAGCCCCCATCCAGACATTGGTAAAGTCCCAACCGGCAAAGCTGGTAGCCTGCTTCATCTGTGCAGTA
>CAZTHA010000418.1:0-3669 GCA_964613435.1 uncultured bacterium
CAGCTTGAAAGGGCTTTGTATAACGATCAGGAAAAGCCGACCAGTTATCACCCGGTTCGCACTATTTTCTCGCCGACACGCAAATCGACAATAACAGGTGAGGAGCTTTACAATGAATGGTAAATCATTCGGAAACAATTCGCGCCTGCTGGTGCTGGTTCTTTGCCTGGTAATGTTGACCACCGTGGTGGCAATGGCCAAAAAGAAGCCGAAAAAAAAGACGCCGGCGACTACCTCGTTCAACGAAAGCCTTGTCTATCAGGAAATACCGCTTGCCCAGTTTTCTGCACCTGCTCCGGATAATATCTATTTTCTTTCAGGATGGGTGTGCCCGGGCAGCGGCAGTGCAATGCTGGCATTCGTTACCTACAGTGGCGGCGGCAAAGTTAAAGATTCTGCCGGCGTTGAAATTGCTTCTTCCGGCGAAGTGACACAAATTGGATTTGCAGATGATGCTGGGATTGCTTTTTCCACCAGATTCGAGCATCCAGACTTTCCGGGTGAAGATTTTCGCTATTATCGCATATTTGCCAAGATTCCCTTTACGGCGCATCCGTCGATAAAAGAGGCCCGGATCATTTTACAGAATACCAGCAGTACTTTGGCTTCTTGTTCTGTATGGTTCGATGGGGTAAAATTGGAAAAAGCCCAGAACGAGATTCAGGAATATCCTACCAGCTATCACTCGCGTGGCAATCTGTTGTCTCCTGAATTCACTGAAACACTGGAAGGGGGACCCAGTTACTATGAATGGTAAAGAGAAGATTTTGCAGAGTCGAAAAGGGGCCCTGATGCTGATGCTGCTTGTAGTCATCATTGTCGGTGGAATTGTTGCTCTGCGAATGTTGCCCCAGGAGGAAGTAATCGTTAAAAGGCAGAAAGAAAATAGTCTGCATTCTAACCTCAGCCAGATTCGCGAAGCATTTGATCTAAAATGGCAATCTAAGCCGGATTGGGCCCCCGATTTAAGCAACAAAGCCGGAATCAGAGCCGCGTTGCAGCAGCTTGCAACCGAAAATTATCTCAGGGAAGAAGATATTAAAGATCCCACTGTTCCAAGTTATTTATGGGATACGGCTGAAATCTATTATTGGCGTGCCTCGACTAATATTGCTTCAAATACCAGTTTTGAGCTCGATGACCCAAGCGATCCAACCTTGATTGCTTCCTGGACCAAAGCCCCGGATACGACCGCGGCTACCGATTCAAATTTCCTCGATCACCCGGCAAACGACGATTACCCGCATCAAAACAAGCTTGGCGCTTCGATGCGCAGCGGCGGATCATCTTTGAAAATTGTCCGATAGGCTTTTGGCTGGGAAAATTTTGGGCTTTCAGGGCTTCTGCAGTTGGTCAAAGACCTTGCCGGCCCATTCTTTCGCTATTTTGCTGCCCTCGCTGCCCCAGTAATGAACTCCGTCTCCACCGGATTCCGGGTAGCGGGTATAGGGCCGCGAGTCGACAAAAGTGCCGTATTTTTCAGCTTCAGCCTTGAGATTATCGTAAAGCCGATTTTGTTTTTCGGTCGGCTTTTTGTCGGCCCGGCCATTTGGTGGGCCGATCCAGACCACCTTACAACCAGCTTGTTTGGCGATTTCACATACGGATTTTACCTGGTTTCTGATTGCTTCTGGTGAAGCGCCGATCATGTTTGCGCCCAAAGAAAAAACGATGATGCCGGGCTTATAATCTTTTATAAGCTTTTTCAGATTCGGTGTCTGGCGTGGGGTTCGCCAATCTGCGGGTTGATCGACCTTGCCGGTTTCATCCTTGGCAAAAAAACCTGATTTGCCGACAGTGCCGTTTAACCACCATGATGGTGAAGAACCTGAAACGCCGACCGTGTTGATCGCAGCGCCGGTGCTGCGCATCAGCTCATCCATTGCTTTGCCGTATATGCCACAGGTGTGGGAATCGCCGATGTGTAATACCCGGCTCTCCGGGGTAATCATTGGGCCATTATTGCCGGCAGATCTGCTGGCAGAAGTCGATGAATTCGAATCGGTCTGGTTGTTGATCATGTCTTTTTCAGTTGTAATCATGACATTTTGTGAGCTGTCCTGGCTGGTTGAGGCGTTTGTGTCGGCATCATTCTCGACAACTTCTGGTTTGGCAGTTGCTGTAGATGGAGCTGAAAGTCTGAGTTGCCAGCCGACCAGAATCAGGTCGGGATTCTTTAAAAGTGAGGGGTAGCGGTCCATGTTCCATTGAACAAGGTCACGCCAACGCTGAGCACTGCCAAGGTAGCGCCTGGCTATTCCTGAAAGGGTATTGCCTCTGACCACCTGGTAATCCTGGCTTTCTTGAGCTTGTGGTTGATTCAGGAGTGAGTTGATTTCATCAGAAATACCTTCGATTTCTGAAATAACCGAAGAAGTAGAATTTGAACCTTGATTGAAGAGAACTTCAACCGGATTTTCGCTAAAAGGATTCTGGGCGTGGCAAGTATTGGCTGCGGTCAATATCATAAGACCGCAAAGCAGGGTTTTGTACTTCATATTCCCTCCTGGCATTTTTCAGAGCGGGCACTGTTTTAAATAATACCAGAAAAAAAAGAATAAGTTTACCCGAGTTGATTGTATAAAAACTTCAGCTCTTCTATAATTTCATTCAGGATGATTATTTTAAGAGGAGAAAAGCCAATGCCTGAAAACCCCAATCGCGAACGCGACCTGGTTCTATCGCCGAACGAATACTGTTTTATTTCCGATCAGACCAAAGGACATATCGTGGTTTACGTCGGACCCTACAAAACCAGCCTGGCTAATACTGACCAGCCGGTTATTTTCAATGGCATCAACAAAAAGTTCGAACGGGTTACCCTCGAACAGGCCATATCAGTTTTCGCTACTGCCCCTGAAGGTTGGTATCTGGTATTGAAGAATCCTGCTAAAGATAGCATTCAGCCTCCGCATTTTGGCTCTAACAGTTTGCCGGAATTGAAGATTGGTCATAAGGTCAACATGCCTGGGCCAGTAAATTTCGCTTTGTGGCCGGGCCAGATGGTACGGGTAATTCAAGGGCATTATCTGCATTTAAATCAATATTTGATTGTCCGGGTTTACGACGAAGACGCTGCCCGCGAAAACTGGAAAAAGGCTGTGGTAAAGCCCCAGGCTGGGTCAACCGAAGAACCGGCCAAAATCGGCGACGGGGCTCCCGAGCTGACAATGGGAAAACAGCTGATCATTACCGGGACCGAAGTTTCATTTTACATTCCGCCAACCGGCGTAGAAGTTGTTCGGGATGTTGACGGCAACTATTTGCGCACTGCAGTGACGCTGGAACGCCTTGAATACTGCATTCTTCTCGACGAAGACGGGAACAAACGCTTCATTCAGGGGCCGGCGGTGGTTTTTCCGAAACCTACCGAGACTTTCGTGCGGCGAAACAATACCTGCAAATTCAAAGCAATTGAGCTTAACGAGATCAGCGGTCTCTATATCAAGGTCATATCTCCCTATACTGAAAATGGTGTCGAGCACAAAGTTGGCGAAGAACTTTTCATAACCGGCAAAGACCAGATGATTTATTTTCCGCGCCCCGAGCACGCGATCATCAAAGACGGCGATCGCGAACTGCATTATGCCGTGGCTATTCCTGCCGGTGAAGGGCGCTATGTTCTCAATCGTCTGACCGGAAAAATTACTCTGGTAAACGGCCCAAAAA
>CAZTHA010000419.1:0-3653 GCA_964613435.1 uncultured bacterium
CGGAATTCCGACGGCATCAATATGCTTGATCGGTGATTTAACCAGCGAAAGAACGATATCGATATCATGAATCATCAGATCCTGGACTACACCTACGTCCTGAATGCGCGGGGAAAATGGCCCCATGCGCTGACATTCGATAAAGCGCGGCGTTTCAACCAGAGATTGCAGTTTGAGGATTGCGGCATTGAAGCGCTCAACGTGGCCGACCTGCAAGGTCAGCTGTTTTTCACCGGCGAGCTTGACCAGGTCGTTGGCTTCTTCAAGCGTTTTGGTGATTGGCTTTTCAATGAACGTGTGCACGTTGCGCTCAAGGAAGAAACGGGCGACCTGGTGGTGCAGAAAGGTCGGCACAACCACGGTGACGGCGTCCACTTTCCCTTCAAATTCTTTGTAATCTTTATAAAAAGGGACATTGTATTTTTCTGAAAGCTCGCGACCGGCTTCTTCATTGATATCGGAAATACCAACCAGCTCCGGACCGTCCATTTCAGCAAGAATACGGGCATGATGCCTGCCCAGATGACCAATACCAATTACCCCGATCTTCACACTTTCCTTATTCATTGATAACTCCGTATAAGTTTAAAACTGAGTTCGAGCCCCGCAAACGGGATTGCCCGCTCAAAGCACCATGATCGCCAGGCCGGCTTCATCAGCCATAGCCACAACTTCTTCGCGATCGAGCAGTAGAGTTTTCTTTTCTTCGAAAGCCAGACAGCTGGCTCGCGCCGATATCAGCGTTCTAATCGTGTCGAGACCAACGACCGGCAGGTCAAAGCGCATATCCTGCAGGGGCCGCGCCACCTTAACCACGGTTACATTGCCGTTGCCAAGCTGGCCGCCACGCAAAATTGCCTGGTCAGTGCCTTCTATGGCTTCAACTGCCAGAATGGCGCGGTTTTTAACCACCACCGTCTGGCCGATGTCGAGTCCGGCAATCTGCTTGGCAATATCGTGGCCGTAGCGGATATCGAGCAGTTCGTCTGCGCTGGGCTGACGCGAAGTGATTATGCCCTTTTCAGGCAATAGCGAGCTGAGAAAAGTCGTTGAATCACAAACATGGATTCCTTCGGCAATGAACTCATTGGCCAATGCTTTGAGCAAAGCATCGTCATTGCGAACCGGAGTCTTTTCAAAAACCTTCATCAACCGGGCATCGGGCCGGATTTTCTCGAACATCAGCGTCTTCGTGATTTTTCCGGCCATGACGATACGATCGACCTTCTGATTGAGAAAGGTATCGATCATACCCTGTAATTCGCCGACATGAAACCAGCTGATATGCTCGACCAGTTTTTCAAGCTCGGGCGAAGTTTCTTCCTTGATGGCTACTGCCACCACCTGATTTCCACCCTTTCGGGCCGAATCAGCAAAATAGAGTGGAAACCTTCCGTTTCCGGCAATCAGTCCTATGCGCGACACGATACTTCCTCGCTTTTCTGCCCCGAATCCATTTCGGGTGCGGGAATGAGTGGTTGGATTATATCATGAATTGTCTTTTTCCGGAGGAGAATCTGACAATTTTTTATCATTTTCATTTTCATTTTTATTCTTTCGGCGATTAGCGCGGTTTTCTCGCTGATTCTCAGGCTTGTCGCCCTCTTTTTCAGGTCTTGGCGTTCGCTCTTTTGCCTGGGGATTATTCTGGCGGTTGTTGTTGGGACGATTATTGTTCGGGGCGGCGCCCTGAGAATCGTCACCCTCGCCCTTTTTCTTTTTCTTGCCGGAGCCAGGCGGGTTGAGGTTGCGCAGCAGCAAGGTCAGATCGGGTTCAGGCTCGTCGGGCAGCTGTATCCACCAGAGATTGCGCCCGGTAGTTGAATCTTTGCGACCATGGACGACATCGAGTTCATAGTAGCATTTACGCCGATCAGGGAACCCGAGCAGGATTTTCCGGGTAATGTAGTTGATATCCATAACCCGCGCCGTTTCTTCGCCGACGACAACTTCCGAGGTGATCTTCGGGAATTTGCCGTGAAATGAAGCGTAATACTCGTGTTCATGGCCGAGACAGCAAAGAAGGCGACCGCAAATTCCGGAAAGCTTGGCCGGGTTAAGGCTCAAATTCTGCTCTTTAGCCATTTTGGTCGAAACCGGATAGAAAGTGTTCATAAACTGGGCGCAGCAGACCTCTTTACCACAACAGCCAATGCCGCCGAGCAGTTTGGTTTCATCGCGCACCCCGATCTGACGCAATTCGATCCTGGTCTTGAACAAAGAGGCCAGCGACTTGAGCAATTCGCGAAAGTCGACCTTGTTTTCAGACTTGAAATAGAAAATGACCCGACTGCCGTCGAACAGGTATTCTGCCTTGAGCAGCTTCATATTGAGCTGATGTTCGGCGATCTTTTGCCGGGTCTGCCGGAAAGCATCCCGTTCTTTCTGCTTCAGTTCAGCAAGGGTCTGGCGATCGTTTTCATCGACCGCGCGGATAATTTCGTTGACAAACTTTTCATCTTCGCCGGCTGCGGGCATTGTGTCGGTAATGCGTAACACCTGCGCCACTTCAGTGCCATGCTGGGTCTTAACCACCAGATCCTGCAATTCTTCTATGGCAAACCCCGGAATGGGTACCCAACTGATCATGGGTAGCTTGCGAAGTCTAAGAGCGACATACTGACTCACGCTTCGGGCCCTCCGATCTGCGTAATAACATTTTCTATGACTAAAGAAGGCTGAACATACCTGCGCAACAGGTAGACACTTTCTTCGAGCAAACTTATTCGTGACCGAAGCAAATCAGTGCCATCGGCTTCGGCGATTGTAATGATATCGTCTTTCCGGTCAAGGTTCAACAGCAATGTTTCATCGGCACTGCCAGACCAGCGCAAAGCGTCTGCATACCAGTTCAACAGACAACTGAACAATTCCTCGATCTGCCCCAAGCCCCATGCTGCAAGTGCTGAATTTACCTGGGCATCTATTTCCTTGATCATCCCCGGGGAATAACCGGCGCGGGCTTCGTTAATCAGCCCATCGAACGTCTGCCTGATACGCTTTTTCGTCTGATCGACGCGCTCGAGAAGCAGATCGGTAAACAGCAATGCGAAGGCAGCAGGCATCTGCGCACTCATGATCAGCGACCGGCAAAATTCTTTTCGGGCAACCTGAAGCGGCATAAAAAGGCCACTTTCAAGAGCGGCTGCCTGTCGCAAAGCTTCATCGAGCCCGCCCGACATCGCAAACGATTCCTGCAGGTCGAGCGAAAAGCCTTCCAGTTCATTCAAATAGGCCGTATGGCTCTCTCTGAGGCCTATCGGGCAATGATAATCGTCCGCAAATTCTTCGGCCAAGGTCAAGGCCGGACCGAAACGTCCCTCTGACCAGGCGTAAACTCTGGCTGCGTCGTCGGCAGATAATGCAAACCGCTCGGCAATTACTTCGCGGGTCGCCTGATGCGAAGGATTCTGGAACCGGACAATTTCGCTGCGACTGAGAATCGTCGGCAAAACCGCGCCGGTACCCGAGGCAATCAGCACAAAAACCACGTAAGACGGCGCCTCTTCAAGAATTTTCAGCAGAGCATTTCCGCTGAAAACATTGAGACGATCGGCCGGGTCGATAATGAAAACCTGCCAGTTACCCATGTTGGGTTTCAAAAATGCCATTTCCTGAAGCTCGCGCACCTGGTCAATGCGGATCTCGTAGCC
>CAZTHA010000420.1:0-3637 GCA_964613435.1 uncultured bacterium
TACATTTTTAAGAATGTCATCGTAGGGAGCGCCTTTACCAGGTTCGGTTTCTTCTGAAGCAATGATGTAATTGCTGTAATCTTTGCAGGCATGAACGACTTCGACCATTTGCATCAGACATGCGTCGAATTCTACGATATCTACCTTCTTGCCGATTACTCCGTTGATTTCTTTCAAAGCGGCGGTCAGCTGGGCATTGGTAATGTGATTGTTCGAAGAATCGTCATAGGAAATTCCGCGAACCACAGCGTTTTCATTTTTGTTTTTCCAGCCTGAACCATGGTTCCAGATGGTTAAACAATAATGTTTTGCCGGATAATTTTCTTTGACGAATTTCATGAAATTGACGAGCTGGCGATAATCGCCCATATCAAGCTCGCCCATATCTTTAACCTTGTTAATTTTACCCTTTTCAATATAGTTGATCTGGGCAGGACCATGCTCACGATCAATAAGAGAAACGATATTCAGGTGGTTGCTGGAACCGACGCGGCTCATTTCCTGTTGATCTTCTACCCCAAACGGATCAAGATTGTTATCGGCATTCAAAAATACTGCCAATGTCCATTCTTTCATGGGGGCTGCTTCTAGAGTGGAAAAGGAAGCAAAAACCAGGGCTGCTGCGATCAAAATACTCGTTACTCTTTTCATTCTCGGTCTCCCTGAATCTTATACGCTTATCCGGGAATGCTTAAGTCCGGACATTTTTAATCATAATGATCAAGAAACCACCCCGCAAGGTACCCAAGCGAAAATCTGCAAATTTTTAGCGGTTTTTCCGGATTTCTCAGTTTTTTCTGGTATAAATGTGAGAGATGAGGAGAATCGCGTTCTTTTTTGTGAGACAATATTTTGTAACACTAAATAAAGAGCCCAAAGAAAACGAACTGGAGACGCCTTGCTTATGCACAATAATGGGAATATCGGAAAAATAATTGTCATGGGAATTCTAAGCTGCTCCTTGTTCTTTTTCAGCGGTTGCTTTGATTTTTCCGGAAAACTGAAGCAGAAACGCAGCGAACTGAATACCGAACAACATGAATTGAAAGATGAGATCAGGCGAAATATTTCTCTGCTTGACACGAAGGATCGCTTAAGGCAAGAGCTCCACAATAATCAAAGAAGACTTAACATATTGAAAGAATACAAGATTAAGTTAAAGGAAAAAGAAAATGAATAACCGAATGAAAAAGTTTTCCTTGTTACTTGTCTTCTCTCTGACAATAGTTTCTTTAACCGGATGCGATATCGAAACCTCTGATTCCATAAGTGCCGAAATAGATGAACTTCAAATGGAAATCGCCGATCTGAAAAGAAAAAAGGCCCAACTGGCAGTTATCAGAGAAGAAATTGCCGAGCTAGAGGCTCGTCTGGCTCAAACAAAAGCTCAAATAAAGGATTTCGAAAACGAAAACCCTAAGGTTCTTGAGTATATAAGTAGTAAATCGAACAAAGATTAACGACGATTCCCCAACTTAAATCTGTTTCAGCCAGGTTCTCGCAGAATCAATTTCGAAAAACAAGCCAAACTGGATATTTTCACGCAGGGAAAAAGCAGCCAGCCGACGTTCAAGGCCCAACGGATCTTGCCTCTCTTCGTTTATCACTAGGGCGCATTTGCAGCCAAGCTTTTCGCGAAACCGCAACAGGGCTTCGGCAAAGCCTGCAACTTCAGTCATTTCACGGTTGCGACATGAGTGTCTCGCGTCGATCAGAACCGGCAGCGGGAAATCGATGCTTTCATCGGAAAAAATCTGGGCAAAAGCTTTTTTCGCTTGTTCCACAGTATTTTCACCTTCAAGAACAAAAATAATCAGATTGTCTTTCAGATGACTGGAAACTCCCATGGCAACTCCTCAATAAAAGCCTTCAATCAAGATAATACAATCATTCACAGCTAAAAGCAAAAACAGCTATCAATCTGTCTGCCATAGTTCTAACAGCCGGTTGCGAACTTTGGCCAGAGTTTCCGGCGGATCTGGCCACTGCTCCATAATCACCGAACCTTTAAAATTCCGCCTTTTTAAAAATTTCAGCAGATTTTTTACCGGCTCTTCATTATATTCTTTCGATAATGAGAACAACGGCAGATGTTCATCAATATGGCCATGATTTTCATGAGCGTGCACATGTATCAAATCAACGGCTTCATCGATAAGTTCAAGAAATTTTCCGTAATTATGCCTGGTTTTATAATAGATGTTGGCATGGCCAATATCGAGACAAAAGCCGGCGCTGGCATAAGTTTCACCAAATTTTCCCAGACAGGCAAACAGGCGATTAACATTTTCGGGAGAGCATTCAGCAACATTTTCCAGGCTGATAAGCAATCTTTTTTCTTTTGCCGCTGACAAGATCCCCTGCAAATGCTGAGCAAAAAATTCCGGCTCATATTCCGGAAAAATATGCGTATTAACCAGCTTTGCGCCAATTTTATCGGCAAAATCGATACTTCGCAATATCAACTGCTGGCCTTCGTTTGTTGTGGGATTAGCTCGCCATGGCGCATGGACGCTGAAGCGAATCTTTCTTTGTTCTCCGGTAGCTCTTATATGATCGATCTGCTCAGGGCTGAAACTCGATTCGTTCCAGCCAGCCATTCCCGGGTCACTGAACCATTCAAAAGCGTCAAAGCCTTTGCTAACCGCAAAATCAAAGGTAAGGAACGGAGAAACATTACAATTTGTCTGATTGCCAATAAATATCTTGTTCATCCTGAAATCAATTCCTGTCTGTAATCGGCCAAAAACAAAAAACCCGCATTTGATGCGGGTTTTCAGTGCCGGAAGTCGGGGTCAAACTTTACCGCATTACTTAGTCTGCAAAACCCTTTTGCGTCGCCGCGCCCCAGGGTTACACCAAAAAGTTACACTATTTTGTCTCTTGCGCCCTATTTTTCCCTGGTCTATTTTTTCCAAAGAATCATCTTCTTTATCTTTATCACAGAGGTCCTATTTATGCTTATTTCTTAACTCTTCAAGCTTCTTTTCAAGGTTGGTTTTTCCCTCTCGATCAGTGCCAGGTTCCGCGTTTGCCGACTCTTCCTTTATTGAAACAACGTCTTCTTCTTTTATTCTTAGCTCACCCATCGAGGTTTGAACGACATAAAGTCCATTTTGAAGGCTCAGGAGCTTGCCGTTTACTTGCTCGCCATTTTTCAACTTTATAGTTTTTGCAGAGGAGCCTTCATAGTGCTGAGCAGAATCAATAATTGCTTCACCACTATTTGAAGAATTAGAAGTTTTCACATTCAGACTCTCACTTACAAACGCCTCAAACTTAGTTCCAGACTTAATTGTTACATTTGAGCCACGCATTAATCCCATTGGTAACCATAAGACTGTTGCCGCTATTCCCAAGGCTTTATTCCCGCCTCCGGCACTTTTCTTCTGGCCATTTAAAGCAATATTTTGTCCGTCTACTGATGTTGTAAAATCTATAGAAATTTCCAGGGAACCACGTCTACCAAAATACCCACGCTTTCTAGAGGAAATAACCGTTCCATAAGCTGGGGTGCCTTTTTCAATAAGGATATTTCCATTTGAATCACAGACATCAGCAGCAACCTTAAAATTTATTCGGCTGCCTTTACGATTAACACCAGACTGAAGATGGTCCAGTAAAACTATACTGATTG
>CAZTHA010000421.1:0-3613 GCA_964613435.1 uncultured bacterium
GTGACCCTTTCAATGTCGTATCTATCGGCAGTGAAATATCCGGTACCGCTGATGCTTATTTTACGCGTGGATCGGCTATTGTTGCCGCACTTAACGGTCTTGGCATCGAGTTGATGCTGATTGGTAACATTGAATTTACCTTCGGTCAGGAGCGCCTTCGCGAGCTGAAAAAAGAAGCTGATTTTACCTTTTTGAGTTCAAACATCAGCGAAAGTGGCACTGGCCAGGTTCCTGATTACCTGAGTCCCGAGATTATTCTCTATCCGGGCTCTGGCTTGCGTATTGGCATGGTCGGTCTTACCCCACCGGCAACCCCTGATTTAACCGCAAAGGGAAATGTGGCCGGATTAGAGTTCGCTCTTCCTGGCGAAGGTCTTGCACAGAGAATTTCAGCTTTGCGCAAAGCCGGCGTTGATCTGGTCGTCTTACTGACTCTCTATGACCGCAACCGGATAAGTTACGAGGAATGGAAGGCGATTGCCCAGGCTCGTCCAGACGTTTGCGTTCTGCTTGATTATGAGATCGAAGATCCGCCGCCATTTATGAAGGATGGGGTAGTTATCAAGACCGTCAGTGGCTATAACCAGAGCAAGGAAATAGATGTGCTCGACCTTGAATTGTCTGGCCATCCCGCGAAGATAACCGCCTTTTCTGGGCGTCGACTGGCGGTGAATCATGCCGAAATAGATCCTGACGAAAAAATGGCCCAGCTTGTTGAAGCGGCAACCCGCAAGGTAAAAATGATAAAACGCGAGGTTATCGCTGAATTTGCCGATGACTACCAGCGGGAATATTCACATGAATGTCCGATTGGTAACATGATTGCCGACGCCATGAGGCAGAAAACAGGTAGCGAGATCGCCATTCAGAATTCCGGCGGTATTCAAAGCGATATCAATTCTGGCGAGTTCACCTTTGGCGATCTGTTCAATGTTTTGCCCTTCGATAATCAGGTCGTTACCATTGAACTTACCGGCAGTGACCTGCTCGAGCTTTTTACCCAGTCTGCCAGCAAGCGTCGAGGAATTCTCCAGGTTTCGGGCGCCACCTATTCCTTTGCCAATCGCGGCCCCGATGATTATGAACTTAAGGATTTACTTATCGACGGCAATCCGGTTGAGTCTGGCAGATTCTATTTTGTCAGCACCAACAGCTTTCTTCAGGACGGTGGCGACAATTTTCTTGCCTTTAGAAACGGCAGAAATCTCAAATATGGCCGACAGCAACGCGATGTGGTTAATGATTACCTGAAAAAGCTCGGTCGTGAAGGGTTGATTAAATTGAAGGTCGAAGGCAGAATCAGGGTTGAGTAATGAAAATTCTGCAGCTAATGCCGCGATTAGATTGTATTTTATCTGCTCAGGTGGTAGAATCTCAACATCATGTTTGACATATCCTGGCTCAATCAAACCGGCAGCAACGTTAGCAAAGAAGCTTTAATTCGTGAAAATGAAGTTCTGAAAAGACAGATTCAGGAGCTTCTGACCCTTGATGAAACGGGTTTTTTCATCGAACTCGACTCACTGCTCAAGGCCATTCTAAAAAAAGCTCTGGTTCTATGCAAAGCCGAGTCTTCTTTTTTTTCTCTCGCCGGTAAAGACCCATCAGAGTTGGATGTGCGAATCAGTAATCTGATTCTCGAAGAGAAAATCGATAAAATTCGGCGCCAGTTCAAGATTGAATATCCACGCTGGCAGGAGTCGGAAACCCCTATCGTTACGATAGACGATTTTATCTTGCTGCCACTGGTCCGCCGTCATAAGATGCTCGGGGTAATCGGTCTTAAACTTACCCCCGATGCTCCCGAAAACATCTGTGAAATCTTGCCGATTCTCGCCTCGCAGGCGGCCGCGTCTCTTGAAAGCGCAATTCTTTATGAACGCATGTTCAAGCGACTGCTGGTTTTGAGTAACGTTTTCATTCTCGGCAAGGAAATCGTTACCAATATAGATTTGCAGACTCTTGTCGACAAATTTCTGTCTATCGCCAGAGATGGTACCGACAGTGAGATTGCCTGTATTTTCCTGGTGCGTGAGAATGATGAGGTGCCTTATTTCTCTCAGGTTCAGGCTGGAGACGGCATCGCAGCCTTTTCTCCGGATAGCGACGGCGGCTTCACTCCGTTGATTCGCGCCGTCAGAAAAGATGAAAAACATCAACTGATTACTGAACTTGAAGGGAACGAATTTGCCGCAACTGAAGCAGGAAAGGTTGCCGACATGAGTATTCGCGACACCATTTGTTTGCCGCTCAAGCCGCGCGACAAATTCCTTGGTGTGATTCAGGTCGCCAACAAGAAAGGTAATGCCGGATATCGACCGGAAGACCTTGACCTGCTCAAGATTCTTGGCAGTCAGATCGCTTTTGTCATACAAAATGCCGATCTTTTCCACAATCTTCAGCGTGCTTATATCGACACTCTTTCAGCACTGACCAGCGCTATCGATGCCAAAGACAGTTATACCCGCGGACATTCAGAAAGAGTGACCGACCTTTCCATGCGTCTGGCCATCGAATTAGGGGTTGAACGCACTGAGGTCGAAAAAATCAAACTTGGCGGTCTTTTGCACGATATTGGTAAAATAGGCATTCCGGAAGGAATTCTTAACAAGCCCGGTCGCCTTAACGACGAAGAATTTACTGTTATCAAATCGCATCCGGAACTGGGCGTCAGAATTCTTGGAAAAGTTGAATTCCTGCTCGGAGTAGTGCCGATTATCAAACATCACCATGAAAGATACGATGGTAAAGGTTACCCTGATGGCATGAAGGGCGAAGATATCCCGCTTTTGGCAAGAATCGTCAGTGTCGTCGACACCTATGACGCAATGACTACCGACCGGCCTTACCGGAAGGCCATGACGGTCGAAGAAGCTTTGAAAGAGATTCATCACTGCAGTGGCACCCAGTTTGACCCGGGCATTGCCGCAGTATTCATTCGCATGATTCGCAGAGAAACAGAATAAAATGGCCTTTATGCGCGAAACCCGTTTTTTTGAACGTTTGCTGGTAGCGACCATTGTTGTTGCCTTTTCCAGTTTTGCCTACTATTTTTCCGTTGCCGATCTTGAAGAGCTTGAAACCCGTTATAACAATAACCGCATCGTGCTGGTCAAGCTTTTGTCACGCGAACTGATCGATCTTCTCGATCGCCGGCTTGACCTTACTCCAAGACTGCAAAACCTTCTTGCCGAAGAAGCTGTGGCATACGCTGTTGTTCAGCAGGCTGACGGGGCGGTTCTGGCTCGTGCTGAAAGCGGTGCCATGCCCCTGGGAATTCTCGAAAGCATCGAAGAAGCGGCGTTGAAAGCTCCGCATCTGCAATTGCTGCCATTTCGTGACACTTCGCGGACTGTTTCGCTGATCGAGGCGGCAATGCCCCTGGTAACCGGAAATGGCCGGAAAATAGTGGTTCGCGTCGGCTTTTATCGTGACGCAGAGGATGAGAGAAAAAGACAGATTCGCTTTAGAAACACGCTGGTCTTTTCACTGCTGATGCTGGCTATGGCAGCATACTGGTTCGTCCGTAAACATCATGCATCAAGTCTGCAGCACACTTTGCTCGGCGGTGCCGCGCTGATTGTAGAAGGCGAAGACTTGCTTGGGCTCCAAG
>CAZTHA010000422.1:0-3608 GCA_964613435.1 uncultured bacterium
GGGGCGATCATGCCGCTTATTCACTCGATAAGGACAGGCATGTAATTGCCTTCGCCGGCCGCAAAAAATGACCAAATGACCTAAATTTTATAAGTCGGGCTCTTTGTATTCCACACTCTCTGTATAAGGCAGAGAGTTTTTCTTTTCACCGAAAATTCCGTCGATAAGCTTTTTTATCGCTCCTTGTTCGTTGGTGGTCCAGGCAATTACTTTTGCTCCGGCGACGATCAAACTAAGAGAAAGATAGCCGGCGAAAAGTAAAAACAAGACATAAACGGCCAGAGAAACCGGTCGCCCCAAACCAATGGTTATTTTAAATGAATTATCAGTTACCAAAAGCTCATCACCCTTGATAATTTCATTCAGGCTTATGATTGCCGCTTCAGCGACCTTGGGGTCATTCACCACTTTGAAAACATGGTCAATCGTCGAAACCACATATACCAGACCGGTTATTATGACAATGCAACCAATGATAACTGAAATACCCTTGATCATGTCCGGAAGTTTTTCAAAAAGGTTAAAGCCATTTTCCTCGCGTCGATTGTCCATAGTTCGATTCTCCTGACCCTTCGATTATAACTTTTCTAAATGCTTACCCTATAAATGATTATGTTCAACAATAAAATATCAGCTTTTTGCCGCTGAAAACAATTTTCGGTGAAAATATTGTTATCCTGTTGCAAAAGCATCCTGTTGTTCTCTTAACGAGCCGCCTTTGCCAACCACTGATCAAGAAGGGCGGCAAACCTGCGACTTTCCTTTTTGCCGTAGGCCGAAGGCCCACCGGTAATGGCACCTGAACTGCGCAGATCAGCCATGAAATCGCGAACAAAAAGCCGCTCCCGAACATTATTCTCGTCAAAAAATGAACCGCGAGGGTCTATGGCGACAGCGCCACGCGCAACAACCCTTGCCGCCAGCGGGATATCAGCAGTTACAACCAGATCACCCATCTCCGCCAATTCAACGATACGGTCGTCAGCCTCATCCGGGCCGGCATCCGCCAGCTCGAATCCGACAAAATCCGAATCCGGCAAAGTCAAAACCTTGTTGGCAATAAAAATAGCCTTGATCTGAACTCTTTGAACGGCACGCAAAAGAATGTCCCTGGCAATTCCAGGCAAAGCATCAGCATCGACAAGAATTTTCATGTTCCAGAAATTGCCTGACCATGAATGTCTGGCAAAACCCTCCTGTCTTCGGCAAGGTGACTGTCGGCACAAGCAAAGATAATGACCAGATTATCGTTGCCGGTGCGAACCAGTTGATGGGCAATTCCCGCAGGAATAACCAAAGTATCACCAACATTCAACTCCAGGCTCGTAGCTCCGGGAATTTGCTCAGCAACGGTTTCAGGCTCAACTGCTGCCAGGTACATTGTCCCAGATCCGGCAACGACCTCGTAAACTTCATCGCCGGAAAAATGGACGTGGCAAGCGACTTTTTCAGGAATTTCAGCCACATGCTTTCGCCATTCAGAACCGCCATCGAGCTGGGCATGCCGTATCTTCGCAATCTCATCCGGCGCCGCCTTTTTCAGAGCCTCCTGCCATTGAACTGCAGGAACCGTAAAACCCGTCTCCGTATTCTTTTCAATCCTCAACTGCCCAGCTTTCTTTTGCCCCCATTTCATTAGCCAATCAGGTCTAAAATATATCAGGTCACACAAAGGTGAAGCAAAAGTCATCGCAAAAGCCACAAGAACCGAAAAATTGTCGATCCAGTGAAGCTGCACCTGAAACCTCAGAAACAGAAAGAGAGTGGTGATCGCCAGAAAGGCGGTTATCGCCCCCCAGAAAGGCGTTTCCCGGTCAGAAAAACTATTCTCATTTATCATTTCAAATTTCATTAAAAAGGCCAGAACCATTCCCTGCAGAACATTATACAGGCCGAGAATTTGCAACCACGACCCCTCACCGCCCATAATCGTCAATCGCCCCCCACCGACAATCCCCGTCACTCCGCAGCAGAATGCGGCAAAACCGACCATCGACTTTTTGTCTTCTATCGACTTACTGCTATCGCTGAAAACGTGATAAATAGATTTCAATATTACCCATAAAATCAGCACATACATCAAAAGTGCTGCCAAGCCCTTTTCATGATTTAGCGAATCGCTTATTATCTGCTGAAATCCTGGGTCAAAAATTAAAAGAAGGATGAGAGAATAGCCCATCAAACCAACCGGCAACTCCTCGAACTCCGGCCAGAATTGCCTTAAAAACCAGTTGTCGGGTGGACGATTAACCAGTTCTTTTTTTTTGGAGAATTCCTGAAAATTATCATTATAAGGAGGGTACTTCTTTTTCTTCTTTTTTTTCCCAATCCGTTCCAATTTTCTTTTTGCTCGACCCACGTCTGACCTTCCTATAGAAACGGCGATCAGAATCCACACTCTGCCTGCCGCTATTTTCTGTGACGGTGATTCAATTTCTGTTCTACTACCCTACAAGTCGCTTGCAGGACCTGTCTTGAAGAGATTTGAAAATAATGTTACCATGAAAACGTAAATGAGGGGGATAAAGTCATGAAATTTTTCGTCAGCCTGCGGAAATCTGCACTGCTTTTTGTTATCGTTGCAGCCTATCTTTATTCAATGCCACTACAGCTTGGAGCGGCCATAGAAAATGTCGGGCCATACAAAGTTGAAATAGATGTTCGAACCAGCCTGATGAAAATAATCCCCCACGCCCTGGTAAAAATGTCCCTTTCGGGGAACACCATCAAAGTGGCTGCTTCAGCTCCGGGTTATGTTGCCCAGAAATCAACCATTAAAATCAAGCCAGGTGTGAAGGCCTACTCAGAAATAATCCGACTTCCTGATCCCAACAAGCGCCTTGACGCCCTCGATTTTAACCACAAACCCATCGTTTCCGCCTATTTTGACCGTTTTCAGGGCAGTACCCCCACCGATAAATACGCCATCAACATGTTTATTCCGCAAAAAGGCTGGCCCCACCCCAGCCCCGAAAATGTAAAAGTCAATCAACCCGGCTATGGCTGGCCGATTCAGGAAACTTGTGAAATAAGCAAGTTCGCAGATTTTTACAAGGTCAGCATGCTTATCGACCGACGCGTACTCGACGATCCCAACGATGAGCTGTTAATATATGTTAACACCAGTGAAATCATCGAGCTCGATGCCGCGAAAAACTGGCTCGATTCTCTGACCAGACTCGAAGAAAACGACCCCTATGCCGCTCACCAACTGGCCAAAATTCTAGTTTTTATTTTGCCACCTGAGCTTTCAGCGACAACAATTCCCAAAACCCTTGCCAGACTTCTTTCTCAACGGGAAATGTTCGACATCCTCCACCTCGACCGCTGATTTTTTTTAAAAAGCTAAGCCAACAAATTAACAAGCAAAAGAAAAGGCCGATTTCGGCGAAAACCTTTGGCCGAATTCAGCCCCCGTCCATTTTCCTTAGTTGTGCTTGCTCCTGAGATCAGGTAAGCAATCTCATTTCTGGGTTTGCCCGATGTATTTCGGGTAATTATTCTTGTCGATGGTTTTGAATGCTTTCGACAACAGACCTTTTTTATAAAGATAAGCAGGCACCATCGTCGGCATCGTCGCCCGAACATTGTAGATCATGCTCGGTAAA
>CAZTHA010000423.1:0-3608 GCA_964613435.1 uncultured bacterium
GTTTTGTAATCCCCGGTTGGTGTAGATCTGCAACAACAGGAAAAGAACAAAACTGGTAAATATGAAAACCCGGAACGGAGGGGCATAACGGATCCGCTTTCCTTCAAAATACTCTTTGGTGAGAAAACCGGGCTTAAACATTAAGTCGATGGTGGTTTTAAAGAAGCGCTCGTCGAAAGCAAAAAAATCACCCAAAAAATTAAAGAAAAGAAAACTGAAGGGGCGATCGTAATCGCTGACCGATTGTCCGCAATGCGGGCAGTAATGTCCGACAAACTCGGTAGCGCAGTTTTTACAAACAAACGGCTCGCTTGCCTTTTCCTTTTCGGCCCGAAATAATTTATTCCTGATTTTAGACCACATGCGAATCTCTCTTGTTGTTTTCTCCCAGGTTGATTTCCCAGTCGTCAATAAACGGGAAAATGGATGGCGCCAGCGAACGAATGGGCTCGTACATCCGGGAGTTGGCTTTTGTTTCGGGCGAAATAATACCGACATCGCTGTCGACTTTATCAAAAACCACCAGCAAAACACTGATGATAAGCGCCGATTTGATGATGCCAAAAACCAGTCCGGCCAGTTTGTTGACAAAACCCAGCAACACGGCTTCGGCCATTTTATTTACCACATTACCCACGATATGAACCAGGATTACGATGACCACAAAAGTGACCACAAACGAAATAATGTTCAGGTGCCGCGTGGTGAGGTTAAAGTTTTCGATCAGAAATTCAGAAGTAACGTACGAGAACTCGATGGCTCCCCAAATACCCAGGATAAGCGCTGCCAAAGAAACCACTTCGGCAATTAAGCCTTTGGTAAACCCGTTGATGGCTGAAAGCAACAACAAAATGAGCAGGATAATGTCAATGTAATTCATAATTCTGTTGGTTTAAAGCCGGCTGTTTGCTGAAACCCGCCTGCTTCTGAATCAGATTTGTTAATCGAGCGTAAATTTAAACAATTACCTGCATTCGCAAAACGGAAACGGAGCAAGCCCACGGAAATCGCTTTTAACTTTTATTCTTGTTTCCCATGGTTTGTACTTGTCTGAGAATGCAGGAAAATAATCATTCGAATGATGTAGTGATACAACGAACTTAGGGGCTTTGCCCCAAACCCCACTTCATTTTTTGGCTTGAACCAAAAAACGAAGCAAAAAAGTTCAAGGCTGCGCCCGCTTCGCACGAAAAATTGGCGTTCGAACGGCTAAATCGTCCAAACTCGCTCGTTCCTCACTCAAACAAGAACGATTTTAACGCCGCTCTCACTGATTTTTCGGCTCACCGGCCGAGGCCGGCTGCATTGCAACCTCTGACTGGTATCGATAAAGAATCACTTATTCTCCGGTTATCTGTTTTAATAAGTATGACTTGTTCGATACTTTTTAAAAGCGATTTCACTGCCGACAAGCCGGGAAAGATTGATGATCGATTCTTTTTAGATAAACAAAATTCGTTCAACCCCTTTCGGGGCTGAGGAATGCCTTCAACCGCCACTGGTTATACCGGTGGTTATTAAAGTCTGGTCCTTTCAGTACACCCGTTCATTCCGTTCAGAAAAATAAAGGATGTTTATTGATGTTCGACTGAAAAGTGCCCACAGTCCTTTATTTCAGGGCAAGGAAAGAAGTTGACAAATCGGGAATTTTGATTCAGGTTTGACATAAAATATTCATAAATTTGGACTCGTTAAATTTTTACCAAGTATGGCCATTTTAAATTCAGTCATAAGATGGATCACGACGCGCAGAAGTGATGAAATACAGTATTACAGCGAATATCCACTCGAAATTCAGAACGAAGTGCTCTTCAACCTCTTGGCTGCTGCGAAGGACACCGAATGGGGAAAGCTGCATAACTACGAAAAAATAAATTCGTTACATGAATACCAGAATAATGTACCGCTGCAAGACTACAACCAGATAAAGCCGTACGTGGAACGCATGCGCAACGGCGAACGCGATTTGTTGTGGCCGGGCGAAACCAAGTGGTTTGCCAAGTCGTCGGGAACAACCAGCGACAAAAGCAAGTTTATTCCGGTAACCCGCGAAGCCCTGGAAGAATGTCACCTGAAAGGCCCCAGAGATGTGTTTTACCTGTATATGAAAACACACCCCGACACGAAAGTGCTCAAAGGCAAAGTGCTGACATTGGGCGGAAGCCACCGGGTAAACAATTTCAGCAACAATTCTTACTACGGCGACCTTTCGGCCATTATGCTCGAAAACGTACCTTTTTGGTCCGATTTTTTACGCACACCCACCACCGAAATTGCCCTGATCGAAGAGTTTGAGGAGAAGATTGAGAAGATCATTGAAACAGCGCTGGAAGAAAACGTAACGGCTTTTGCGGGGGTTCCGTCGTGGTACCTGGTACTCTTCAAGCGGGTGCTCGAAAAAACAGGCAAGTCAAACCTCCTCGAAGTTTGGCCCAATCTGGAGGTATTCACCCACGGAGGCGTTAAATTTGAACCCTACCGCGAGCAGTACCAAAAGCTGATTCCCAGTCCGCAGATGCACTACATTGAAACCTATAATGCGTCGGAAGGATTTTTTGGAATCCAGACCAACGAACACCAGGACGATATGTTGCTGATGCTCGACTATGGCATTTTCTACGAGTTCATCCCGATGTCGGAATTCGGAAAAGAAAATCCGCAGGTGCTGGGGCTGGAAGAAGTAGAGCTGAATGAAAACTATGCCATGGTTATTTCAACCAGTGCGGGATTGTGGCGTTACGTGATTGGCGACACCATAAAGTTTACTTGTAAATACCCGTTCAAAATAAAAATTACCGGGCGCACCAAGCATTTCATCAATGCTTTTGGCGAAGAAGTGATCATCGACAATGCAGAACAGGCATTAAAAGTGGCCTGTCAGCACACCGGAGCCGTTATAAACGAATACACGGCCGGGCCTATTTTTATCGGCGACAACCAAAAAGGCGCGCATCAGTGGATCATCGAGTTTGTGACGCCGCCTGACGAGCTGGATCATTTTACCCGCATAATGGACAACACGCTGAAAACACTGAACTCTGATTATGAAGCCAAAAGGCACAAAAATTTGACTTTGGAGATGCCCCATGTAATAGAGGCGCCCAAAGGAACGTTCTACAACTGGATGAAACAACGCGGCAAGATTGGCGGGCAAAACAAAATTCCCCGCTTGTCGAACGACCGCAAATATCTCGATGATCTTTTAAAGATCTTAGAGGAATAACCTGATTTTTTTATAATTTAGAATTTCAAATCAAAATTTTACCATGCACATAGCAATTGCAGGAAATATCGGAGCCGGTAAGACAACACTGAGCGAACTACTGGCGAAACACTATAAATGGACCCCTCACTACGAAGATGTGGATGAGAATCCGTATCTGAACGATTTTTACAATGATATGCAACGCTGGTCGTTCAATCTTCAGATTTACTTTCTGAATTCACGCTTTCAGCAAATCATCGATATCCGGAAATCGGGAAAAACCATTATCCAGGACCGGACCATTTATGAAGATGCCGAGATTTTCGCGCCCAACCTGCATGCCATGGGCTTAATGAGTACCCGCGATTTTAACAACTACAAAACGCTGTTCGACCTGATGGTG
>CAZTHA010000424.1:0-3600 GCA_964613435.1 uncultured bacterium
TATCAAATACATTTACCTTGGAAAAATTGACCTGGCCAATTGGTTTCCCAAGCCGGTAATCGAGTAAAATTTAGTTTCCTGGCACACACTGTATTGAACAAAAACTTGAGTGGCAATGCGAAATGATTCAGGCGTTAGTCGCTTGATAGAAAACAAAGAATGGCTGGTATTCTGAGATACTGTCTTTATGGCAGAAGATGACCGTCATATATTCGTTAAAAGCAAACCAAGTTACAGAAAGAGACAAAGCATGAAAACATCGAAAAAAGAACAGCCATTCCGGAAAGGTGATTTAAAAAGAACTGCCAGTCAGACAGTAGAAGTAAAAGGTGCCGAGCAGGCCAAAGAAGATGCCAGAGCAAGTTTTGATACATTCGAAAAATTTGAAGTGCTCAATAAAATTGCCGCAGACATCCTTTGCGATGGAGGTGCTGAGCTTCTGATTCACTTTAGCGCAGTATGGGTAGGCGAGTCGGCAGAGCATTTGCACAACAAAAGCAGCAAAAGAAAGGCAGCCAAGGCATCAGAACTTCTTTGGCAGCTTCTTGATAAGTATAGTGAAGATTGGAAGCAGCACTGTCTTGATGCTGAAAGATTTGAACAGATCAAAACTAAAGTTGAAGATGGACAACCGGTAAACGAAAAACTTTTTGAGGAAGTCGGAGAGGAGCATTCTGTGGGCTTGGATGAATGCCGGAATTCTTATTACGAGTTTATCAAAAAAGGCCTTAATAACCCGGTTCGACAAAAGAACCCAAAACCAGATTCCGACGTTAAAGAAGCCGAAGAATATCTGACAGAGCGCATCAAGCTTATTCTGAAAAAACTCAAGTTTTAAAGAATAGATTTACCCTGGTCTGTTTCCTATGATTAGCATACAAACTAATCTTAGGAGGCCTAACCATGGCTAAAATTGAACAAAACAACATTTCCGAAGACGACCTTTACAAATTGAACCGTTATCAACGACGAGCGTTAGCAGCTGGCGGTGAACCACCCGCTTCATTGCCTGATACCGGTTTCTTGCGAATCAAGCAAATCCTCAAATACATTCCGGTAAGCAAGGCCACATTCTGGAACGGCGTTCGCAGCGGCAGATTTCCGAAGCCCATACCGAAGCGGCCCGGAGAACGCGCGACTTTTTGGCGCGTGGAAGACATTCGGGCCCTTATCGCTGATATGGGCTCAGAAGCTTGAGGTGGCAATATGCGCTGGTTCAAGCACATGACGAAGAGCTGGAACGACGAAAAAATCGCTATGGCCGTCGAGCTTGGCGGCCTTGAAGCATACGGTCTCTACTTTCGTCTTCTTGAGATTGTCGCCGGAAACATGGAAGGCGATTCCCCGCCAGTTTGTGAATACTCTGTTAAAAGATTCGCAAGAGATTGCAATCTGCTTGCAATCAAATTTGAAAGACTTTTAAAAATTCTGGAAAAGTGCAAACTGGTTTTTTTAACAAGATTTGAAGGACTTTTAAAAGTTGAGATTCCTAATATCGTTAAATATCGCGATGAATACTCGGAAAGACAGGCAAAGGAGCAGGCAAAAAATCGGGAGTTTATCCCGACAGACTCCCGACAAACTCCCGAGCAAGATACAGACGCAGAAGCAGATGCAAAAGCAGAAAGTAGGGAAAACCAACCAGTCGATACCGCCTCCCCGCAAGCGGCGGTATCTTCACCGCCTGGCAAATCTGAAGGTAAAAAGCCCCGAAAGAAAGCTGAACCTGATGTTGTTGATGAAGCGTATCTGTTGAGTCTGTGCAACAATGAGGCCTTTACCGATATCGATGTTCGTAAGGAACATGGCAAAATGCTCGCCTGGCTGAAGACAGCAAGGGGCGCCGGCAAGTATCCCACTAAGAATCGTTTTTTGAACTGGTTGAGCAGGTGTAGTCCAACACCTGTTGCTTCCGGCAACGACAATTACATAGACCAGGAGCTGTTAAACAAATTCAATAGAAGCTGCTGATACACGGAGGTAAAAATGCAGACCAGAATCGATCTTGAGGCCAGTGTGGCCGCATGTGTTCTCATGGCCGGAGGCCAGAATGTATTACACGTAGACCTTGCTCTCGAAGACTTTTTGTTCGCCCCGGCGCGGGCCGTAATTGGTGCCGCCAGACAGCTGCAGACAATCGATATTTTGCTTGTGCGCAAATGGGCTGAAGAAAACGAACTGGCGGTCAAGTCTTCCGATTTATCGGCATTGCTTAACGTCGTGCCGACAACCAGAAACTTCATGAACTATCTTGTTCAGCTCAAAGAAGAGATTTACCGCCAGAAAATCGAAGCATTGCGCAAGGCTACAATGGAGCGGGCGAAGCAGAAAGAAGACCTGCTGACGATATCAAAATGGATCGAAGCTGAAGAAGCTCGTCTCAGCCAGCATTATCTTGAGAAAATCCCGGCAACCGATCTTTCGGCGGCAAGCTTTGAGCTGATCAACCGCATCGATCAGGGCATAGACAACGAAAACCTTGTGCCGACCGGCTGGCCGATGCTTGATAAGATGTTTGCAGGTGGTTTCCTGCCGAATGAGCTGATCATTATTGCTGCCCGGCCCGGTGTCGGCAAAACCGCCGCCGCTCTACAGCTGGCAGTTGATTGTCAGAAGAAGGTCGTTATGTTTTCACTAGAAATGTCAAAAGCCCAGATTGTTCCGCGAATTCTGGCCGCTCTCTCTCTTACCAATACCAAAATTGCCACGAGAAAACCTTCTCAGGTGCCTGAATCTGTTAGAAAGAACCTGCTGCAGGCGGCCCCATCTCTACTGGAAGCGGCAGAACGCATTATTGTGCTTGATCAGCCAGATCAAACCATAGAGACAGTTCGCCGGTATGCCAGAAGAGAGGTAGATGCAGGGGCCACAATGGTAATCATCGATTATCTGCAGTTACTTGACTGCAAAAATGCCGAGAGCAGAGAGCGGGCGGTGGCACAGATTTCAAGAGGGCTCAAGAACATGTCAAAGGAACTCAACGTGCCGGTTATCTGTCTCGCCCAGATGAACAGAAGCGTTGAAACTGAGAAGCGCCTGCCCAGGCTTTCTGATCTGCGCGAATCTGGTGCCATCGAGCAGGATGCCAACGCGGTTCTGTTCATTCATAAGATAGGTGAAATGGCCAATGGCCAGCAGGAAGTTCTTTTCTATCTGGCAAAAGGCAGAGATGTCGGCCAGGACTTTTGTAAAGACTACTTTGTGCCAGACCATCAGCGTTATTATGCAAAGGCTGGTGTTTGACATGAAAATTATCAGCGGCAACCTCGAATTCAGGGTATCAGCAGCAGACATACTGGCAATGACCACCAACCAGAACTTTGTCGATCTCAATACATTCAGACAAACCGTTGCCAGCCTTGAGCGCGAAAAGGAATTCTGGCGCAACCTGGCCATAGAAAACGAAAACAAGCTGATGCAACTGCAAAATCAAAGTTATCCACAATCCTGATTATTTATTATCAAAAAACTGATAAAATATAGAAATGAATACAAATAACAACAATAACGAATCAGCATTTATGAAACTCGCGCCGAAACGGCGCAACTTTGTCGAATACTACTTTGCCTGCGAGATGAACGCGACTCAGGCCGCTGCCA
>CAZTHA010000425.1:0-3592 GCA_964613435.1 uncultured bacterium
CAAATCAAAAGCCGATGAAAAGAAAATGAAAAAAAAGCTTTCCCAGCTTCAGTCCTCGCAAAGAGAGGTAACCGAATTGCTTGCCGAGCAGGAAAGACTGGCCAAATACTCAACCTTTTCCCAGGAATTGAAAAAGTTTTCGTCACAAAACTCGGTTGTATTATTGGAAATTGCCAGCCTGACGCCCAAAGAGATTTTTCTGACAACGGCAGAGTTTACCAACACAACTCCGCCAGGTTTCAAATTTTACGGGCATGCAGACAATTCAGACAGCATTTTTGAGTATCTCAACATTCTTGGAAAATCTCAGATTTTTTCAAATCCGGTTCTGGACAAAACTCAGGAGATGCCAATCGACGAAGAAAGATACTTTCTTCGCTTTGAACTCAGTGGAAAAATAAACACCGCGGCCCTTTCGCCCAAAGACAGCGCAGCCGGAGAAGAAGAGTTCGAAGAAGAAGCTGAAGACAATTTTGTAGACGAAGAAGAGGCGGATTAAGACTGACATGGCCGAAGAATTTACCATAACCAAATGGATCGCCCAGGCAAAAGAAGACCCTAAAGTCGCGGCCCAACCCTTGATAATAGTAGTCGGACTTTTTTTCGCCGGCTACAAGGTTCTTTACGCGCCCAAGACGATTGAATTGAAAAAGCAGGAGAAAAAAGTCAAAGGGGTCGATGGGCAAATTAAGAAACTCGAATCTGCCGTTGAAAACCTTGAAGACATCAAACTTGAAATAGAAGAAAAGAAAGCCGCTTGGAAAAAGGCCCAAGGTCTTTGCTACCGCAAGTCGGAAGTAACCAAATTTCTTCGCCGAATCAGAGAGTTGGCGCAAATTGCCGAAATTCCAGTTAAAAGCGTCAACCCACAAACTATCACCCAGGTTCAGCTAGGGGAAATTTCCATAGAGAAACTCCCTGTCTCTATTTATTTTAACGGTGACCTGGTCAAGCTGGGAATTTTCATGCGATTATTGGAGAAAGAAGAAAAAATTACTTTCATCAATCTTCCAAGCCTTTCTCCGAATGCAAGCGGCACCTTTGAGCTTGAATTAATGCCAACTACCATCCTTATTCCCGATGAGCTGGCGGCAGAAAAATGAACGGGAAACAAATGTTTTGCCTCAGCCTGATAATTCTTTCGGTTGTAATGGGCCTACATTGGTTCAAAAACAAACCCAAAACCAAGAAAAAACCCAAAGAAAGGCCTCGCGTAGCATTAAACCTTGACGATCTGCAAATTCAAGACGATGGCGATGTAACCGACCAGCCGGATGACGATCCGACCAACGAAGAGCCCGATCCTGATGCCCCGGTCGATGACACCGGCCAACCCGCAGACCCCGAAAACCCAGACAACCCTCCTGAAGAAAACGGCAACGCAAGCGCTACCGCAAATATCGACGACGTCGCTTCAACAACAGAAGAGCTTCGCCCAGAACTGAACGACCCTATAATTATTGCATTGAAATCAATGCCGAGAAACCCCTTTGAAGTTTCGCCATACGCCAAACTTGTTGAAAAGCTGCGCGAACTTGAAGATCAGCCCGAGGTAGAAGAAATAAAAAAAACAACTTCGCTGCTCCAGGCAAATTTTTCTGCCACAATCAGAACTCGCCGCGAACTTGTGGCGGTAATCGACTCACGGCTTTACCGCAAAGGTGATGATTTTCAAAACAGAAGAATAACGGAAATCGGTACCGAACTGGTAAAGCTCGACACTCCCACCAACCTGTTTCTTATTCCGAAAGTTGGCGTAGAAGTAAGAATCGCCACTGACGGCACCTACACCTTCGAAGACTCTTACAAAAAAAACCAGTAACCTATCACAATCAGGCTTGAATTTTCCGATAGCTTAATCATGAAGGTTTTTCAGAGCTATATTGTTTTTTTCTGGCTGGTTGGCATTGCGTTCATGCTAACCGGCTGTATCGATAAAACTTTCAAACCCGAAGCAGTAATGGAAATAACCACCGGCGAATCAAACGCCCTGATTCCAACTGCCACAGACACTGCCAGCCTTCCCGAAGCCACTATTACCGTTACCTCGATCAACACAATTCCCTGCAATCTCAAGAGCTTCTCGATCAATTATTACACCAAAGCCGGCGAAATGATACCGGGACTTAACGTACCTTCCACCCCTATCGAAGGAAAGCTGGCTGCGGCAGGAACCCTGGACGTAACGATCAAAGCTTACACCAAATCGGTAGTCGAGCTGTTCGAACTTTCTAATTCGAGCATTTCGCCGATAATTGCCCGAATAAACCTTGTATTCAAGGACTATAACGATAATTTTATCAGCAAGGAAGCGAATTTTTTCCTTTTTGAACCCGACACATAAAGTTAAGAAAACCTGATACGCTGCCGATAATGAAGCGAAGCTAAAAACAGAAACTGGTGAATGCAGATGCAGAGTAGCATAAGGAAGCAAATTCTGGCCGGAATTGTTCTGGTCGGCATTTCAGCATTGCCGGCGTTTGCGCAGCACAGGGGCAACATCAGAGGCGCTGCCAGCTTTCCAAACTCACCCCAGGCCGCCACATCTTTTTACCCGGTTATGCGACAGCCGGTTGCCCAGCAAAGATATTCAGCCCCCAAGCCAGGCTGGACCGACATGGGGAACGGTGCCAGGATAAGAATTTCCGACCGAAATTTTTCTCCCGACTCTGGACTGTCACCCGAGGTTCTCGCGACATTAAAGGGGCTACAGACCAAAGAGCCAACTCCAAGATATCAGCTTGCGCCTCAGCCTACACCGATAACAGGGGCAGTTCCCCAGACACTGGTCAATCCAGATGAAGAATCACCGATTGAACAGCGGGAAATAGGCGTTCTCGAGTCGAAAATTACATTTCCGCCCGGAAAAAACATTCGAATCCAGGATCTTGATTTCAGAAATACCAGCGTTCCGGATGCTCTTCGATCATTGGCGCAATTGATCGAAATCAATCTTATGCTGTCACCGAGCATTCAGGGTAACGTAACCATTCTTTTCAGCGATGTTACCCTGGAAGAAGCCTTCAATACTCTATTAACGAGCTATGACCTTTCATTTGCCTGGGAAGGCAACATTCTCAGAATTTTTCCGAAATCGGCCGCACCCTTGATAACCAAAATTTTTCCAATTCAGCATACCAATGCCAGCGACATCAAAACGATTGTTGACAGAATGCTCACCCCCCAGCGAGGAACCTCTGAGATAGATTCCAGGACCAATTCATTGATGGTTACCGATACTGCAGCGAAACTTTCCGAAGTAAAAAGCCTGCTGCCACAGCTCGATGTAAAGGAATCTACGGTAGATATAAGCTCAAGGCCGCTTACAGAAGTATTCTACCTCGACTATGCCGATGCCACAACTTTGCGAGCACCGATTGAAATGCTTTCTTCCGGCGTTCAGATTCAGGAATTCTCTTCAAGTTCTGCCTCCCAGGCTGGTGCTGCCGGAGGGGCCGGCGGCGGACGCATGGACATGATGATTATTACCGACACGCAAAACAATCTTGAGCGCATTCGTGAACTCATTGAAAAACTCGATGTTCCGCCGATTCAGGTCACCATCGACGCTCATATTTACGAGATCGACAAG
>CAZTHA010000426.1:0-3589 GCA_964613435.1 uncultured bacterium
CAATCGCGATTGTCGATGTAAAAAGCTTTCCTTTGAGGATTTTGTCGATTTCATTTACCTGGACGACCGGGAAGCTTTCAAGGAACAATTCCAAAAAATATTTGAAGGAAGCTTCGTCATCGAACATGATTTTCGCATTCTCGCAAACGGGCCTCAGGACTGGAAATGGGTTTTTTCCAGAGGTCGGGTCATAGAATTTGATGAATCGGGACTGCCTTTAAAAGTTTTAGGTACCATATCGGATGTTTCATACCGTAAGCAGCTCGATATCGAGCGGCAACAGAAACAGACGATGTTGTCGCTGCTGTGTGATGGAATCGGTTTGGGCTTCTGGCGTTATGAGCCCTGTAATGATCGGGTGATTGTTGATAAAGTCACAAAAAATATGATCGATCTAGATTCTGAAGAATATTCACTAAAACCCCTTTTCAGGCTTTGTTATCGCCAAGATCGAAGAATGATAACTCAAAAAATGGGCGGGATCTTGCGTGGGAATTCTGATTCTGCCGTTGTCGAGTTCCGGGTTTCCCGCAATGAAGAAGCTTTTTGGCTGAGATTAAGTGCCATCGTTTCGGAACATGATGATCATGGTCGGGCCAGAATCATTATTGGCTTCGTTGAAGATATCAACAATCGCAAGAAGGCCGAAAGAGAACTGCTGGAATATAGTCAGGAGATAACCCGGCAAAAAGAAACTCTCGAAGAATTGATCGAGAACATGCCGATTGCGGTGTTGGCAAAGAAACCTGCCGACAATTTCCGCTATTTTCTCTGCAATCCCGCTGCAGAAAAGCTTTTACAGGTTTCTAGAGACGAAATTATCGGTCGGGATATCAACTTTTTGCTCGAAACAGAAGCTGCTGAAAAATTTGCTGGATATGATCGTAAGATTGTCGAATCACCCAATGTTATTGCCTTGAGTGAACAAAATCTTGTTTTGGGCCATCGCAATTGCGAAGTGAAAATAACCAAGATTCCGATTCTCGATGCAAAAAGGCAAGTCGAGTCCATATTTATTTTGATCGAAGATGTTACTGAGGAACGTTCTTTGTCAAGGCAACTGCAGCAGTCTCAGAAAATGGATGCTATAGGCCGCTTGGCTGGAGGAATTGCCCATGATTTCAACAACATGCTGCAGGCAATTCTCGGTTATGGATCTCTTCTTGGCGAAGATGTTGCTGAGATGGAAAGCGCCAGAGAAAACCTGGCCATGATATTGAAAGCGGCAGACCAGGCCAGCAGTGTGGTTAAACAGCTAATGACCTTCAGTCGCAAGCAAGAATCACAGAAAGTTAACACCAATGTCATCAACTCGATAAAAGAGATTTATAGAATGCTTAACCGTTTATTGGGTGATCACATAAAGGTTAATCTGGAAATAAAGACTTCAGAAGCCTGGGTTCTTGCAGATCCTATCCAGATCGAGCAGGCATTGGTAAATCTGTGTTTGAATGCCCGCGACGCTATGGCTGCCGGAGGTAACTTGGATTTGATTGTTTCTATTCGTGAGTTTAAGGAGGCAGACCTGCAGGAATTTCCTGAAAGTGCCCCCGGCAAGTATGTTTCGATAAAGGTTCGTGATTCTGGCAAAGGTATTGATTCAGACCATCTGGATAATATTTTTGAACCATTTTTTACCACCAAGGATATCGGTAAAGGTACGGGACTTGGTTTGGCAACCGTCTATGCAATAGTTTCCCGTCACCATGGCTTTATTATTGTTAAGAGTCAGAAAAGTATCGGAACTGAGTTCGAAATATTTTTACCGATTGTCGAAAAGGTTACTGAATTTGCCAAATATTCCCGAAACGATGAACAAAAAACTTCTACCGGAGAAACGGTTCTTTTGGCAGAAGATCAGGACATGGTCAGGGATTACGCCACCCGGGTTCTGAAAAAAGCCGGTTACAATGTGATTCAGGCTCGCGATGGGGTTGAGGCTGTAGAAAAGTTCAAAGAGAACCAGAATCAAATAAAAATTCTTGTTTTCGATGTAATGATGCCAAATTTGAATGGGCGTGATGCCTATGAACAGATCAAGGCCATCAAGTCCGATATCCCGGTTTTGTTTTGCAGCGGCTACGGCGATGATCTGCTAAAAGACGAATATATGGTAGAAATTGAGGGACGGTTACTCGACAAGCCCTATTCATCGTCTGATTTTCTTCGGGAAATAAAATTCTTGCTGGTTGAACACGATAAAACCGACCCATTTCCGCGTTGATTTTATAAAAAATTTTATTCGATTCAGCTGACGGTTAAGCCTGTAACCGCATCATTCTGATTTTGACTTAAAGCCAGGAACTCCCGGGCCTGAAAAAGTGTTACGGCTTTGCAGAACAGAATGGTTAGCGGAATGGTTGAATGCAGACTTTCATTTTTGGCCTGGTAAAAATTCTGTTCGAAGGCATCGATCAGCGAAGGAATTGCGAGCAGACTGTCCTGTGTTGATATGCCAATCAGCAAAGGACGTTTTAGAGCAGATAGCGATTCTTTTAAACTCAAACCAGAAAGCTTGCTGATAAAAATCAGAAAAACAAAAGCAATGATGATTGAAACAAGATAAATATAAACACATAGTTTTAAAATGGCAAAAAAGGTTTCGCCACCTAACGAAGAAAACTGCGAAGCGATAAGACAGGCAATCCCCATTGGCAGAAAATATAGTCCCCACTCAAGCATTACCTGGCAGGCTCTGAAGATGGCGTCGAAGTCTTCGATCAGCTTCTGACTGCTGTCACAGCCAAGAACTCCAAGAGCTATTCCTAGAAAGATAGAAAAAAAGATTATACCGACAATATCGCCTTTGCTTAAAGCAGCAAAAATATTTTCAGGAATCAGCGATTTCAGAAAGTCCAGTCGACCGAAATCTGTCGTAGTAAGTTCCATGCTTGCCTGAGAGTTTTTAATAACTTCACGGCCAAGAGTTTTATGCGTATTTGCATTTGCATTTGAATCCAACCCATAAAAGAAGAATATTCCTACCGACAATGACGAAATCATCAAAAGAAACGCAAATATTAATTTAAACATTGAAAGCAGTTTTTTTGACGCTTCTTTAGATCTGAATGCACCGCCAAGACTCGAAATTATTGCTGAAACGATAATCGGCAAAGTGCACATCGTCATATAAGCAAGAAATACTTCACCTATGGTTTTAAACTCGCTTCCGTAATCGGACAGAAAGATTCCGGCGAGAATGCCGCTGATAATCCCGGCTAAAATTGCCCAGGGAGATCTGAGTTTCTCAATTACATTACTGCTTTCGCCTGAAGTCATAAATCACCATGATCGGTATTTGTCGAGCCAAGTCTTGTTGCGAGCCGCATAGTCCGATTACAGAGAATTCCAAAAAGAATCAGACAACCAAGTGCGATCATCGCCTGTACACGTTTTCTCAACTCGACATTACTGTTTTTACTGGAATAACCTTCGTGGTTTTCCTGTCCCTTGGAGGTTTTTTCAAGCATATCAAGCAGTGTTTGGACGTCATTGATAAAAAATCGATGACGATTCAGCTCAAGAAAATTATTAAGCCATGGAACAAGCTGAGATAGTTTTGGATTGACCGGAATGCCGATCAAATCTT
>CAZTHA010000427.1:0-3582 GCA_964613435.1 uncultured bacterium
AGAGTTAAGCTTTTTCTACCGGTGTCTTCAAGATTACCGGTAGAAATGTTTTGAACCAAAAGCTTTACTTCAATGTTAGCGATAGGAGTCGAGTTAGATGTTACAACTCTGCCAAAAAGACTTGCCGTTCCTGCATTCAAGCTTTGGTCAACAGTTGTTACAGATGATGGCGTTGTAACGACCTGAGGACCACCAGGGTTATTGCCGCCGCCGCAGCCAACCATAAAAGCGGTGACCAGTATGCAGCTGAAAACTGCCAGATAGAAAAATTTTCCCATGTATCTGTCTAATGACTTCATGCCTCGTTCTCCTTTCGGGGCAAGCAAATTCCAAAGTCTCTCAGCATAATATTGACTCCATTTCTAGAATATCATCTATCTCTACACCGGCCTTGTCAATACTGCCGGCTTTAAGCTCGATTACTGAGCAGGCATCGCGGTGAATCGACGATATGCCGAACCAGGGCGAAAGTCTGCGATACAGCGCCTTGATGCGATTGCCGGCATCGATGAAGATCGCATCGATGGGAAAACGCATGAACATCATGTGAATCGAATTACAGGGAGAAATCAACAGGCCTTCACCTTCTGCCGGTTCTTCGGTCAGCATCAGACCGCGGAAGCGGGCAAAGAAGCTGTCGGCAACGCGGATGCGCTCGCCGATGACCCGTTTGTTTTTCTGATTGGTAATTCGCAGCATTTTCATAATTTTTTACTTGGCGATCGATGCCTTGGCAAATTCCTCCATGATCTGGAACAGGGCTGGGGCGCCGATAACTATCCCGACGTTCGGGAAAATGAAGAAAACCAGCGGCAGCATCATTTTAACCGGTGCTTTGGCGGCTTCTTCCTCAGCGCGCTGTCGACGCTTGTCGCGCAGCTGTTCGGATTGAATTCTCAAGACCTGACCAATTGAAACCCCAAGCTGGTCGGCCTGGATGATTGCCGATGTGAAGGCATTGAGATCGGGGTGATCGACGCGTTCGGCCATGCCTTTGAAAGCATCGCGGCGGGCTTGTCCCATGCGCATGTGGCGCAGGGTTAAACTGAATTCATCAGGAATCGGGCCGCGCATTTTCTCGACAACCTTGTCGCAGGCAGCGTCAAAACCCAGACCGGCTTCGACAGCAACTGTCAGCAGATCGAGAACGTCTGGCAGTTGGCGCTGGATGCCGTGTAGCCTTTCGGCGATTTTTCTCTGCAGAAAAAGGCGTGGGCCAAGCATGCCGATAATGACACCAAGAACTGCGGCCATGCCGAGAAGTTTCGGGTTGACCACCAGGGCCAGTGCTACAAAAACAACCGGGGTGATGACCCGAAACAGGTTTTGAATAACTACGAATTCACCGACGGTCAGTCCGCCCGGGTAACCCGCCTGGCCAAGCTGCTTTTTAAGTGAGCCTTTCGCTTGCTTGCGCATATCTTTAGGATCTTTTTTGCCGGCAAGGCGAGCGAGGAATGGCCTGATAACGCGCTCAGAAAAAGGCTTGCGCAGCTCTGAAGCTTCTTCAATGGCAGAGGGAGCGGCAGGTCCTTCGTTTAGAGCATTGAGGCGATCCTGGATATCTGATTTGGAACCAGAAGGAAACAGCAGCAGGATAACCAGAAAAACTACAAAGCCGCCGAGAATCAGAAATACTATATTCATGGTTACACCTCAATATCCACAATCTTCATGATGATATACATGCCGATTATTTCCCAGATTACGCCGAATACCACGACGAACCAGCCTCTGAAGGCCCCCTTACGGAAGGTGAACAGACGCATGATGAAAACCGGGTTGATCAAATAGATCATGAAGCCGATGCCGAGAGGCAAGACGCCAACCAGGGCTCCGGAAACTTTTGCCTGTGCGGTTTTTGTCTGAATGTCGCCTTTGATTTTCATGCGCTGGCGAATTGTGTAGCCGATTTTATCAAGAATTTCAGCCAGGTTACCGCCGACCTGCCGTTGAATGAGCACTACAGTGGTGACCAAATCCCAGTCTTCGCTTTCGAGGCGTTCGTTCATCGCGATCAGCGATTCTTCAAGATTGATGCCCAGCCCGTTTTCTTTCAGCACTCGCCTAAGTTCGGTCGACATTGGTGGCAGCGACTCACGCGAAACCATTTCCATAGCCTGCAGGAAAGAGTAACCGGCTTTGAGGCCGTTGGCGAGCATTACCAGAGTATCGAGAATCTGGTCGTTGAATTCGCTGACGCGTTGTCGCTTGAGAATGGCAACCCAGATGAACGGGATAAAGTAACCGCACAAACCAAAGATAATGCCGACAAAAATACTCTTGAAAGCCAGCATACCAACGATCAGCCCGGCCATTATTGCCAGAAACTGAATGGCCACGAACTCGTTGGCCTTGAGCGGGACGTCAGCTTTCGCCAGCTGACTGGCAATTCTCAGGGCCATTCCCTTGGGAGTAATGATACTGCCCATGTTGGCCAACAGTTTCTTGGCACCGGAGGCACCTTTTTCGCTACGGCCTTCAATCAGCCAGTCATCATCGGAGACTTCCTCGCCCTGGCTTTGTTCGAACTCATCTTCGCCGGGAACGACATACTCAGCCGCAGCCATCTCGGTTTCAACCAGATACTGCTCCATGCGGCTGCGAACTTCTTCGCCGGGCGGCTTGGCAAACAGAGAAAACAACAGCAGCACACCAAACAATGTGGCTATCCCTGCAAAAACAATGAAAATTAACTGAAGCAAAGCTTTACCATCCTCTCGATGTATCGGTAAATATATTGGGCGGCAGTTTTATGCCAAATTCCTGGAACTTGGTGGCAAATTTCGGCCTGATGCCGGTGGGCTTGAGTCGGCCTTGAATTTTGCCCTTTTCATCAACACCGGTCTGTTCGAATCTGAAGATGTCCTGGGTGACGACCTTGTCGCCTTCCATGCCCTGAATTTCGGTCAGATAGGTGATCTTTCGCGAACCATCCTTGAGACGGGACTGCTGCACAATCAGATGGACGGCGGAGCTTATCTGTTCGCGAATCGCACGAACCGGAAGGTCCATGCCGGCCATCAAAACCATGGTTTCAAGACGGGCCAGCATATCGCGGGGAGTGTTGGCGTGGCCGGTAGTCAGCGAGCCGTCATGACCGGTGTTCATTGCCTGAAGCATGTCAAGGGCTTCGCCACCGCGGCACTCACCGACGATTACCCGCTCTGGTCGCATACGCAGTGTGTTTTTGATCAGGTCGCGCATTTTAACTTCGCCTTTGCCTTCAATGTTGGCCGGTCGAGTTTCAAGGCGCACGACATGCGGCTGGCGCAATTGCAGTTCAGCGGCATCTTCGCAGGTGATGATGCGTTCATCTTCGGGAATGAAAGAGCTGAGAATGTTCAAAGTCGTCGTTTTACCGGAACCGGTACCACCGGAAACGACTATATTCAGGCGCACCTTGATGCAGGCTTCAATGAATTCGGCCATTTCCTGGGTCAGGGTGCCGAATTTGATCAGATCCTGGATGCCAAGGGCTTCTTTTTTGAATTTACGAATGGTGATAGTCGGACCATTGAGCGCCAGTGGCGGAATGATCGCATTAACGCGCGATCCGTCGGGGAGACGGGCGTCGACGTA
>CAZTHA010000428.1:0-3575 GCA_964613435.1 uncultured bacterium
GCGCCTGAAAAAATTCGATGAAAAGCAGAATCTTGGCTTCACTCTTCTTTCCGACCCGGAAAAATCGGTTGCCGATTCCTATGGCGCCGTCGGCGAAAAGACGATGTTCGGCAAGAAGAGTATCGGCATTATTCGATCGTCCTTTCTCATCGATGAAAAGGGTAAAATTGTCGCCGTCTGGTACAAAGTAAAACCTGACCAGACAGTTTCGCTGGCTCTCGAAACCCTTGAGCGGCTTTGATGAATATCTGACCGGAATCGATCTTGTCCGGTTAAAAGAATTTCTGCAGCAGGAAAAGGCAAGCGGGCCTCTTTTCGAAAGCGTGATTCTGCGCGAGTTCTGTCCCGGGCTCGACCTGATCAGTGGCCCGGCAATAGAACTTTACCGCTGGCATTTCATTCTTTTTCATCAGCTTTATCGGCTCAAAGACTTATTGCTGCCCGAGAATCAGTATTTACACATTCATTTCATGGGAATCCATCTTCTCGATTTTCCCATGTCTGGCTGTTGTCGACATTACTCAGCAGATTTGCAGGCGTTTTGCGGGGCGCAACTCGGTAACGGCAATGATTCCCTTTGTGAATTTCATCGAAACCCGACTGAGGAAAGTTCGCTGACCGAGCTTTCAGAGCGCTATTTTTACCTCGATTCTGCCAATTTCTCTGCTTTGCGCGAAGAGGACGCCGAAGGCTTCATTGCCGGTGCCTGGAATTTACTGGCCAACCATCAGGCTGTCGAAGAGGCTTATCGCACGATGGGTATGCCGGTTGATTCCGACCTTAAACTGGTAAAATTGCATTTTCGCAGGCTTGCGAAAGAATTGCATCCTGATTTGCATCCAGAGCACAAAAATGAGTTTTCAAAAATCAATTCAGCCTATCGTTGTCTGATGAATTATCTGTCATTGCGCAGTTTTAAATAACGCATTTGCCCTGTGGCCTATTTTGGTCGATAATAGAAATAGAACAATTTGAAAGAGAGCAACGATGAAAAAGCAGGATATCGAATTCAAGGTGCTTGATATTATCGATCGGCTTGAAAAAGGCCAGCCAATCGAAGATGATACGGTTGAGCTGAAAGCGGAATGGCCCAAAGATCATTTTCGTGCCGCACGCAGAATCGCTGCCCATGCCAACTCAGCGCGGGGCGAACCGATTCTCTGGTTGATTGGCATCGATGAAAAAACAGGCGTTGTCGGCGCTGATTTCGAGGAATTGTCGATCTGGTTCGCCAAGGTTCGATCTCGTTTTGATCAACTGCTTGTGCCGGATCTGATAAGTCTTTCTGTGCCCTATAATGGTAAAACGGTCGTCGCTCTTCTTTTCGAAACCGAGCGTGCTCCTTTCGTGATAAGAATTCCCGACAGCACGGGTATCGTAACCCACGAGGTTCCGTGGCGCGAGGCCAATTCGACCAGATCGGCCCGTCGCTCTGACCTGATCAAGCTTTTGTATCCGATCCAGAAGAAGCCGAGAGTCGAGATACTCGATGGTAAAATTGAGTTGCAGAAAGCGATTGCCGGTTTCAACCAGGCTGGCGAGTATCAATGGAACCTGAGTATGAAGCTTTATTTCATAACTTTTTCTTCCGATACGGTTGTGATTCCCTTTCATCGCTGCGAGCTGGTTTTTCGCCCGGAAGGCCGACCCGACGAAAAGCGCTTTGAAAATATCAGGATCATGCCGCCGACTTCTTATTCGACCCGGGGTTTGAAAGAGAAAAGTCAGTCACTGACCGTCGATAGCACCGAACATGAAGTTTTGATCGACACCGCCGGTATGGCCTATCTTACCGGAGAGATCGCGGCTGCAGAGAAACCGGGACCGGTTCTTTTCGAGGAGATTATGGTCAAAGCCTGGTTAAAACCTCATAATACCGAAGATCCGGTGAACTTCGATGCGATTTTCAAGTTGCAGAAAAGGGCCAAGAGCAATGATGATGCCGATCGACTTCTTGGTGAGTGGCGATACGACAAAGTAGAAAACGAGACAATTTGAGAAAAAACAAGATAATTGAAGTAAAGTTGTGATTGTGTTAAAATTCTGCCTATAATACTTTTAATTGCTCATAATTTGCTAATTTTGTGCAAATTTGAGTCATTTCTCGTGAGGTAGGCCTTGGAAAATAAAATAGTCACTGCATTGTTTCAACATTTGCCGGAATTCAGAGATATCATTCTTGCTGCCGAAAGCCCTGAAAAGGCGCGAGATGCGATGTTGGTGCATCTGAAAAAGATGATCGAGGCCAATATAGATGACGTTCTCGATTTGAGTGGTCTGCAATTCTCTCTGAAGCTAAGCTGTGCCCGAGCCTTGCGGCAATTTCTGTCGAAAAGAAGCGTAAAAATAACCGGATTTGACATGGTAAAACAATTCTGGCTGATGATTCATGAAGGTAAAGACGAAGTAGCTGCATCTTTCAGCCCGGCTTTCGTTGAAGATTTCTCGCGAATAATCGCTGGGTTGGCCGGAAAAGCCGGGATCTACCAGAAAGAAGATTCCGGTGAGGCAACAGGTCGTGAAGCTGCTCTGGCCCGCTGCGAAATACTTGACCAGATTTTTCTCGAATCAGAAAAGAAGATGGAGAAATACTCCTGTGGCCTCGACGAAACTCTTATAGAACGTCGCCGGCAGAATGTGCAGTGTATATGCCGGGCTTTTGATTGCAGCGAAGATGACTTTGCAGATTATAATTGGCAATTGCGTCATATTATTCGCAATGTCGAGACCTTGAAGGAGCTGGTAAACCTTCGGCCTGAAGAAGAAAAAGCCATCGATGCCGCCAAGAAAGGCAATTTGCCCTTCGGAATAACGCCATTTTACGCATCTTTGTTTTGCAGTGACCAAGACTCTGGCATTGATAATGCTTTAAGGGCGCAGGTTATACCGCCTCAGAGCTATGTCGACAGGGTTTTGCAAGGGCAGGGTGAGCGCCGGCAGAAGTTCGATTTTATGCGTGAAACCGATACTTCGCCAATAGATCTGATAACGCGGCGATATGCGCGAATAGCGATTTTCAAGCCCTATAATACCTGCAGCCAGATTTGCGTTTACTGCCAGCGCAATTGGGAAATCGACGACGCTTATATCCCTCAGGCTCTCGCTACGCCTGAAAAAATTGACAAGGCAATTAAATGGATCCGGAAAAACCCTGCGGTGACCGAGGTTCTTGTAACCGGCGGCGATCCTTTGATCATGAAAGATGCGGAAATAGAGTTCATTCTTGAGCGACTGGCCTCAATTCGTTCGATTCGGCGCATTCGCTTCGGCACGCGAACTCCGGTAGTTCTGCCACAAAGATTTACCGACAGACTGGTTGAAATTCTTTCCCGACACCACGTGCCCGGTCGCCGCGAAATTTCAATAGTTACCCATTTTGAGCACAGTCTCGAAGTCACTCCTGATGCGATGAAAGCTGTGCAGAAGCTTAGACAATCCGGCATGGGCGTCTACAATCAGGCTGTTTTCACTTTTTTCAACAGTCGGCGCTTTGAGTTGGCCGCTCTTAGAAAGTCCTTACGTCTAATCGGGGTCGACCCTTACTATACCTTCAATGCCAAGGGTAAAAAAGAGAC
>CAZTHA010000429.1:0-3569 GCA_964613435.1 uncultured bacterium
CCATGATTTCAGCGATTTTTCGGGTTTGCCGCCGATGGTTCTGTATCAGATACTCCGCAATGATTATTATGGTGCGGCCGGAAGTCTATATGCCAGGGTTTTGCAACGGCTAAACGAATATTTGTTGGAGATGCCGTCCGGTCTAGTCCAGCATATTGAAGGGGTGGCACAACAGGCTTTTTTGCTGGCTCTGGGGGCTGACGTTTCTTTGCTGCCGGCGATTATTGCCGGTCTGGCCCATGACATTTTTCGGATCGCAAGTGAAGACAAGATACGGGAATGGGCAATGAAAAGTGGCTATGAGCTGGTCGAACTTGAGAGAGAGGTGCCGATGCTGGCGCACGGAGCCGCGGCCGCCGGTTTGTTGCGCCATGAATTTCCCGGGTTGGGCGAGGAACTGTTTGATGCATTGCGGCACCACACCTTGCCGGAGCCTGGTTTAAGCGATTTGGGCAAGATTCTGGTCATTGCCGACACGCTCGAGCCTTCGCGAAAGGTGCCTGCGCGAGATGAACTGCGCGGTATTCAGCTGCCTTTGGCGCAAAAATATGCTAGGGTTTTGCAATTGAAGCTCGATGCGGCAAAAAACAAGCTATAGTACTGGAGTTTCAGCCTCTGGTCTGGTAAGATACCTTTCATGACGAACGATAAAGCCAATATTGACCACGGCAGGAAAAGTTTTCGGTTCGGTGCTTTTTTGCTTGAACTGGTTTTGCTGCTGACCACGGTTTTTTTCTTTTATGCGCTGGCGCATCAATATTATCAGCGTTCGATGGTTCCTGCAGAGATAAGTATAACCCAGAACGTCGACTCATCCGGAGGACAGGTGCGAATTGGCAATATTAATGTTCTGGTGATGGGCGTCGATTCTGTCGAAGGCACGCATCGGGCCGATACCATTTTCGTTCTTGGCGTCAATCCGGCTAAAGGTCGTATTTCCATGCTGTCGATTCCCAGAGATACAAGGGTTTTGATCAACGGCCGGGCCCGAAAGATCAATGAAATCCTTCCCCGCTATGGTGAGGCAGTTTTGCGTTCATTGATCGAAGATCTGATGCAGATTCAGATCAGTCGCTTCGTTAAGGTCGACTTTCAGGGGTTTATCAACATTATCGACATAATCGGCGGGCTTGAAATTGATATTGAAAAAGCGATGCATTACGATGACAACTGGGGTAAGCTGCACATTCATTTTGACAAGGGCCTGCATAAGCTCGACGGTCGCCAGGCGCTCAATTATGTGCGTTTCAGGGCTGATGCCAACGCTGATCTTGGCAGGATCAAGCGTCAGCAAAAGTTTATTCGCGTACTCGTCGAGAAAGCGCTCAAGCCCGGGACATTTGTCAAATTGCCCCAGATTGTCGCTCAGGCTTATGAGCACGTTCAGACCGACTTTGCATTGCAGGAAATTTTTGCCATGTTTCGAAGCTTCGCCGATTTGCGGGTTGCCTTTCGAACCTCGTCTTTGCCCGGTGAAGCCAGGTATATCGACAAGATAAGCTATTTTTTGCCTTATCGCGACCGCGCCATCGAGCTTGGTGGCAGCCAGTTTTCCGATCTTGCTGCCCTGGAACTGGTAGCCAGCTTTTCGTCACCCTTGCCCAGAGAAGAAAAAAATGAAAACTGAACTTTTCGATTTTGAGCTGCCAGAGGAGCTGATTGCCCAGGTGCCGGCGCAGCAGCGCTCCGGTTCGCGGTTGCTGGTTTACGACCGTAAAACTGACCAGGTGCAGCATCGCAATTTTTTCGAGATCGTCGAATTTTTCCGGCCGGGGGATTTGCTGGTTTTGAACAGTTCCCGAGTCATTCCGGCGCGCATGTTTACCATCGCCTCTGATTTTGGCCGGGCCGGTTATGAGGTGCTATTTGTCAGGTTACTCGAGAATGGCAGGTTTACGGCGATGGTCAAGCCCGGGCGTCGTTTCAAAGTTGGGAAGCAGCATCTGATGCCGGGCAACAATCTGGTTGAGGTCGATGAGGTTTTGGAAACCGGGCTGAGAGTTTTGCATTTTGTCGATGGTTCCGACCCGGTAGCCATTTATCGACAATACGGCGAAATGCCGCTGCCTCCTTATATCACTTCGCGAGAAAGTTCTCCGGACCGCTATCAGACGGTGTATTCGAATGAAGAGGGATCTATCGCCGCTCCGACCGCCGGTTTGCACTTCGATGCGGAGATTTTCAAAGCCCTGGAGTCCAAGGGCGTCAAGGTTGTAAATGTGATTCTTCATGTTGGCCTGGGAACCTTCAAGCCGGTTGAAAGTGAAAATATTTTTGACCACGTCATGCATGAAGAGGTTTTTCATATATCGGCAGAAACGGCAGCAATTTTCAGGCAGAACAGAGAAGCGGGAGGGCGAGTCTGGGCATGTGGCACCACCTCAGTGCGCACCCTGGAGTCGGCGATTCAGGCCGACGGGAACCTTTTGACTGGTTGGCAGTCGACCGCCTGTTTCATTACCCCCGGCTATCGCTTCAAGGCGGTAGATTGCCTGATAACCAATTTTCATTTGCCGAAATCGACTTTGCTTATGCTGGTTTCCGCTTTTGCATCGAGAGAAAGGGTTTTGCAGCTTTATGCCGAAGCGGTTGAACGGCGTTACCGATTTTTCAGTTTTGGAGATTCAATGTTGATTCTATGACAAATTTTAATTTCAAATTGCAATTTAAATCAAATGAATGCTGGGGTCGGGTCGGCGAAATCCATACCCGCCGCGGCGTTATACCCACGCCGATTTTTATGCCGGTTGGCACTGCCGGCACGGTCAAAACGCTTTCGCCTCAGGAAATTAAAGATGCGGGGGCCTCGATCATTCTCGGAAACACCTATCATTTGTATCTACGTCCCGGTACCGAAGTTCTCGACCATTTTGGCGGTCTTCACAACATGATGGGCTGGGATCGTCCGATGCTCACTGACTCGGGTGGGTTTCAGGTTTTTTCCCTGAAAAAACTCAATCGCATCAGTGATGATGGAGTTGAATTTTCTTCCCATCTCGACGGTTCACGGCATTGGCTGACCCCTGAGGAGTCAATGCGGATTCAGCGCTCGATTGGTTCGGAAATCATGATGGTTTTTGATGAATGCTGTCCTTATCCGGCCGACGAAAAAACCGCCAAAGCAGCGATGGAACGTTCGGTTGCCTGGGCGCAGCGCTGTCGCCAGGATCACCCGGTCATGCGTAATGGCCAGGCCCTTTTTGGAATCGTGCAAGGCTCGATGTATTTGCCGCTTCGTCTTGAATCGATAAAAAGAACTGCTGAAATTGGTTTCGAGGGAATGGCCGTCGGTGGGTTGTCGGTAGGCGAACCCAAGGAGCTGATGATCGAAGTTCTCGATGGGATCATGCCGTCGATGCCCGAGCATTTACCCCGTTATCTGATGGGGGTCGGTACGCCCGAAGATCTTTTTACCGGGGTGGAAAGAGGCATCGATATGTTCGATTGCGTGCATCCGACCCGAATTGCCCGTCATGCTACGGTTTTTAGCAGCAATGGGCGAATTAGCCTTTTGAATGCGCGCTGGCAGAAGTCAGATGAGCCGATAGACGCGGGATGCAGCTGTTATG
>CAZTHA010000430.1:0-3552 GCA_964613435.1 uncultured bacterium
GTTCGCATTTTGTGAAAGATAAATTGGGGATTCTTTTCCTGCTTCCAACCTGTATTGACCTACAACTAGATCTTCGAAAAAGAATTTTCCCTCTCCGCTGGAATAAACGGTTTTCAGAAGTACATTATCTTTGTAGAGTTCGACAGATATATTGTCAATCGTTTTGCTTGTAGTTTTGTCAAGGATGCTTCCACTCACTTTTACCTTCAAAATACCTGTGGCTGGAGTAGATTTGTTGGCAATCTGAATTTGTGGGCTCGCTGGTGATAGAGTGCCGTCTTCCAATACTCTTACTACGTAAGTTTCTTCCTCATAGTTTGGATCATTTGGGGCAGCTACGAGATCGTATAGGCCCGATGGCAGATTTTCAAAAAAGAATTTTCCTTCCGAAGTAGTTCTTGTCTGCATTGCCAATTTCCCGCCGTAAAAAAGGTTTACAGTTATATTGGCCAAGGTTTCGAGGGACGCTTTGGATACAACCGTTCCAACCATTCCGAAGGTTTTTGTCGAGCTTGTAACTTCGGGAAGTGCAGGCGCCTGATTTGCCATGTCCAGGTCTGTTAACAAGCTCGAGACCGGGCTTTTTTCCGTGCCTTCTTTGCAGCCGGGCAGTGCCAGAATCAGGCCAAAAACGGTTAGAATCGCGAACAAAAATACGCTGTTGCGTTTTTTGAAAGGCATAAATTTCCCCCAAAAACAGATTATTTGTCTGAATCATCGGCAGTATCGGCCGAAAAATTTAGGGAAAGACGAATAATGTTTGGGGTTGGTAAGTTGCAAACGGGTAAAGTGTGGGGTTAGCCGTGGAAAGACGACTAAATTTAGTTGTTTTTTGGTTCCGGTGCCGGCTTGTTATTATCAAGAGCCGTTTTCAGGGCTGAGTTAATTTTTTTGAGCTTTTTGATGTAGGTCACCCGCTCTTCGGTGGTTGGCAGTCCGAGCTTTTGCGATATTGAATCGATGCCTTTGCTTTCTTTGGCAGGTTCGGGCTTGAGGGCGAATTCGGTGAACCAGCCGGAAACTTTTTCGCCATCATCCTGGTAACCTTCGACCTTATACCAGTAGACTCCATCTACTTTTGTCTGGGCGGTTATGTTAACGCTCGCAGGAACACCAGCCAAGGCATCCATGTTTGACTGGGCTGCCGGTTTTTGGGAAAAAACCATGCCCTGCAGCCGGTCAAAATTTATGAAAATCAGAAAGCTGATGGCAAAAATGAACAACAGAGCCCGGTAAAAATTGTCTTTTGCGCTTGTGGCTCTATACTTTGCCGGAGCAGGTGTCTCCGGGAAAAAAACGCTTTCCTCTGGAATCATTTCTTCGCCTGTTCGCGAGAATCGGGGCTGTTCAGGTATAGCCTCAGAACCGAGAGTTTTTACTTTGAAATCTGCATCTGAAGCAGACGAATCCTGGTCAAAAATCTTTTTGAACAACTTGATCGAGACAAAAGCAACAACGTTTAAAAAGACAAGTATTAAAAGACATTCTCTCATAACGCCCTCGTAAAAATATATTATGTTGTAAGTATAACAGATCTATACCCTGAGAAATCAAGAGAATTGTTAAACCGAACGCTTTTCTGCTAAAACGACCTGATGCCGCGGGGGTAGGCAGTGGTCGCAAAAACCTTTGCCAGAAAGAGTTTTGGCGAGGTACCCCTGAAGGCGAATTAGTAAAACCTTTCATAGACTTAAAAAGAGGCAAAAAAAAATTTTTTGGGGTATTGACATTAATGATCAGACGTAATTATAATCAGCTCATCAAATTACATCTCAAGAAGGAGAATTCCAGATGAATAAAGCGGATCTCGTAAAAGCAATCGCAACTAAAGCCAGCCTCAACCAGGCCACTGCTCAGAAAGCCCTCGAATCAATGCTCGAAACTTTCAAAGACACCCTCAAAAAAGGTGACAAAATTCAGTTGATCGGTTTTGGTTCTTTTGAAGTTGCTAAACGCGCTGCTCGCAAAGGCGTTAACCCCCAGACCAAAAAGACCATCAGCATCCCGGCCAAAAAAGTTGTTAAATTTAAAGCCGGCAAAGAACTGAAAGATATGGTTGCCAAAGGCAAATAATCTCTAAGTTGAAAAAAGGGCCCTGCTCTTAGGTGAGCGGGGTTTTTTTTTGCCAGTTTTCTAACAAAAATTTAATTCAGGAGAGATACTGATGTCTGAAAATACCGGAATAAAACAGAGAGAACATTGGGGATCAAGAATCGGTTTGATCCTGGCAATGGCCGGTAATGCCGTTGGATTAGGCAACTTTTTGCGATTTCCCACGCAGGCGGCACAAAATGGCGGCGGAGCTTTCATGATTCCGTATTTTATCGCCTTTTTTCTGCTTGGAATTCCCTTGATGTGGATTGAATGGGGCATTGGTCGCTACGGCGGCAATCTTGGTCATGGTACTCTGCCCGGAGTGCTTCAGAAAATGGTTAAAAACAAGCTTGTGAAATATCTCGGGGTTCTTGGCTTCGTATTGCCCCTTTTTATCGGGGTTTATTATTTCTATGTCGAATCCTGGACCCTTTCCTTTAGCTATTTTTCAGTGAAGGGTACCTATATCAACAGTCTCGAAGGCCCTTCCGGACTTGAGAACCGCCGGGTTGAAATGGGGCGATTCCTTGGTGAATTCCAGGGGATCGGCAAGTCGGTCAAATTGATTAAATCCGCGACTTTTGAGGACGTTAAAAACATTTCCCAGTTAACCGATCCGGAAAAAGTCCCACAGCATCTGTTGTACAATCCTGATATTCATGGAAAGTGGGATGCTACCGACATCAAACTCGATCCAAAAGATTGCCCATTCGTCACCGTAAATCTAAAAACCCGCTATTTTGCCAACAATAGCTCAGCTTATTGGTTTTTTCTGATCACCTTCTTTTTGAACATGTTTTTTCTTTACCGGGGTCTATCGGCCGGCATCGAGAAACTTGCCAAAATTGGTATGCCGATTCTTTTCGTTTTTGCAATTATTCTGGCAATAAGGGTGGCGACCCTTGGAGACACTCCTGGTGCGGTAACCACCATTTCTGAAGGGTTCAACTTTTTGTGGTCGCCCGATTTCAAAGAGTTGTACAATTCGAAAATATGGTTAGCCGCGGCCGGGCAAATCTTTTTTACTTTGTCATTGGGCCTGGGCGCCATTCAGGCTTATGCCAGCTATCTCTCTGACCGTGATGACGTCGTTCTTACCGGTCTTGCCACTGCATCGACAAATGAATTTGCTGAAGTTATTCTCGGCAGTTCAATTGCTATTCCCGCTGCTGTCGCTTTTTTCGGTCGCGAAGGAACAATGGCCATCGCCCGGGGCGGATCTTTCGATCTTGGCTTTCAGTCAATGCCGATGATTTTTTCCCAGATCGATATGGGCTGGTTTTTTGGTGCGCTATGGTTTGGTTTGCTCTTCATTGCCGGGATTACCAGTGCGGTAGCTCTTTTGACCCCGGCGATAAGCTTTCTCAAAGATGAAGTTGGCCTGAGCCATCGCAAATCAGTAATGGTTATCGGAATTTTGACTTTCGTTCTTGCGCATGGACCTATTTTCTGGTTGAA
>CAZTHA010000431.1:0-3541 GCA_964613435.1 uncultured bacterium
TCAGATAAGACCACCTTCTGGACAAACTACGAACACGAAAAATAACGTACATGAAAGAGGCAAGAATGAAGACTAGATCAAAACATATTCTAACAGGGCTTCTATTTGCTATATTAACGCCTTTTCCGAGTTTTTCTCAGGTGCTGGAAGTTGTTCCCGACAACATGAAACCCGTCGTTGAAAGAACGGCGCATATCGGCACCTGCTATACCGGCTCAACCGGACTGGTCACCATACCGACCCCGGATTTCCAGAAAACCAAAATCGGCGCATCTTACAAAAGTGGCGTCTGGGAACAGGACGTCATGGTAAATGGTGTTAAAACCGAGCTGGAAAAAGATGAATTCACCGCCTCGATCAGGGTTAATCTCGATGATAACCTAGAACTGAGCGCCAATCATCTGAAATACGAACGCAAATCGACTCCGACCACCGCAAGTCTCGACCATAAAGAAGATACCGTTGCCTTCGGCATGAAATATTCGGCGCATCACGGCGACAAAGACCTTTGCATGGGCTTCACCTTTGCGCCAATGTCGGCTGAAGAACTTAACATGGCTGATATCGAGCAGATTGAAAACCTTCGCAACGCCTATCTGACCATTTCTGAATCAGTTTCAGAAAATTTAACCGGCTTTTTGAACCTGACCTCGGCCTTTACCAAAAAACAGGAAATCGACTTTGGCAACGGCGTGGTTCAGAAAGTTGATCGTAAAGACATTCTAATTGGCGCATTCGGCCTTGAATACAGCTTTGCCAATACCGCTTCGGTATTTTGTGAATACAAAGTCGGCAATTACCGCGACATTTTCGCGCAGGAATCTGCCAGACACCGCTTTCACGCAGGCGTCAGGCTTGGCGCAGAAAATATTCAGGCCGAGCTGCTCGGCATGAATCTTTCCGAAGACAATCCGACCATGGTCGTTGGAGGCAGCATCGCCTTTTAATAATGTCCCTTTTCCAAAGCCACACAGCCGGTCATCGATTCACGCAAGATCCCGATGGCCGGCTCATTTTATTAAGCGCTGGCAAATGGGAGAAAAACAACAAAAATTGAATTTTCTTACTATTTTGGGCAAAATTTGATAAACCTTTGGCCGATTTTAAGGTAGACTATGCGTAAAGCGTAGAAAGAAAAGATTGAGGGAAAAATTTTGGCAATTTCAAACTCTGAACTTGGTGCAAAAGAGCTCTTAGCAAGATTGACCGGTGACAACGGTACTCTGGCTCTTGATTTTCTTAACGAAATTGACAATCGTGTTCCGACAAAAGCCGAGGCCCAGATTTTAAAAGAAGCCTACGGAATAGTGCGGAACCCTGTTCTGTCGTTTCAATTGAAGAAATCATTGCGACTCGCTGCCTTCAGATTGAAAGGCACCAAATTCAAGGTTTCTCTCGAGGGCATGGAAAAGCTGCTCCAGGACCAGACAAGGCTTGAGGACCTGGCTTTGGCAGTAACGACCGTCGAGCAGGTCGAAGCCTTTCTCGCTGCCGATTTGATTCGTCAGGCCGGATGGCAAAACTTTCCCGCTGAAATTTTGCCCTGCTTCTGCGCCTTTTTCAAAAAACACGGCAGCATTCAGGATTCGCCGGCTCTTCAGGAGCTGACCCGCCATCCCGATTCAACGGTTATTACCGCCGCACTTTCGGCGCTCGAAAAAATCGACCCCGAAAACCTTCAGGGGATAATCATTCCCCTGCTGAACTCTCCTTTGACCGTGATCAAGGCCCAGGCCATTCAGGCCTTTTATCGCTGGAACCGCCACCAGGCCTTGCAGCACCTTCTCAAGCTGCTTTTTTCGCAAAACGAAGCCGATGTCATTCTTGCTCTTCATCACGCCACCTATTTCCCTTATCCCGAGCTTGAATCGCATCTAATCAGACTTATGACCGAAGTCGACAGTCCTCCGGTGCTGATGCGCATCAGTCAGATATTCAAAAATAACGCCAACCTAGATTTGCCATTCAGGATTTTCTGGGTTAACCGTTCTCTGGAAGGCCAGCATCAGAGCCTGGTCAAAGGCATTCTTCTCGGCGTGGTCAGAGCCCTTGCCGACAAAAAGCTCATCGAAGTCTCAGCCCAGGATTATCTAAATCAGCTAAAAGAAAAAGTCAGGGCCGCAGAACTTGAACTGATCAAAAAATCATGCAAAATCGAAGATGAAAAAGAAATAGAAGAAGTCGATACCCTTCTGCCTTCTCTTGAAGAAAAACCGGTCACCACTGCTGAACCCGAAGCCATACAGCCATCTTCGACAGCGACAGCGGCTCCTCGACCTGAAATCAAGGTGCCAACGCCTTTCGTGCCGGATTTTGATAAATATCCCCAACTGAAGGACCAGGAAAAAGTCCAGTTTTTCACGAAATTCAATGCCAGTCTATTCGCACAACACCGTTCAAGCCTGGAAAAAATGCTTGAGTCGCTTTCAGGCAAAGAACTCGCCGCCCTGATCAATCTTTTCGGCAAATACGCCGGCAACGAAGCCGCGCCTCTGATCAAAAAACACCTCAAAAGTGATAATATTGATATTGTCTGTGCGGCAATCAAGGCGGCAGTCAAAATTGACCCTGAAACTCTCTGCCTTTACCTGCCTCAGTTCATGCAGGACAAAAATGGTAAGATTCGCATGACCGCGACCAGAACTTTTGTCAGCATCGATCGCGAGCGCATAAAGGGCCTGTTTTCCGGGCTGCTAGGCTCTTCAAATGTTAAAAACCGCACCCTGGGCATTTCAACCTCGATGCTGGTCGACTTCAATATAGTCAGAGAACCTCTTTTGAAATGCCTCGCCAAAGAAACCTCAGTTGAGCTTCTTGAAAAACTCGGAATTGTTCTCGCCGCAAACCCTGATCGAGAACTACTTTATGAAAGCTACAAAGCGTATCGGAAATGCCGGGCTTCAGTAAAGGCTGAATTCAAACAGGTTGTCGACATGGTCGCCGACAAGCTGTCCATCGTTCTCAACCGACTTAACACTCCTGAAGAACTTCTTGAGCAAGCTGAAAAAGACTTCGCCATGGAAGAACAGGAAGAGAAAATCAAGGTTGAGCAACAGGAAAAAGAAGCTGCTGAAGCGGCAGAAGCCGGAGTAACCCTCGAGCAGCTCAATGAAGAGGATAAAACGATTCAAGGAATCCTGACTTCTAAAAATACCGACGGAAAAGTTACCAGAGCAAAAGCCACCATTGTCATCTGGATAATGGTGGCCATTGCTTGGGGTGGCGCGATTGCGATGATTGTTCTGAAGCTGCTGACCGGGGAGTAACCCGGGAAAAAGCTTACCAGGCGGCTGCGCGAACAAGGGTCGAAGGATAGGCGTAATATCCGTCAAACGCGGCGCCGTAGAAGCGCAGATATGGGCCATAGACATAGCCGCGGCGCAAAGGTGCGAATACCGACTGAACCAGATACCAGTTTCCCGACTGCCCGAGAAGATAAACCTGCTCACCGGTTTTCAAAGAACCGATAACGTTTGAATTCTTTTTCTTGCCGGCAACATAGGGCTCTGAACGAATGTTGAGATTGCACGATGACGCGGCC
>CAZTHA010000432.1:0-3522 GCA_964613435.1 uncultured bacterium
CAACTTTCAGGGAAAGATCGCCACTGACCTGGTCGACGAGCAACATCGAGCAACGCTTTGTCTGCATGGTATCAGCAACGATTTCCAGCAGTTCACGCAACACTGAGTCTTCGCTCTTGCTGATAATCGCCTGGTTGATGAGGTTGCGGACTGAAAGATCGAAAACCTTGCGATCGAGAGAATTGCGGGCAGCTTCCAGTTCTTCAATTTTCTGCCTTATTTGCCCCATCATTTTTGCGAAAGTAGAAGCGAGGAAATTAAGTTCAGGCACGACACTTGAAATCTCGCAGCTTTCTTTAAGCTCACCGGCACCAAATTGCTGCGCCGACCTTACCAGAGCACCGAGCGGGCGAGTAAGAATGCCCGCAAATAAAAGGGCAACGAGCATGGCAAATAATATGGCACCAGCGCCGGTTCTAACAAAAACCTGACGCAGCGAGGTCAGTATTTCGTTCAGCTCTTTTTTTTCAAGGGCTACGCCAAGATAAAAGGCGCCATTTTCACTGCTGAATTTTCCCGCACGCACGAGAAATCTGCGCGAGCCGACATTCACTTCTCTGACGGCATCGTTCAACCCGGTTAAAACCGGAAATGTTCGCCGGCCATTGTCGATCAGCGTCGATACCAGGATTCGACTGCTGCCATCTTTTTCAGCCCACAGAACAATTTCTGCGTCGGCAATCGCCTTGATTTGATCTGCCGTAGCTTCATTGACAACCTGGTATAGAATCAATGCCGCAACCGGCAAGGAATTCCCCTGAGCATAAATTGGCACACCCGCCATAAAAACCAAACGTTCACCGACGAACAGATTTTTTTCGGCAAGATTTCCCTGCAACACCGTCGCGACCATATCCCGACCGGCGAAAACCTCAGAATTTCTTGGTTCTGCAACCATCAAACGATCGACGCCCTGGAAAATTTCGATTCCTCCGGAATTTACCCCGAGGTCTTTTTGCAAACCATTCAGTAGATCAATAAGTTCGAGCAGATCGGCACTCTCAACCGCCGTGCGAATATTGCGATTCTGACCGATAATTCCCGCTTTAAGTCTAACTTCCGCCATTTTCTGCAGCATCAGGTTCTGGGCAACCAGATAGCGGTGTTCAGCGCGGGTTTTCATCATCGTCTCAATTTTTTCGCCGGCGAATCCGGAAGCATGAATAAAGGCCAGCAACATTGGCAGGCAGACGATTAAGACAAATAGAATCATCAGGATCTTTTTCATTTTTTGCCGCCCACCTCCCGTTCAATCTGTTTTTCTATGCGCATCTGTGCCTCATTGAGCAAATCTGACGAGGTTGCCGAAGCAATGAAGCGCAAGCGCAAAGCTCGGTTCATTTCAGACCAGACGAATTTCATTTCCGGATCGGCCGGCATTAAAAAACCTCTTTCAGCCTGGTCAACGAATCCTTTCATCCAGGTCTGGCGATTACCGGCCACTGACTTAAAGCATGGCACCAATGAAGATCGCTCGGCAACTTTCTGCATCGTTTCTTCTGAAGTCAAATGGCGCAAAACTTTCTGGGCCAAAGTTGCGTTTTTAGCGAAACTGGTCACTGCCAGCCCCTTGATACCGACAAAAGGCCTTGCCTGAAGCCCCTCGCCTGGAGATGGCACCGGCACAACCGTGAAATCAACGCGGTTTCTGATAAAATCGGGCACCGCCCAGGGTCCGTTGATGGTCATAGCTGCCTGACCGGCAGCAAATAGGTTTATCGCTGCCGCCTGATTGGCTTTGGCCGGCACCAGACCATGTCTTGCTTCGAGATCATAAACGAAATCGAAGGAACGGCACGCCAATTCAGAGTTGAGAACCGGTCTTCCATCGTTAAAAACCGGGCCGGCAAACGCATGAAACCAGGCCGCATGATAATAAAAGTTCTTGTTGTCATAAATCAGCGGAAAAATGCCTTCAGGCAGGTTGCGGCTTACTTCGAGCATCTGCTCAAAGTTTTCGGGGGGCTGGGGCACCAACTTGCGGTTGACCAGCAAGGCAACGGTATCAAGGCTCCAGGGGCGACCATAGCACCCGCCCTGCCACTTCATGGCTGAGGCAGCAAGTGGCAAATAAGCGTTGGCATCGATGGGCAAAGACGCGACCAGGCCAGCCTCAACCAGTTCGCCGAGCCAGTCAGAAGAAAACATTATCAAATCTGGTTTTTCCAGGGAATTGTTTTGTCGGCAGCCCATTATCGCGGGTTTAAGATCTTCGAAGCGAATCGAGCGAAAGTTAACTTTCATCTTCGCACCAGCATTCTCTGCAGACTGCATCTGCTCGTGCAAAACGGCCAAAAGCTCGGGACTTGCATCGAGCCAGACATTTATCTGCTGCAAATGATTTCTTTCTTCGATGTTTTGGTCACATGCAAGCAGAAACAGGCTGCAGATCAATAGCAATATCGCGATAGGCCTCATGTTACTCCTTGTCAGAGGCTGGTAAGTTCCTGATAAAGTTCGGGGCGTCGATCTTCAAACAAATGATTTCTTGGTGTCATCTGCTTGTTCCGAGCCAGTTCCAGGTCGAAATTGAAAAACCTGACTTCGGTGGTATCGGCACCGGCCTGGTATACTACATTCCCGAGAGGATCAGCGATCGTTGACATGCCGGTAAAGGTCAAATGCTCCTCCTGGCCGATACGATTGGCAGTTATGACGAATACATGGTTTATCAGCGCATGAATCGGAACGGCACGCTGGGCGAAGCCTGGCAAAACGAGATTTGAACAATGACAGATAACATCGGCGCCCTTCATTCCCAGTATTCTCCAGACTTCGGGAAACATCCAGTCAAAACAGACAAGTAAACCTATTTTTCCGATCGGGGTCTCGAACACCGGCAAGCCGGCTTCACCGGGCGAAAAAATGTCTTTTTCATTGAGAAAAAGATGAATCTTCTGGTATTTTCCCACCAGGCCCTCTGGCCCCACCAGAACCGCCGAATTAAAGAGGCGATTTCCATCTCTTTCATTGAAGCCCGAGGCAATATAGGAATTCCGTTTGCGGCAATATTTTTCCAGTAGTTTGATAAAGCGGCTATCAGAGACTTCTTCGGAATTTTCCCAGGCTTGCTTGCGGCTGGTAAAATGATAGCCTGAATTTGCCAATTCTGGCAGCACAAGCAAATCAACCTGATCGGTAGTTTCAAGAATATCTTCGACCAGCATCAGATTCTTTTCATATTGACAGAATTCTGGAGCGAACTGCACAAAACCGGCTTTCATAAGTATGTCTCCATGCTGAAGGTAATTTCTTTAATTGTAGCATTCAAAATGATTTAAGACAGCATTTTTATCTTCACCCCCTGCCAGACCTATGGCCTGCTACTGAGTAAAATGGCCATATTCCTCTTTTGTTCGGCACAAAAAGTCTTAAAACCTTCTTTAAATGGGGGGCAAGGGTTTTCGCAGCGCGTGCGCTTAGCTCAATTTTAATGAAATTTTCGGATCTGTCAAATTTTCTGCAGAAAAAATGTAAAGAATTTGGCAGATTTTTAACAACAAGGATTTCCGACCTGCGAGT
>CAZTHA010000433.1:0-3514 GCA_964613435.1 uncultured bacterium
CCCGATCATTGAAGGCCTGGAGAAGATCCAGGATTCCTATGTTTATTTTTCCAACTGCCGCAAATCAGAAGACGCCGATGGCATGAAATTCAAAAGCGGGCGATTGTTGAGCATAACTGCGATCGGTGAAACTTTGGAACTGGCGAAGAACAAGGTTTACCAGGACATTTCGCTGTTAGGCCTTGCCAAGGTTCATTATCGTAAAGATATCGGCGGCTGACCTCTTCAAATAATCTACCCAAAAAAGGGGCATTCCCTGAAGAAATGCCCCTTTGGTTAAATTCTGATAGAATTTTATCTTCGAAGATTTTAAATCAACTTTTTAAATATTGTGAATTTTGACAGGGTTTTGAGCAGCCAGAAATTTTTACCCTGGACGTCATCTGGGCCAAAGACCGCTTCTACTTTGCCTTCAGAGTCAATAGTGACTTTATATTCCTTGCAGTTGGCAATATCTTTGTAGATTTCGCTGCGCAGTTCTTTGGCAAATTCATTTGATTTGATTGCCGCCACTACTTCAGAATTGATCTGCTCACTCATGTAGTCAAGATTGTAAGTGCCGACAACGCCGATTTTTCCGTCAAAAACCCAGTTTTTGGCATGCAGCTTTTGCTTGCCGTAGTAAACGAAAATTCGTGCGTTGGGTATTTGCGAAAGAATTCTTTTCCAGTCCGCATAAAACATTGCCTGAGTGGCAAGACTGTCCGTTGAATAAGGACTGTTGGTGTGAATCTTTACGCTGACTCCCTTGCGACCGGCTCTTTGCAGCGCCGCAAAAATTCTTTCAGTAAGCACCACATAGGGGTTTTGAATCAGAACTTCTTTTTTGCAGCCATCGATATATTTGACCATCTGGTCGGTTATGTCGTTGCGCGGGCCACCGAGTGAATGTTTGTCGATAATCTTTGCATAGGCTTCGTGAGCGTTGGCAAATGGATCGAAACCGGTGAAACTGCGCATGGTCTTATACCCGGCCAGTTCCTGTAGCCAATCTTTTGCGCTATTGAGGTATTTTTTTTCGACTTCGGCGGTAACTGTAAAACGCTCATTTAAAATGTGGCTGAACATCGTATCGCGTGCGGCAAAAAGCTCATAGCTCATGACATCGATGTTGCCCCAAAGTTCATCGCCGATCTTGTAAGTTTTGAGTTTGGAAAATTCTTCATCAAAGGCGAATGAGAGCTGTCTGGCAATGTCGGGGCTTTTGATGATAACGTCGCAGTCGCGATAGCACTCGGGGTGATCGACAGCATCGACGAAATAATCTTTTGAAATGTTTCTGCCGCCGACAACGCTATATTCGTTGTCGATAACCAGAATTTTGTCATGGTTCGAAGCCATGGCTTTACGAATGTCTGTGACCATGGTCAGCAGATTCGAGTGAACCGGGTTGAATACCTTTACTTCGCAGTTGGGTAATTCGGTCAGTTCCTGGAGAAAGTCCTGGCCGAGAAGTTTGCGGGTAAGTTGCTTGGTTCCGCGAGAGTCGAGCATCAGTCTGATTTTTACACCTTCGCGGGCTTTTTTGAGCAGAACCCCAAGCATCGACATTCCGAAAACATCTTTATTCATAATGAAATATTGAACATCGATGCTGTGTCTGGCTTCATTCATCAACTTCCATCTAGCATACCAGGCATCTGAGTTTTTGTATCTGAGGCTTACGTCTGCCGTATCGCTTGAAGGTCCTGTGGCCGGAACAAATTTGTCAAAAGTTATTTCAACCGGCGGGGCAAACTGTGCGCCAAGATTTTCATAAGCGATCTGGAATTTTTCATATTTATCCTGATTGCTGTTGAATTTGAAGAGTTTGCTGACGTAACCAACCCAGCGAGTCGCTTTTACCGGAAAAGCCAGCCAGCTGGTATCGCGATATTTGGCATAACTTGCCTGTGAATCAGCATAAGAGCTGTTTAAAACCTGCTTCCAGGCCAGATGGTTTTTGCTGGCTGCATAATAAGAGAGGCGCTGATTGGCTAGGCCGGCAAGTTTTGAATTCGGGCGATTCTTGATGATTTGGCTGAGAATCTGCGCTGAAGCTTTCTGGTTGTCTTTGAGAAGGTCATAAGCTTTGGCTAGCTCGTAGCGGGCCATGTCAACGAATTTTGAATCCGGATTGTTTTTGATGAAGGCTGTTAAAAGCTTCATCATCGCATCCGGTGCTTTTCGACCCTTTTCTGACCAGAGCTGGTCAAGAATGCGTTTGAGACCTTCAGGAAGCTCAACCGCACGGGTTGAGGTCGCTATTGACGATGAAGACCCTGAATCGACGAATTCCTGATACTCATTGGCTGATGATGAGTTTTCTACGCCAGTAGTGCCATCGAGAACTTCATCCGAAGACCGATGCAAATTACCTTCGTATGAATTTTTAGCATCCAGATAGGTGTTGAGCAGAGATTTAATTTCTGCATCAGATTTTTTTTCAAGAACAGCATTGCGATACGCGTTGTAGGCAGAGACATAGGCCTCATATTCAGCCCGCGCATCAGCAAGACAAATCGAAGTTACTGCCGCTAACAAAACCACCAGCAGCAGAACTGATGAAAATTTTATTTTCATGATACCGCCTCCATCTTTGACCATAACATTAGTATTATAAATCCTTATGGCCAAAATCGGAAGGGTACCGAAAAAAAATCAGCCCTTGGCTATCAATTCCTTGGCTCGATCATGCATGTTTGGGTAGAGATTGGCCGGAACCTTCGGTTTGCCAAGAGCTTTGAATACCATGTAGCGGGCGCACTTGTCGAAGTCACCCTGGCAGTATTTTTTCTTGAAAATAGCCCCCATGCCCGAATCATCCGGCATTTTGTCATTGAAAAACGGGCAGCCCTGAAGACATTCACAATTAGCCATAGGTTTCCCCCTCAATCAATAAAAATAAACTAAATAGTCAGGTAATGCTTTGTAACCCCTAAAGAATTTATAACATATTCCGGAATGATTCCTCAAGCCGGCTCTTCTTTATTGTCTGGTGCAGGCGCCAGCGTGAAAATAATTACCAGAAGGAAGAACCCGGCGGTAAGTGGCAGCATAGCCATTCTAACCAGGAACGGGCCCTGGTAGAAATAAATATTGGCTTTTCCCGGAGTATTCTGGGTCAGACGCAAAGAATATGTTCCCCGGGTTAATGCCGGGGCATAAAATGTCTGCCATTTTGCGTGGTTGGGCATGAAGCTTTTTGGAAAAAAACGCAGGGCGAACTGGTTCGAGAGAACCAGCTGTCCTTTAGGGTCAAGCACCTCGATTGTGCCGCTGAAATCCCCTTGTGCTGATTTTAAGTCTATTTGAAGAGGGTCGACCCCATCTACGATGACTTCTATTTCACTGGTAGCCGGCATGCTGTAACCATCTGCGGCAAGAAGGCCAAGTTCTCCTTCACCGATCGGATTCTGGAAGTAGGCCGGATCGATCAGATACCCGCCTATGGCCATGATCAGGGTAAGTGCGAACAGGGCCACTCCTCTTCCGAGCCAGGTATTTAGCAGAAATTTCATTGTTTCCCCCGTTT
>CAZTHA010000434.1:0-3505 GCA_964613435.1 uncultured bacterium
TCGCGACAGACCAAAGTCAGCAATCTTCGCGGTGATTTTGCCATCGCTCGTGTCAGATTTCAAAAGGATGTTTGACGGTTTGAGGTCGCGGTGGATGTGCCCGGAATGGTGAAAGTATTCAAGCCCGTCTAGAACATCGAAGATAATCGGCAATGCCTGGGTGATGGTCATTTTTTTCTGCTTGCGGATAAGGCTGCTCAAGCAGCCGGCATCGGCATATTCACAAACGAAATAAGGCGAATCGCCGTCGATGCCGTCATGAAAAATTTTAATCAGGTTGGGGTGGTCGAGGCCGGTCATGATCTTCATTTCCCGCAAAAAACGCTGGGCTGCCCGAGAATCAGGTTTGGGCAGGATAATTTTTTTAAGAGCACCAAGTCGGCAGCTGTCCTGGTTCCAGGCAAGATAGACGGCGCCCATGCCTCCCTGGCCCAATTGTTGCAAAAGTCGGTAGCGCCCGACCGTGCCGTGATTTTTGCTTTTAATGGCAACGCAGTCAGGACAGCAGTAGGTGGCTACTTTGGCCAATTGCAGGCCAAGGCCGTCTGATCCGGCCTGGTTGCTTAAGTCGACCTGGCATTCACAGCAGAAAGCTCTAACCGGTACCTTGGTGCGGGCAAATTGATCGGCATTCTCGAGCTCGATTTCCTTGTGGCAGGCTGGGCAAATGGTAGAATCCGAGTTTCCGTCGCTTTTGGGGTGAAAGCGGTCGCCACAGCGCTTGCATTCGGGCAGGTCGGCACCTTCTGCGGCAATTTTTACCAGAAAAGATGTTTGACCGGCGGTTATAATATCGCCGTCTTTCAGCTCAGCTTCCTGGCAGCGCTGGTCATTGACGAAGGTGCCGTTCAACGAAGCAAAATCTTTGATATAGCAGCGTGGCGGCACGATTTCGATCATGAAATGCCGGCGGGAAACGCAGGAATCGTTCTGGTCGAGAACAAAGTTCGCCTGGGGTGAACGCCCGACTATGAAAAGTTCGGGCTCGCTAAAGTTGAAAACCCGGCCTTGCTGCGCCCCGTTTTTGACGATCAGGGAAACGCGTAGCAGATTTGCTTCGGTCGCGTTTAAATTGTTGGCCAGCGGCTGGGTAACCATTGCCTGATGGAGAACTTCACTTCCAGAGTCTGACGCATATTCGGCCAAATCTTGATTGTTGAAACTCTTTGGTGCGGTGGGCTCAGGCTTTTGAACTGAATTAATCACGGCAGGCGGTGCGATGACGCAGCTGGCAAAAGGGTCGAAGCTCGCGAATGGCTTGAGAAAAGAGTTGGGGTCGATACCAATTTGGGTCAGCAGTGGCGGAACATCGGCCGCTTCTTCTGTGGCGAACAGGGCTCGTATAAGATGTGCCTCGCCGATGTCACTGCTTTCGGATGCGGCGAGTTCCCAAGCATTTGCCAGAACCTTCTGCAGATTTTTGGAATAGCCGCGAACGTTGCCTGCATCTTTTTTGCCAAGCAGTCGTCTAAGCTCTCGCCTGGCAAAGGTGGGGTCGATGCCCTGATCCTGAAGTGTGGCTACGGTCAGACTGTCCGCTGATTTGGTCAACGCGAGAAAAAGGTGGGCCGGTTCGAGGCTGGGGTGGCGCAAAAATTGGCCTTCGTTGTGCATCAGGTCGAGCAGTTTTTTCCAGAAATGGACCTGGACCTGTCCTTGATTATTGGTGCGGTTGCGGGTGGGAGTTTCCGGATTTCCCAGTTGGTAATTGAAAACATTGAAAATATGGTGCTCGAGCCCGTGTTTGTCGGCAAAAAGTCCGGCATCGTGCAGCAAAGGTGCATACTCAGGATTCTCTGCGAGAATTTCATCGGCGAGCCGCTTTGAACTAAGTATATGGCCGGTGTTGCCAAAATCCATGACGCGCTGGGTATTGTTTATTCCCTCGCCGACAATATTACGATTCTGGTTGATGTCGGCCATGGTAAACACTTCGCCACTGTTGATACCGGTTCTTACTTCAATCTGCAGCGAGGGTGGGGCAGTGTGATTGTATTCTTTTATTCTGGCAGCAAGCTCCAGAGCAGCTTGAAGCGGTAATTGCGCCGGACCCCAGAGGGCAAGGGCAATGCCGTCACCGGTGGGCAGCTCGACACGGCTGGCTTTTTCCAGCGTCGAGATTGCCGGAGTTTGTCGAACCAGATCGGTCAATTTGAGAATCAGCTCTTTCTGGTCATGGGATGGCTTTTTGCTGAAACCGACAATGTCGATAAACAGTATTCGGCAAAGGGTTGGCGCTGAATCGCTCAAAACTGTCCTCCGGGTCTATTGCGTCTCTTGCCAAGGATACCAGAAAAGTGACTTTGACTAAACTAATTTTCTTTTCGCCGTCTGTCCATGAATGGGCTGGAAGAAAAATTCGGGGTACGCTAAAATTTATTGTCACTTTCAGGAGAGGATAATTTATGAAATTTTTCAACGGTGCAGGTTTTATCGCTTTAAGCTTATTCTTGCTGATAACTATCGCTGTTACTTCAGGCTTTGCCGGCGACTCTGGCGACGCTCTTGGCCTGGCAGACAATCAACTCGAAATGAAGACTTTGCCCCCGGCTTTTGCCGAGGACGAAAAGCAAAGGCTTTCCCGCTTTTCACTGGCGGTTTCGAGCGAGGATCTGGAGGAGGTTAAAGCCATGCTCGGGCAGGGGCTTAGCCCCGATGCCGATACTGATGGAGCCGGTCTTACTCCGTTAATGCTTGCCAAAAGTGCTCAAATGGTCAAGCTATTGCTTGAGGCCGGTGCCGATGCCAGAAAGACCGATAATCGAGGCTGGAATTGTCTGCATCATGCCGCAACCCGCAATGGCGACAGTAGAGCGTTGAGCAGTCTGATTCAAGCCGGTGCCGAGCCATCTCAGCGTAATGTCGATGGTGATACCCCGGCTTTGCTGGCGCGAGTTCTGTTCATTGAAAAAATCGCTCCGGAATGGGGCAAGGATTTGCTGCTTTTGCTGGTAAATTCTGGTGCAGATATCGATGCCACCGACTCACAAGGAATGACCCTGCTGCATTACGCTGCCACCAGTGATTGTCTTGAACTGGCTCAAGAATGCCTGAAGTTGGGGGCTGACCCCGAAAAGATGACCTCATACGGAAAAACGGCCAGCCAGTTGGCTCGGGAATTAAAGGCAAGAAAAGTCCATGAACAATTTTTGGCCGGGGCCGGAGAATAGTTTGGTTGTTCAAATGGAGCCCAAGATTATGCTGAAGATCAAAAATTGTGGAAGATTGGCCAAAGATTGGCCAAGGGGCTTCCAGCGTTGGAGATTTTGCTGAAAATGGGTTAAAATCTGCATAGGAGTTTTTATGACAGCTGCGGATTTTAAAATGACCGGTCGGCCAGGCTTCAGTCTGGTAGAAATCTGCATGGTTGTCGCTCTGGCTTTGCTGTCACTGTTGCTGGCTTCATTTTTCTGGAGAGAGTCGACGAATAATTCCCGGATACTTGCAGATAGAACCAGTCTGGAACAGAGTTTGCAGAGCCTGCTGCTGAAGCTCCGCCAGGACT
>CAZTHA010000435.1:0-3501 GCA_964613435.1 uncultured bacterium
GGGCACCTGCTGCTTTTCCCTCTGCGTCACATTCAGGACCCCCGCGAGCTTGATTCTGAAGAAGCCCTGCAGATGCAACTGTTGCTTAATCACGCTTTAACCGCGCTCGACAAGACCTATCAACCTGCCGGATACAATATTGGCTTCAATGTTGGCGAAGCGTCCGGGGCCAGCATCCCGCACCTGCATCAACACGTAGTTCCACGTTACTCTCGCGAGCTTGGCTTTGTCGATATAACTGCCGGCGCCAAAATAATCATTGAAGACCCTGCCGTTACCCTTGAAAAGCTCAAAAAAGCCTTTCAGGAATTTACCATTAAACCATAACTGATTAACGGCAAAAATTGTGTTATAATCCACAAAACTATTTTTTCAGGAGATGTTCCGATGAGAAGAAACCTTCTTTCAATAGGCCTTAGCCTGAGTTTACTGGTTACCGGTCCCTTGATCGGCTCAACAAAGGGCGACATGGAATTTTTGGGTTATTCAGAAGAAATGATGCAGGACACCATGGATATTATCGAATCCAATGGTGATATTGACAGCGAAGACGCCAAGCTGGACCTGGACTCGGTCAAAACAGGCGAAGACGAAGACATCGACGAAGCAACTGCTCTGCAACAGCAGTTAACTGAACTTGCCAACAGCCGCTCGATTAGAGCTGATCTGGCTGATCGCTCCCTTGAAATAAAAAGCAAAATCGGCAATTACTGGAATAAAATGAACCCGAACCAGGAAGCGCTCGCCATTTCCGATGAAATTCGCAGCCAGATTCTTGCAGGCATTCGTGAAGCACTTACTCTCAACGACTATCAGATAATACAGCTTGAACTTCTCGACCTTCCCGAAGGCAGCAATCAGGATAAACTGAGAGCGGTGGTCAGAACAACCAGACCTTTAAAAACCCGCAACTCTTACAAAGAAATTCAAAAAAACCTTGCCGAAATCAAGGCAATTTGCACCCAGGCCGCGACCATTGATGGCACAGCCTACCTGTCAGAACTGACGACATTCGTTGCTGAAAACCCGAAAAACAAATACTATTACGAAAAAACAATTTTAAAATATTGATTTGATATTATTATGAGCATACTGGCCTCCCCGCGACAAACCACAAGATTCATGGTTTATGCCATGGTCTGCACGCTGGTCATTGCCTTTGGCACTATCGGCGCGGTTTTTGCCGAGAGTATCGCGCCCCAGTATGCTCTGATGGGACTTTTTCTCGGCTCAGCCCTCGGCGCATTCATTTCTGTCTACGAATCAACCATAATCGGCTGCATGGCCGGCATGATCACCGGACTGGCCGTATCACCCCTGGTCTATTTTTTCATTGATTTCGAAACTTCTTATTTGATGGTTTTTGTCCTGGCTCTTTTCGGAGCGGTAATGGGTGAACCGATGGCATACTTCTGGCGAGAGGCCGAAGGTCTTTCAGAAGAACCTGAAGCCGAAGAAACAGAAGAACCCGGCGCAAATGACGTGCAAAACACGGAGAATCGGCAAAATTGAGCGAAATCAGACTTATTCTAGTTGAAAAGAATCTGGCGACATCCGGGCACATACCATCGCCGTCAATTCCGGCAATAATGTGGGCGATATCGGCGGGTGCCAGGGACAGTAAAACCCTTTGGCAAAAAGTTTCCGAGCTTGATCCTGGACTGAAAGATCACTACCAGACCAATGCTGACGATTCGCCCATCCTCGAGGGTTTCGATGATGGTTTACTGGTCATCAGCTGGGACCACTGCTGCATCGAATCGTTTCAGGTCTACCAACCGCTTAAGTTGGCCGGCACGGTCACGCCCCATAACGGCAGGTTTCTCGAAACCGACCGGGAAGAAATCGAATTTCAGATCAGCGGCAATTGGAGCATAATAGATCATCACTTTGAAGAGAGCAGGCATTAACGTGGAAATGGTAAACTGTCCTGGTTGTGGCGCGGTAAACAACCGAGATTCTTTAAGCTGCATCGCATGCAATCGAACTCTTTTAGTGGTATGCCCACAATGCGCCTTGCGAAATCCTGTTTCTGCAGCAATTTGCGGTCAATGCGGGCGAATCCTCGATGAAAAAAATGATCCGCGAATCATGCAACAAAAAATAGGTGATCCGGTTGCCGACATGTATGAAGAAATCCCGATCGGCCAGACAGCCGGCGAATTCCCCATCGGTGCTTTTCTCAAGGTTTTTGTCGGCGGTTTCGTTTTCGCCCTTCTTTACCTGAGCCAGATTCTCAGTGGTTATCCAATTGCCCTGCTTGGCGCGGGTCTTTTGAGCGGCATTTTGGCCTTGTGGGGCCTGATTGAAATTACCTTCTGGCTCATCGAAGACAACGAAATCAATGAAACCCCGCGCAGCGAAAAGCTTCCCGAAAGTTATCCAACTGGCTCACAAAGCGGCTTGCCGGTAATCGGCGAATCCTTTGAAGAAACGGAACGCGAAATTGAGCAAACCATGCAGGCCGCCTCTGCCGAAGCAATACTTAGCGCAGAAGAAGCTGCTGCACTGAGCGCGACTGACTCGGAACAATCCAGCGAGGAAGAACCGGCAAAAACTATCGCTGAACACGAAAAAGAACAGCGTCCGCGCTTTGAAACCCTGGCTGAATTCCTTTCTGATGGCATTGACAAAGAAATTCAAACGATTAAACGAAAAATCAGGCGTTCTCCTGAAAACTTCGCGTTATTGATGCATCTCGCCCAGCTTCATGAAGAGAGAGGCGAGTTGAATCTTGCCCTGGAAACCATGGAAGAATGCATTAAATTCGACCCGGAAATCGCTGAAATACATCTCTATCACGGAATTCTCAACATGCGCAGCGGTTTTGCCGACAAGGCCAGGGCTTCATTCCACAAGTCTCTTGAACTGAATCGCTTCATGTCAAAGGCCTTCTATCAGCTTGGCATGCTTGAGCGCAGCCAGGGCAATCTGCCCGACGCAAGAAACAACCTGCAAAAGTGTATTCAGCTATCTCCCGATGACGCCTATGCCCACTACCAGCTCGGCATGATCTACCGTGAGATGGGTGAAACCGGTCTGGCTATGATGGAACTGAAGCGTGCAACTATTCTCCATCCAACCGACTCTTACGGCCACAGTAAGCTTGGGCAGATTTATCAGCAAACCCGCCAGCTTGATCTGGCCATCTCCGAGTATTCGCTTGCCTTGAGCCTGAAGCCTGATGATCCATTCGTTCTCGAACGTCTTGCTGAGGTCGTCGCTGAAAAGGGCATGTATCCGCGGGCAGCTGAGCTTTACCAGGAAACTCTGGCCCGACAGTTTCACCCGAAAGTTGAAACAATGATCGCCCTCGGGCATATCTTGAGAAAACTCGAAGAATTTGCCGATCTCGAAATGCTCGCCGATGAGATCCTGCGACTTTCGGAAAATGACCTCCAAGGTTTGTTTCTCAAGGCTATCGCAGCGCTGAAACAGAATCGCAACCTCGAAGCGGTCGAGCTTCTCGAAAAACTCACCGAGAACCCCAATGCCGGCTAC
>CAZTHA010000436.1:0-3498 GCA_964613435.1 uncultured bacterium
GTTTCTGGTAAAATTCTCTGAGAAAATACCGGGACGTTTCTTTGATAATCTACATTATTGTTTGGAATGGCTTTTCCATCAATGAAAAGACCGTATTCAGTTATATCTGATTGAGAAAATATGTTGACCTGGATATCAGGAAAGATAGTGCCTGCTTCGCCGGTTGGGATTACGCCGGTTATGGCCAGGCTGACTTCGGCAATGTAATATTCAGGAATGACAAGCTTTTGGCCTGTAATTTCGATTTCTTTTGCTTCGATTTTCTTGCAGCAGGTATCGGTTTTAGAGAACGAAATGACTGAAGAATTTTCTAATCTGGACTTGATCTTAGATTCAAAACTGTTGATTTGGTCCACACTTGCGGAAATTTCCTGGTGTAGGCCTTTGAATTTTAACAACTCGATAACAGCCAAAGCTGCAGGAAGATCTGTTTCTTTAAGCTGCGAAGCTGCCGAACTAAAGTCTGAAGATTTGCCCCGCAAAAGCTCCTGTAATTCTGCTGGAATATTAGTTTCGGGCTGCTGCGCAAAGATCAATAATTGATACGAAAACAGCAGACAAAACACTGTCAAAATAATGCTGATAAATGCTTTGGCTCTCGAAAGTTTCATTCTCTATCCCCTGATTTATTGCTCCAGTTTATTTTAAGCAAAGTTTTGTACAAAAACAAGAAGGCAATTTTTTTGATTCTATCATCGTGCCTCTCTTATTAAGAAACATTAGAGTAAGAGAAATAGATGATTATTTTTCCGACTTCAATTGGCTTTAAAAAAGAGAATAGGTCGGCTGGAAAATGTGGGAAAGTTATGTCACATACAAACATGGTTTGCAGATCAGACTTTTTCATCGGGGCAATAAATGTTATATTCATGAATCAGATATTGAGACTGGAATTTGAAAGGCAAAAAAATGGAAGCTGCTGATTTTGCGGTAAGAATAGAAGAAGTTATGGCAGAAGAATGCACTACTTATGAATGCATTTTTGAAGACGACGAAGAGATCGGGCGAATCTGGAAGTTTCAGTATGAAGAAACGATCGACGGCTATATTGCCCTCGAAGACAACGAGGAAACCCTGGGCATTCAAACTGTGGCCATGGGCCTTTATATGCGCGACATAACCGATTATACCAGAGATGATCTGGTCAGCCTGTTTTATGCCAACGCTGATTTTATCAATGCCTCCTTCAGCATCGTCAAGATTCCGGTGCCAATTGAAAACGATGAGATTCGCGATCTTGACGAAGAAGAAGACGAAGAAAGCGAAACTGAATTTCAAGAGCGTGAGATACTTACCATTCAATCGAGAATTCCGGCCGATGCCTTTGAACCGGACGACTTCAAAACCTATGTTGAAAACATGCTCTACCAGTATCAGGTAACCATGGAGGCCTATGAGAATGACGAAGAAAGCGAAGGCCTGGACATGCTGGATGAACTGGACGAGCTCGACGACGAGGAATAGCCATGGTTTCAGTTGCCGGCATACCAGAAAAAATCAGACAGGACATAGCCATCTATCTTGGCCCAGACGAAAAGATTCTCAAGGCAATTTCGCCTGACTCGGGGAAAATTGCCGGCGAAGTCTGGCTGCTGCTGACATCGAACTCGATATTTTTTCACACCTGTGAAAAGGGTAAAGAACCAGTAGTAGCGTTGATCGGGCGCAACGAGATCAAAGAAATAGACTATTTTCAAAAGCCTGCAGAAATCGTGCTGACTTTTGTGCCGTCACGAAACCCGGGCAATACGACAAAACTCACTTTTCCGATAGGCAAAAAAAGCGAACTCGAAGATTTTTGTGAAGATCTCGCCGATTTGATCGACTTTAGAATGGAAACAAAAGCCGGGGTCAAGGTTTACCCAAGGCCTGAAGAAAGCAAATCCCGTTCTCAAAAAGCCCCGGAATCGAAGAGTCCGGCCAAGGTTGCAACTGAGAAATCAGAAAAAGGCAATACTGTTTTAAGCACGGGCGCAGCAAAAGCAGACGAATCTGACAAATCGGGCAAATCTACAAAGTCGCAAGGCACTGTCGAAAAACCATCGATCATCGAGAAAAAATCTTCTACACAATCTTCAAAGCCAGCTCCTGAACTGAAGATCGTTGCTGCACCAGGCAAAATAGAAAAAACCGGGTCAGCGGAACCAAAAGAAAATGATGCGGCTCCTACCGCACGATACATTGTTGTGGCGACGCTGGTATCGGTTCTGGTCGCCTTTATCTGGTATCAGTTTTTCAAAATGATCTCTGCGGGCCGGCAAAATCGATGAAAAAATGGCTGCCCGGTCTGATAAACGCTTTATCAGACAGTATTTCTCTGATACTGGCCGGGCTGTGCGGATACTTTATCAGAACTTCGGGACTTTTTCCTGAAGTTGAATATGTTCAAAACCCAGGTCAGTATGGCTTATTACTGGCCGTATCATTGCTGATCTGGCATTTAATAAGCTTTGCCGGCGGCGGCTACCGGCAAAAACCTACAATTTTCAAGATCGACGAGCTGCTTTTTCATTTCAAGGCGAGCATCATGCTTTTGTTTGTGCTCATGGCGATGACCTTTCTCTACAAGGGCTACGATTATTCGCGTCTGGTTCTGTTTTTCAGCTGGATTTCACTGATTTTTCTCGGCAATGTTTCGCGTCAGGCCGCTTATGGCTTGAAAGGCAGTCTGCACCGTCGGGGAATCGCGACCCGAAAAGCTGCGATAATAGGCGATTCTGAAAATGTTTCTTTTCTTCGCAGTCGAATTCAAAACAATCCGGCCTGCGGACTGGCTTTGATCGACAAGCCCGAATTGCAGAAAATAGAAGAATTCGTCGAGCAAACGTCAATCGATGAGCTCTTTCTGGTGTCGAACCAGATCAGTTACGACGAAATCTGGGAGTTACGGGAAAAGTCGCTCGAAAAAAGCATGCGCATCCATCTTGTTCCCTCGCTGGGCAATTTTTACCTGCGCAATCTGCAGGGTCTTTTTTTCGACGGCACGGTTTTGATCAGCCTGGATTCGCTTCATGACAAAGGCCTTACCCTGAAAATAAAACGCATTTTTGATTTTTTGTTTGCCTTGTTCTGGTTGCTGGTTCTTTCGCCGGCTTTTTTATTGATTGCCGTTCTGATCAAAATCGACTCAAGTGGTCCGGTGATTTTTCGACAAATGCGCGTAGGTCTTAACGGCAAACTATTTGAAATTCTCAAATTCCGAACGATGAGCATCGATTCACCCGCCTACGCTGAAACCCCAAGAATGCAAAACGATCCGCGAATAACCAGAGTTGGCGCCTTTTTACGCGCAACCGGCCTCGATGAATTGCCGCAACTGCTCAATGTAATCAAAGGTGAAATGAGCATCGTCGGGCCGAGACCGGAAATGCCGTTTATCGTCGAGAAATATTCAGAGCTCGAAAAGAAAAGACTAAAAGCGAAACCGGGCATAACCGGCCTTTGGCAGGTATATGCCCGATCTGAAAATTTACCGATTCACCATCACATCGAGTATGA
>CAZTHA010000437.1:0-3490 GCA_964613435.1 uncultured bacterium
TAAAAGTAAAAGGCCTGCTTGGTGCCGTTGCCCTGATTGTCATAAATGGCCAATACCGTGTCGTCGGCCGACAGGGCCAGTCTTCGCGCCGACCGGGTCGGGAAGCCATCAAAAAGGCTGCGCCAGTAACCCATGATGCGGTAGCTTTCGGTGGCGAGCTGGGGCGTGTAGCCGGGCATTCTGCTTCTTTCTATCCAGAGCAGGAGCGAGTCGGTCTGATCATCGCGGCTCATAAGAACATAAGCGCCGTTGCGCCGGTGCATCGGTGCCAGATCACGAATCTTAAAGCCGGTGCCGCCGCTTTCGGAGCGGGCTACAAAGCCCAGGCATGGCGTTGCCTGCGGATTGCCACTGTTGTCTGCCTCATAAAGCAAAAAGCCATTGTGCATATCATCATAACCCAGCCCCATTCCGGGGTAAAAGTCACCGGTTTTGTGACAGTCACAGTCTGCTTTTTCCGAGAGAACCAGCAGGCTGCCATCGAGAAGAAAAGTCGTTTTGACCGCTCTTCCGAGGGTCGGGAAGTTTATGCCGTTAGGGAAAGCCGCCACTGAATAGTCGGAAACATTGAGCTTTTTCGGCCCGGCACCGGTTTGTTGAAACGAATAAGCCCCGATGTAGCCGGAAGCATTCAAGGCTATGCCCCTTGGCTGCAGAGGCAATGAAATTACATGATCGCTCAAACTGCTGCTGCCCTGGCCGTAAATATCGATACATTCGATAGTGTGGCTGGCGGCACCATCTGAGCAGATCAACCAGGCATATTCGGCGAGACGACCTTTGACGTCGGCTATGGCGCTAGACATTCCAAGATTCGCCGGAATATCGGTCATATCTGAATAACTGCCGGCGGTTAGACTGGTGAAAGTTGGAAACAACAAACGATTATCGGATGTTTTACAGATAAATTGCTCGCGATAAGGGCTGTATTCAAGTTGAGCAATCGGCCAGGCACCGGCACCGCCTGTAGCACCGCGGGTAACCAGGCGGCTGTTGGTAGTGGTTGTCAATTCCATGCTTAAAGAAGCAACCTTAAATGCTGCCAGGCGCTCGTCAGAGGCCCCAGTAGAATTCATGGATGTGCCGGCGATCAAAAATCGGTTATCAGGGCTCATTAGCAGGCTGTGAGCTCTAGTGTCGGTAAAATCGGTAAAACTACCGCTGATCTGTCCAGAGAGGTAATCGGTGGGTGCATGTGTATTGAAGCGGGCGATGCGCAGATTGCCGACCCTGGCGAATGCGTTGTTGCCACCCCACTCATGGGCAATGGCGTATTGCTCGTTGGTTTTGGTCGTTGGGTCGGAGCCGGCGGCGTAGGTTTCTATTGCCGTGTGAGTATGCATGCTCAAACGATAAAACCGGTTATTGCTACTGACTCCATTGGCGGCCATAACCGTGCCGTCGTCGAGCAGGCGCAGATCACAGGCTTTGTCCGTATTCATGGGGATGTCGACAGACCAGGCCCAGGGATCAGTAGGTGTGCCGGTTGGCTTGAGGACAACTATCTTTGGTGTGGATGCGTGTTGGGTAAGGTAGAGAAATTTACCGTCTGGTCTGAATAACAGACCGCGGTCGAGAGCTGCGCCATTGTTGCCTTCTCCGGTTTCAGCCGTGGTTTCCCCACATAATTCTTCCGGGGAGGTAACTGTGTAGATCGTGGTGAAGCTATTGGAAACCAGATCAAGCATCAACACCTTTTGGGGACATTTTATTGCCAGATACTTGCCGCTGGGGTGAACCGCCAGCTGCATCGGTGTTTCAGGGGAAACCGGGATCTCGGTGATGAGATCCGGAATCATCGGGTTGACCACCCCAATTGTTTTATCGGTTGGATGGGCAGTGTAAACGTAATCAGGAGGAGGTGGCGGTGGGCACATCGCGGTCATCAGCGATACCGGTTCGATGTCGGGCATTTCGCCGATTAGAGATGCGCTTACCGAGGCAACTATCGATACGGCCAATAAATCGGCATGAATGTTGCCGGTGAACTCGCCGTTGTCATCATCCAGGGTCGGGTCGTTCAATACCTCAACCGTTAACGTGAAGGTGTATTCAGGGTAGGTTGAATTGGGATACTGGGTGGTAATCACCTCGCCGGTCGGCTTGCTTCCCTCGTAGAGACTTTTGTAGGTGATTTCTGCCATTTTCGATTCGGCCAAATTTTGCAGGGCAGTTCTAAGCTCGAGGGAAGTTGTCTGATAGACGCCCTGTTGCAGGGTGCCGATGACCGGAACCATCAGGCTGCCGGCAACGATGACCATGACCATCGCTTCGGCGAGTGTGACTCCGGAACGTCGAAGTTTTCTGAACAACATCTAATTTTCTCCCTGGCTGGGCGTACCTGCCTGATAGTTAAAACAAGCAAAGAACATGCCTCTTGCCCTTATGCTGACGGTTAAAGCTTCAAGTATTGTCACAGGCAGATCTTATCTTCTTTTACAAATATATCTGTCTCTTTAATCATACACCCGGAATGGCGGTACCGTAAAATTTTTTTGCATTCCAGCAATTTTTTTTACATTTAATTGAGGGACAGTTTACTCATTATTTTTGATTAGTCGCGGGTATTAAGCAAAAAGTTGCACGCCAAATTACAAAGGCCCTGTAAGTAGACGAAAAACTTTGTGGCGACTTGAGACTGGAGTAAGGTAAAATTATTGCAGCAAAATGTTGCAGGCGAGGTGAAAGATGGTCGGCTCATTAAAAAAAAGAAACGGCGCCAAGCTCAGTAAAAAAAAGGAATACACTTACGCGGATTACCTGACCTGGAAAGACGGACGGCGTTATGAACTTATCGACGGCGAAGTAATTGATATGACACCGGCGCCATGCCGATCGCATCAATACATACTGCATCGCCTGATTCTGGAGTTTGGGAATTTTTTCAGAAATAAAAAATGTGAAGTTTATTCCGCTCCCTTTGACGTGAGATTGGGAAAGAAGACAGCCCAAGGCAAAGAATCCAGAACCGTTGTTCAGCCGGATCTTGCAGTTTTTTGCAATCAGGAGGTTCTTGACGATTCAGGCGCTTTTGGGGCTCCAGATCTTGTGGTTGAAGTGGTTTCACCTTCGACGGCCTCCCATGACAACGTCAAGAAAAGGCGCACCTACGAACAGGCCGGAGTTCGTGAATACTGGCTGGTCTACCCTGAAGAACGCTATGTTCGCGTCTATCAACTTGACGAAAAGGGCTTGTTTGGCAAAGAAAATACTTATGATGAAACAGCATGCATTCAGGTCGGAATTTTCCCTGACCTGACCATTGATATGCGCGAAATTTTTCCGCCATCCCCTAAAGTGGTGCCCACCAGCCCGGAAATTTAAAACTGTATTAATAATAGCTCACACGAAAGCGCAAAGACACTGAGATACAAAATTAACGAAAAGAACTTTGTGGCTTTGAGGCTCGGTGTGAGATTATTTTCTACGGCTTGTACTCGTTGCAATTTCATGTTAAGTTTACCGGGCAGAACACTATAGTCGCATGTGC
>CAZTHA010000438.1:0-3487 GCA_964613435.1 uncultured bacterium
TTTAGGGGATTGTAAAACAATCAAATGGCTGGATCGAGCTAGATAGTGAAATCGGGAAAGGTAGCTGTTTTAACATTTTTCTTCCCAAAAGTGAGGTTTCTGAAGCAAGAAAAAGCGCGGACAAAAAAAGGGCAAAGTTCGGTGAAACAGGCAAGAACATTCTCCTGGTGGAAGACGAAAAGGACCTGAGGCTTCTTCTTAAAAGAATTCTGGTAAAAATGGGATTCAAGGTTTTAGCAGCTTCAGACGGAAAAGATGCTCTTAAGAACATTAAAAAAATGTCTCCCCCTCCTGATCTGGTAATTACCGATATGGTAATGCCGGAAATGAGTGGGCCAGAGCTTATAAAGGAAATCCGCAAAATTATTCCGGATACGAGGTTTCTTTGTATGTCAGGATACACCGAGGATTTTGAAGCCCTGTTAGGTTACCAAACCGATGATCAGGAAATTGCATTCATCCAAAAACCATTTTCAAAACAGATTTTGCAGGAAAAAATAAACGAGATTCTCCGGGCCTGATTTGCCGGCAAATTAAGCTTTTAAGCTGTTCAGGCCAGAATTCGTGATTCAGCCAAAGACGAATTCCGGCCCGAAAAAAATGTTTCTAGTTTGAAGATTGTTTCAGCTGTGCCAGAAGCCTGTTTCGCAAATTCCCGGTGATTCTTTCAATTTTTTTCCTGTGCCAGGGCTCGGCTGCGATAACAAAATCAAGTTCCCGGGACGTTTCGCCAATAATTTTTGCTTCCTGCAGATTTGCTGATTCAAGGCTCCTGCCAAGCTTTTCCAGGAAATCACCGAAATTGATGTTGCTTGCCTGAAATTGGGCAATCGATTCCCATACCATTTCAATGTGTTCAATCTTCATAATCTTTCTCCTTCTCTAAATCCAAATGTCAGTCAAAAATTAATTTAAAATGAACGATCAAATTTGAGTGATCAATTAACCCCGCATATGAGCAGTGGTTTTCAATTACGAAAACTTCTGCTCTCGCAGGCTTGAATAACCAATAGTGGGGAAAATTCTAAAACTTAAGGCGTAATTGATCTCTCGTTTGGGCAGAAAATTTTACTCTGCATTTTATGTATAATTGATTTTTAGCAGAAAAAAATGGCTTGGTCAATGCCCGGCAAAAAGCTGTCTATAAGCGGCAATATAGACGAAGAAGTTGTACCGACTCGCTCGTATCAGGGAGCAAAAAAATCCCACTTTTTTTTATGGGGCAATCTAAGGAAATTGCCGGGTTTTACCTGACGCGGCCCTTGCCGCCACAAGTTTGACAGCGGCCGGTACCCCGGCATTGCCGGCATTGAACCCGTTTCATGGTTGCGTAATCAGTCACCTGACCGCCGCCATAACAGCTCTGGCAATTGCCGCTCCCGCTGCAGCCCGGGCACAACTTCTCGCGCTCAGAAGAAGAACTGTCGCCAGAATTGTATGCCGACACGCCGGAACCGGACCCTGAACTTTCAATCTCCGGAAATGCTTCATCGCCGGGTAATTCAACTTCAGCTACCTGGCCCAGGTTTTTCAATCTTCTGATAAGTGCTTCCCAGGGGCGGCAGGCCTCAAATTCTTCTTTTAAACCGTTCATCGAGAGATTTCTCGGTACTCTTTTCACGGCATCCAGAGTTTTAACAGCCAAAGATAGGGGAGTCTGGCCCCTGGCATTCAAGGCACGGCTGCTGACTCCCAAATCCAGAAGAGTTTGCGCGGCGCTGGCGTTGTATTGCTCGATAGCCCGGTGCAACGGCGTGTTCTGATGCCGATCGAGGGCTTGGATATCCGCACCGGCACTGGCTAAAATCTCGATCAGGCGCGGTGCATTCCTTGAACCAATAATCTCATGTATCGGATAATTGCTGTTTGGCAAAGCTGCCTTCGGGTCGATCCCTTCAGCTATGATTGCAAGAATGAACTCTTCCGAGCTGGTCTGCAGCGCCCTGAACCAAAGACGTTTGCGGCTTTCCCCGGCCAGTGGGTAGTCTGCTGGCATGAGTGCCCGTAAATCAGAAAAAGTTCGATAATTTCTCGCATAAGCCAGGGCCGGGCAACCGCTGGCGTCAGGGGTGCCTGGATCGAAGCCCATTTCCAGCAGGCGATCGAAGAGCCGGCGATTGCCGTCCTGAATTGAATAATGCAGAAGATTGGCACCGGTTCGCGATGGCTGAGCAAGAATTTCGCTTGAAGATGTGAACACCGCCAATTGGTCAATCGTGCTCAGGCAATGAATCGGCGTGCGGCCTGAGTAATCAACGCTTTGCCACGCAGATGGCCCGATGATTGCCGCCAGTTCTTTTAAAAAATCTGGCTCTGCACCGCCCATTGCCGCAAGATGAAGCAGGGTTCGGCCTTCGCTGTCTTTACGCTCTCTAAGGGTCGCTCCCGCACACAGCAAAGTCTGCGCAAGGTCGAAATCTTTATTTTTAATAACCTGCTCGAGAGGAGTGTTTCCCGAAAACGTCTCATTGGGATCGGCGCCAGCCGCCAGCAGTAACTGCAGCGCCTTGTTTTCATTCGCATCACTGTTCTTTTTGTAAAAATTGGGGTAGTAGAAGAAAAACCTCTTCAATCCTTCGTTCGGATCAGCGCCATGTTGCAGAAAAAAAGCCACGAACTCTTCAAGTGAAGAGTCATCGCGCTCCATGACATAGCGCCACAATTCGTTGCGCCGCAGCCACCAGGAACCAGGAGAGGAATAGCGGTAAAACTTGGTGTAGCTGATGTCTTCTCTCCATAGCCACCAATCGATATCCTCTTCCATGTAGCCCTGGAAAGCCAAGAGGCCGATAACAGCCAAAACCGGCAGCCAGCGAAGAGTGCCCCGATTGCGGCAGGCCAGGGCAAGCAGAAAGATCGGTAATGCCAGCAGAAAGCCTGCTAATGAGGCGATTCCGGTAGCGAAAATGACCAGTTTTTCCAGGTATTTCACTCTCTTCCTCCCAATTCATTTCAAAAACTTCATGATACAAAAGCTCATTTATGCCCGACATGGCTTGGTAAAAGTCGGGTTTGTGGCATTTCAGTGCAGTCAATGGTGTAGAAACGCCGATTCGGAACGCAGGTGGATTTGTCGGTGACAATGGGCAGGTTTTCAACGAAATTGCCCAATTTCTTTTTCATCTGGAAGTTTAGCAGGCGGCAATCATTGAGCGCAAGCCTGGCACAAAATTTCCGCCTTCGGCTGGCGGCAGGATCCTGTACCGGATTTTACAAAAAGTTTGTCTGAAAGATGCCTGCATGGTAATCTTTTACAGGTTCGAACTGAAGAAGAACTTTTTAAAAAGAGGGTAAATATGGGTTTTCTGAGTAGATGGTGGCTCTTTTTGAAAGAACGCCACGAGCCTTTCGGCATAACCATAATGATTTTCGCTTTTTTCAGCGCCAATGGTCTGATGGCCAATCCCCATGATCCGGTTGCCTGTGCTGGTATTGCCCGCCTGTTGCCGGGTTTTTTGCTGGTCTGGCTGGTTTTTCTGCACATGCG
>CAZTHA010000439.1:0-3484 GCA_964613435.1 uncultured bacterium
GAATGACTGCTTGCGAATCGGGCAACAGGCTTCGCTGCATTTTTCCAGCCGCCTCAAGGTCTTCGTTCAATTCGTCGAGAATGCGCTGCAGCGCTTTATTCTTCTGATCGAGCTCTTCGGCAAGCTCTTCCAGTTCCTGTTCGTGAAACTTTCTATGATCGGTTTCAGACTTGAGTCGCAACATCGATCTAACCCGGGCAACCAATTCGAGCTCATTTATCGGTTTGGTGAGATAATCGACCGCCCCGGCATTGAAGGCTTCGACAAGGGCACCGGTCTCGGAACGGGCGCTGACAACCAGAATGGGAATATCCTGAAATTCCGGGCGACTCCTGATTTCCTTGATCGCCTCGATGCCGCTTATATCAGGCATCATGATATCCATCAAAATCAGGTCGATGGCCAGCTCCCCTCTGGCCTCTTCAAGCTTTGCATAGGCTTCAACCGCTGATTCAGCCAGGGTAATGCTGTTGAAACCCTCAGTTTCAAGAATGGCTTCCAGCAACAATAAATTGTCGGGAGCATCATCGACGATAAGAAGGTTCATTTTTCTTTCAACATGCTTGCTCATGACCCCTCCTCCCGTGCGAAACCAAAATGGATCTTGAAGCACGAGCCTTTACCGGGTTCGCTTTCGACAACAATCCCAAAGCCAAGAATTTGCGCGAACGAACTGGCTATTGCCAATCCAAGTCCGGCGCCGCCAAACCGGCGTGTAACCGAATTATCACATTGCTGAAAAGCCTCAAAAATCAGGTCAAGATGCTCCGGAGCAATTCCAGGCCCGGAATCCCTGATTGCCAGGCAAATGGGCTTAAGGTCTTGTGAATCTACATCGAGACTGATTCTAACTTCTCCGTCCGGTGAAAATTTTACCGCATTGTCGACAAGATTTTGAATTATCTGCCGCAGCTTCACCTGGTCGGTCTTGAGCATCGCAACCTGTTGCGGCAGCTTTTGAACGACACTCACATTTCGTTCTTCAATTGAAACCTGCATTAAATCTACTATTTCTTTAATCAGATCGATCAGATTAACCTCTTCGAGGTTAATCTCCTGAAAACCTGAATCGGTACGCGAAAACTCAAGAATGCTGTTGATAAGCTTGAGCAGGGTATTACCATTTCGCCTTATTCTATCGATGTATAACAGGTCTTTTTCACTGAAAGCACCGGAAAGATTCTTTTGCAGGATTCCTGAAAAGCCGATGATTGAGTTCAACGGTGTTCTCAGTTCGTGACTCATCCGGGCAATGAACATTCCTTTGGCATCGCTGTTTCGCTCAGCTTCGAGCCTGGACTTTTCGAGTTCCTCAAGCATTCTTTTCTGTTCGGTGATATCTCGCGCCACACCATAGATCACCCGATTAACCCGATCAAAAGCGCTGTTCCACAATATCCAGCGAAATTCCCGATTGCTGGCGCGAAATCTAAAAGTGCGACCGACTATTTGTGGAGAAGTTACAATATCGGCAATCATTTTCGGCGCTTCTAAAAGATCCTCCGGATGAATAAAATCTTCAAGTTGCATGCCGGCAATTTCTTCGGGAGTATAACCAAGCAGGTCGAACCAGCGTGGGTTGGCGTTTCTGATCGTTCCCTGAGGTGTTATAATGCAGAAAAGGTCAAGAGACATCTGAAAAAAGCTGTTACGCTCGCTTTCAAGGCGAGTTTGCTCTGTAAGATCACGAATAAATCCAGTAAAAATCCTGCCACCCTCGAGCTTGACCTCGGCTACGGCAAGATCGATTGGAAAAAGATCGCCGCTGGCTCTCAAAGCCTGAACTTTCCTGCCAATACCCACGATATGTGCGATTCCCGTTTTGAGATAGCGATCAATATAGCTTTGATGCCGGGTTTTATGGGGTTCTGGCATAAGCAGGGTCACATCCTGGCCAACTGCCTCTTCGATGGAAAATTTAAAAATCTTTTCGGCTGCTTTGTTGAAACTGAGAATCTTGCCCTTGTCATCGATGATGACGATACCATCTACCGCATTATCAAAAATGGCCGACATGGTTTTTTCGCTGATCGACAAGCGGTTTTGCGGCAAATTTACCTTGTTCTGGCTCAGGGCTGAATCATAAACATTCTTGAGCAGACTGCCCCCTTCGGCGAGGTCCCCTGAGTGCGCTGAAGCTCGAGACTCGATGCCTTCTATTCGCACAATCTTTCGCGGGGCATTTTCCTCGATCGAACAAATAACCAACATCTGGCGCAAAGAATCATCAACCGGGCATACGCCTGTCTGCTCAAGGGGGAATTTCAATTTTTTGTTTGAACCAGCAACCTTATTTGCCAGATCGGCAGAAATTTTGGCCGATCTCGCTAAATCAATGGTTGCATAAGCCTCGTCGTCGGCATAAATCAGCGACAAATCATTAAGACCGTATATTAACAGCAATTATTCTGCTCCCGGAGACAAAACTATACCCTCAGTCATCATTATGGTATTATAACCTGGTAAATTTTAAAACCAAAAAACTGGAGAAACGCAAAATGAGTCTAACCCCTCCTCCCGGAACCCTTGGCACACCTCAGACAAAACCAGCCAGCCCGGCGGCCATCAACCGTACCGAAGTAACTCCCCCAAAATGCTTTGGCACAGATTATTACGGAAAATGGAATCAGACGGGGATGACCTTCGAGTCAATGAAAATTGACCGGCCTGACTACCAGCTCAAATGTGCAAACTGTCCTTTCTTTGAAAAGTGCTACATGCTCAACCATATTCGCATTCTTAGAATCAAGCGCTGACGAACCCGTCCCGGAAAGGAATCGAAAATGAGAGCCTACGATATTATTAAAAATAAACGCGATGGCAAGAAGCTGACCCGCCCGGAAATAGAATTTCTGATCAAAGGTTTTGTCGATAATTCGATACCCGATTATCAGATGGCCGCTTTTCTTATGGCCACTTATTTTCAAGGCATGGATGAAGAAGAAACTTATTGGCTAACCGATTGTATGCGAACCAGTGGGGACGTTATCGAACTCGATGGTATTGAAGGCGTTACCGTAGACAAGCACTCTACCGGTGGGGTCGGCGATAAAACCAGCCTGGTCCTCGGACCGGTTCTGGCAGCGCTGGGCCTGAAAGTCGCCAAAATGTCGGGACGCGGCCTGGGTCATACCGGTGGCACGATCGATAAACTTGAAGCTATCAAAGGCTTTTCCTGCGAACTTTCCAAGCAGCAGTTCATCGATGCGGTTAATAAAACCGGCGTGGTAATCGTTGGTCAGAGCGGCAATCTGGTTCCCGCCGACAAAAAAATCTATGCTCTGCGTGACGTGACCGCAACCGTCGATTCCATACCCCTTATCGCCGCTTCGATCATGTCCAAAAAATTGGCCGTTGCCAACAAGGTTCTCGTTCTTGACGTAAAAGTCGGCAGCGGCGCATTCATGAAAAATCTTGAAGATGCCCGCACTCTTGCCAAACTAATGGTTAAAATCGGCACCCAGGCCGGACGTAAGGTGGCAGC
>CAZTHA010000440.1:0-3482 GCA_964613435.1 uncultured bacterium
TTTTTCAAGGCTGTCCAGTCGTTTTTTCAGTTCCATTTAGCTCTCCCGCGACCCGAATCTATAAATTTTGTGCAATTGGTTAAAATCTCAGATAACAATGTGAATCTCTAACAATAATTATTAATCGCCAGCAATAAGCTTTTCCTTTCTTACAATTTCAATTGTTTCATCATTTTTTTATAACTTCAGACGAAAGATCAGATCCAATACTCTTCTGATCAACGATTTCTATTTTTTTCAGCTCTGTCACGTTACAATAAATCCTTCAAGTAAACATGAGTATATCTATTTTGAGAAAACACGTGGAGTCATCAATCTTGCTTAGTGCCTGATGGCGTTCTTTGCGCAAGAGGTATGTAGGTTGAGTCGGCCGCAATTATTTCGGCTTCAATGGCATCATAATTTTGATCAGGAAACGGGATTAACCAGTCCTGCCAGTTCTCTTTCCACCAGCGCCAGCATTCATCGGAAGTGGGGATTGGCCATGATTCAGTTAGTTTTATATCATATTCGCCATAATTCCCGTGCCATTTAGCTACACACTGATCAAAACTGAATTCGCTTTCGATGAATTTCAATTTGTCTAGCTTCAATATGCGCCTGGTGCGCTGAATTTCAGGTGTGTAATGAATTATATCTATAGCAACAGGAATAAGAATCGTGTTTTTTTCCTTTATTCTCAGAAAAAGGTATGGGAGTGAAGGGATTCCCAGAAACCTGGCACCATTATAGAAAATCTCCCTGTCCAAGATTTCCTGTCTTTCCATCACCTGTAGAAAACGCTCTTTTGCCGCTTTTTGACCGCCTTCCCACCAGGAAGCCAAACCTGGTGCCGGCTGATCTAATAGTTTGTTGTGAACAAAATAACTTAAGTTGGTTCTGGCAACGCACTGAATTAAGGCAATTAGAAAACAATTTTGGTCTGAGAAGTATTTTGCATATATCTCAGGCAGACTTTTAATGCCTAAGCTGGCTATTTGACAGAATTCATCAGAAAAAATAGCCTGATTATAATGGTGATATAGTGGTGTTGCCCTCTTTAGCAACCCGCGGTCTACAAACGGCTTTTCCGATGCTATATATTTATCGATTCTTTCTTCCAGTCTATTGTAAATTTCATCAAACTTGCTATTCTCATTACAAAATGCGGGTATTGCGCCAAACAACACAAAAAAAACGGCGAACTTGATTTTACTCATCGCGATCACCCGTCCTTTTTTTAAACCACAGGACCTCGTATCCAAAGGCATTGCCGGATAATTGTTCTGGAAAATGCTGTATTACAAATGCTTGCCCCAATTTGCTTTCAAAAAAATATTTACCGGTAGCAGATTTGTATGATTTTCTGGCGGCATGAAAACGACTATAGAAAATGACATCGGCAGCCTCTTTGTCGCTTTCAGCAAGTTTCACAAAGCCTTTTTTATCATAAAACATTTCAATGTCCTCAGGTTCCTGTGTGTTGCTGACATTTCCGTAAAGATCATCTATATCCACTTCTTTGTCAAAACGCGGGGTATAGGAGGCGAAGTCTGGGTCACCAGGCTTTGGAATACGCCAGATATACGCAACATCGTATTCTGAAACGGAGTGCGCAATACAGTTGTATGCAGTTGACAAGTCGCCGGTTACAGACCATTCGCAGTCAATCAATGATGGCAACCAGTCTTTAGCATATTTATGTTCGGCATTATTCGGCTGACGGCCGGATAAAGCAGCCAGAAAGTTATAATTCACTTTATCGCTGGAGATTTCTCTGATGTTACTTAAGTAGGAAGCTAAAATATAAGCGCTGGAGGAACCACACCCCTCGACCCAAAGGTTTTTTCTGACTTTTTCAAATTCTTCTTTTTGAATTGGGTCGGATAGAGACCATCTTTTTTCTTTCTCAGAGGTCATAAAAAGTGAATCGGTGCCTTTTTGTGGTGAAGTCCACAGTTTTAGAGAATCGTTTTCGAGCCAGAGAACCACGGTTCCTCTATTTGGCACATAATCTAGATTTATTGTTAACTTTGTAAGATCATCTTCATTTTCCACAAAGCCCTCTTCTGACCAATCAGGAATTGGCCAACCAAAGTCTGGATCCTGGCCTTCCGCTACGTTTCTATTGTCATTGTCAATGTTAAAGTGAATAAGAGCCCCGGGCGTTTCTTCGAGGTCTTCTGGGATTGGATTTGAGACGTGACTTAAATCATAAGCCGTTAAATTTATTGTTGGCGGAAGCCTGACTTCTGCATAGCATTCTCTCTTAACTGTAAAATCAGTTGCAGGAGGCGGTTCGACAAATTTTTCTTGAGCCTTGAAGAGACCGCTGCCAATAAGCATGAATGCAACTGGTTCGCTGTAAGAAAAGGTGAATTCCTGACCATTGCCAATTTCACCCGATGGTTTTGACCAGACAACATCTTGCAAAGTTATTTTGTAGTCTTTTTCCACACCAAAAAGATACTCATAAGAATACTGAAGCAACTGGCTCTCGTCAGTCATAATCAAAAAGCTTATGGGGGTTATTTTTGCATCAATAAATTTTTCAAATGGAAGAGATTCCAAAGAGAACGGGATTTCTGGCAGATTCAGTTTGTCAGGGATGGCAAAATCAATCTGGGTGATCAGTTTGATTGTGTAATTACCATCCGCGTCAGGTTGAAAAATGAATCTTCTTTCATCTCTTGCCGTTGGATTTGGCGGCTGTGGCGGTGGTGTGTCGCCGTCTGCATTCCAGTTAAACAGCATTGTTCCTGTTGGAGACGGAATTCCGCCAATAGCGGGCTTAAGCAGCAAATCGGGCTTAATTCCATTTGTCGTATTCCAGGAATGTCGATTATTGTTGAATTCAAAGCTAAATGAATCAATTTGCCACGTTCTGTATGTATTGGTAATTGCATAACTAGGGATATGACCCTCTATATTCTTGATCTTACCGACTGTAATAGCCCACAAGTCGGCTATGGTGGCTGGGAAAGTAAAGATTGGTTCTTCGAATTCATCTTCGAAGCCTTTATGACGGCGGCGGAAATAATCTTCTCCATCTACCAGGCGAACAGTGACTGTTGCTAACAGCGTTGCTGCGCCGGCATTTTCAAACCCAACGTTGGCGGTGAGGCTATCTTCGTCATGGTTGACGATTGCGCAGCCATTCGGGGCAGTGGCAGAAAACCATTCAACCCGGTCTACTACGGCCTTAAGCCCGTCATCGCTCCATTCAACTGATTCTCCGGGCTTTTCGACCTTTTTGCCATTGAGAGCAATGTTGAGAGATAACTCCTGCGATTTCTGTTTGCTGAGATCAAACACTTTTCGGGTCGGTGTAAGACTGATTTCAACGGGATTGACCATAAAATCAACACGGTCTTTGAGAGGAATGTCTTCGCCAGTTTGCGGGTTTTTGACCGTGAGTTCTGCCTGCAAAGACCACTTTCCGGTACGGTTCAATTCTATGAAAAATGGAGCTCCTGTGTCTGGTTTAAATTCTTTGCCATTCA
>CAZTHA010000441.1:0-3481 GCA_964613435.1 uncultured bacterium
CCCTCGCCATCGATAGGTTGTCCGAGCGGATCGACAACGCGGCCGAGAAGGTGGCGTCCGACCGGAACCGAGAGAATCTGCTCGGTATCCTTGACCAGATCGCCCTCATGAATGCCGTCGTCTGAGCCGAGCACCAGGCAGCCGACGTTATCTTCTTCAAGGTTGAGAACATAGCCGCGCACGCCATTGGCAAATTCAACCAGGTCACCGGCCATGGCTCGCGGCAAGCCATGCACCCGGGCAATGCCGTCGCCACATTGAAGAACGACCCCGGCTTCGACGGTTTTGAGCTCGGTCGAGAATTGTTCTATTTCGCGGCGTAGAACTGAAATTATTTCATCTGATCTGATTGTCATAAAGTGCTCCTACAGCGCCAGAGTCGGCTGGCTGATCAGGTTGGCGAGCCATTCGTTGTCGACTCTCACCATTAATTCATGCAACTGTTTGATACGGTTGCGAATCGAAACATCAACGACCTGATCGGTGAATTGAATGACCAGTCCTCCGAGTATCGCCGGGTCGACCAGTTCACGAATTTCGATGCGGCCGAATTTTTGCGCCAGAATGGCTCTTAGCCTGGTTCTTTCGCTGTTCTGCAGCGGAATGGCTGATTTGATGATGATGCCGCGAATACCATGCAGACGACGGTACATGCGCTCGATTTCCTGAGAAATGCGTTCAAACAGAACCATGCGCTTTTTTTTGACCAGCAGGCTGACGAAGTCGACCACCAGGTGACTGGTGCGCGGTCCAAAAATGCGGCGTAGCATGTCGATCTTGCGGTCAACATGAATGGTCGGATGCTGCAGAATTTCGGCCAGACCTTCATAACCGAAATAAAGCGCGGTAAATGCCTCGAAATCCTTGAAGCATTCTTCAAAGTCCTCGGCCTGGATCGCTTTGAAAAATGCTTCTGCGTATCTTTTAGCAACTATTTTTTTGCGTTCAATCATCGGTTACGTGGTAGGGCAGGTCTTGTTCGAGCTGCTCAATAGTGTCTTTGATCAGGCGGCGATGGATCTCGTCGTTGAGTGACTGTTCAACCACTCGTTCGGCGGCGACCAGAGTGAGATGCACCACTTCTTCGCGTAGCTGCATCCAGGCAGCCTGACGCTCGTTGAAAAGTTCCATTTCGCCGTCTTCAACGATTCGCTCAGCTTTAATTTTCGCTTCGAGAACTATTTCGGCCGTCTGCAGGTTGGCGTCGTGAATTGCCTGTTGCTTGATTTCATAGGCTTCCTGCTCGATGTTGGCAAGATGTTTTTCATATACTTCTTTGAGGGCCAGGGCGGTACGGTGCTCTTCTTCGGCGGAGATGCGTATCTGACCGATAGATTTGCGCCGTTCCTGAAGAACTGCGCCCAAAGGCTTGAAGAGAAAGTGGTTGAGAATGTAAAGCAGAACAAAGAAGTTAATGGTCTGAGAAATCAATACTGACCAGCTGAACTCAAACAATGACGGACCATGCTCGGCGACAGCATGGGAATCTGACGCCAGTGCGGCGTCAGCGCCGAGCAATCTCGTGCCGACCAGGATCAGGCCGAGCAGAAAAAATAGACGATAACCGGGCTTTGTTCTCATTTTCCCTTAACTTCTTACCATTTAACGAACAGGAGAATCAGGGCGACGAGCAAACAGTAGATCGCCAGTGATTCGATCATCGCCAGACCGATGATCATGACGAAACGCAGTTCGCCGGCGATTTCAGGCTGCCGGGCAATCGAATCGATCGTCTGACTGATGACTTTGCTCATTGCGTATGCGGCCATGCCGCAGCCAATCGAAATACAGAACGCCGCCGCAAGAATTTCGGCGATATGCGCTAGACCGGTTAAATCCATAGTGACCTCCGTTTTAGTGCCCCTCTGAGACTGCGCCAGAGAGATAAACTCCAGAAAGAATAGTGAACACCAGAGCTTGTAGCAGACTGGTGAAAATTGCCAGCAGATGCATTGGTATCGGCACCAGCAAAGGGAAAATGAAGCTGGTTAGAACGAGAATGACCACATCTTCACCCATGATGTTGCCGAAAAGGCGTAGAGTCAAGCTGATTGGCCGGGAAATTTCGCCGACGACATGAATTGGAAACATCAACGGCGCCATCCACCATATCGGCCCGGCAAAATGCTTGATGTAGCCGAGGCCATGGTGGCGAAAACCTATCCAGGCGGTCAGAAAAAAGACGATCAATGCCATGCCGAGACAGTTGGCAAACATGCTTGTCGGTGATTTCAGACCAGGTATCAGACCCATCAGATTGGCCGAGAAGATGTAAATGAAGATGGTTGCCAGAATCGGCAACAGTTCCGAAACGTTTTTTTCGCCGACAACATTGGCGATGAATGCTTCGAGGCTTTCATAAACAAATTCAAGAAGATTCTGCAACGGGCCAGGGTCGTCCTTGTCGAGCTGGCTCGGCAGAAACCAGCACAGCAAACCGGCTGCGAGGCTGACCAGCCAGGGCAGAACCACTCCCGGCGATGCGGGAATGAAGGCTAAAATATAAAGAATATCTTTTTCAAGAGCATGCATCTTTTTTTTCGTTCCTGTTAGATACTTCGACAGATTTTCGGTCAGCGTAAACTATTATTAGCAGAGACAGCATTATCACCAACTGACTGAGAAACAACCCCAAGACCACTTCGACGATGGAAAACCCGAGAAATTTCAGTAACAGAGCCAGACCCAGCAGAAACAATACCTTGCCGCCGCTGCTCAGGATGGCGATGACGCGAAACCAGGCCGGCAAACGATCGAGATAACTGAAAGTGATTGACAATAGGAAAAAGCCGGCGATACCTGCGGCAAAACCGATGAGAAAGGCCAGGTAAAAAAACTGCTGCTGCCATGATACCAGTAAAGTGCCGACAACAACAAGCAATGAGAGGCCGATTACTGTCCGCTCACTCTTTTTTACTTTTGCTCTTGTGGTTGTCAAATTCATGCAGACTCTCCTGCAGCTGTTTCCAGGTCTGAACCAGGGCCGCGGCCAGGCCAAGGAATATTCCGCCGAGTATTCCGATCGGCCGGGTGGAAAAGTATAAATCAAACTGGTAACCAAGATAAAGGCTTAAAGCCAGACAAATTCCGCCCGTAAGGCCGGTGCTCAAGACTTTTCCGGCAAAACCGGTATTTTTTATCAGATTTCTTTGATTATCTGGCATCAGATGACCAGAGTCGGTTTTTGCCCCTTGATATCTTCAACGTAACAGCGGAGCAACTCGGCGACACTCCAGGCCTGGGCAAAGCAACCACGTGGGGTGTGCGGCATGTTGCCGTCAAAGATTTCCGAAATGTTGCCAAGACAAGCCTCACGCAGCAGATGATTCTTGAACGGTTCGATCATGTTCGAGGCACGTAGTTGAGCTTCCATGCTGAAGTTGTTGGTTTTCAGATAGGCACTGATAAAGGGGCCGATCAGGTAGCCCCAGACCGTTCCCTGGTGGTAGGCTCCGTCACGTTTGAGGCGGTCACCGCCATA
>CAZTHA010000442.1:0-3471 GCA_964613435.1 uncultured bacterium
CTTTTCGCCTTTTCCTGATATAATTCGCGGCAATGAAACAAATCGGCGAGCGGCTCAACCTATTTTTCGGCAGCAACATGATCTATTTCATGATGGCTTCAATGCTGCTGGGCTGGTTTTATAACGAATCTTTGAGTCATTATCGCGACGCTGTGCCCTGGATGTTCGGCTTCATGACCTTCATGACCGCCATCAAAACCAGCTGGAAAGATCTCGGCAACATCTTTCGCAGCCCCCTGCCCCTGCTGTCGATCATTCTTTTTCAGCACCTGCTGATGCCGGTGTTCGCAACATTTCTCGGCAAGCTCGGCTTTAGCGCTCAACCCGCCCTGGTTACCGGGTTCATCCTTGCAGCAGCGCTCCCAGTAGGCATCACAGCAGTGATCTGGTCGGGAATGTCGAATGGCGACGTTGCTCTTTCGCTAACTGCGGCCACACTCGACACGCTCTTCAGCCCGCTAACCGTTTCGCTGGTTCTCTTCATTTTTGTCGGACAGAGCGTCGAAATAAATTATCCGTCAATAATGAGCGGATTGTTGAAAATGATTGTCATACCCTCCCTTCTCGGACTGACGGTACATGATCTTAGCCATGGGAACTTTCACAAAAGACTAGTGCCCTATCTCGGCCCGGTTTCATCGATGTGTCTCTGCGGTGTGATCGTCATCAACGTGGCAACCGCCAAAGTTACTGCCAGCTCAATGGTAAGTGCGGCACCAATTCTCCTGGCCATGGTTTTTATTCTCGTCAGCGGCGGCTTCGTATTAGGCTGGCTGATAGCCCGAATCCTGAAGTTTTCTCATGAAACCACCATTACCTGCATTTACAGCACTGGAATCCGCAATACCAGTTGCGGTCTGGTCATAGCCCTCGGCCATCTTCCAATTGAAGCAAGCATTCCGCTGTTGATCGCGATGTTTTTCCAACAGCCGGTCGCAGCACTCACCCAAAGGCTAATCCTCAGTAAAAATGCTTTAAAAACCGGGCCGTCCTGGTAAAAAAAATCCTTAAATAAATATTTTGCTTTTTTATAAAAATAAATTGAGTACTTTGGTCCGACGTGATATTTTGCCCCTATGAACATGGCGTTCATGTAACAAAAGATCAGTTTAGAAAGGAATTTGAGTATGAAGAGCATCGCTGAATTCATGGACATGGTGAAAGCCAAAAATCCGAACGAACCTGAATTTCATCAGGCTGTGCATGAAGTGGTAGAAACCATTTGGGACACCTACATTCAAAACCCGAGAATGGTCAAGAACAAAATTCTTGAAAGAATCGTCGAACCCGAAAGAGTTATAATGTTCAGAGTCCCCTGGGTTGATGACAAGGGCGAAGTACAGGTTAACAAAGGTTATCGTGTACAATTTAACAGCGCGATCGGCCCCTATAAAGGCGGTCTCAGATTCCATCCCAGCGTAAATCTTTCTATTCTGAAGTTCCTGGGTTTCGAACAGATCTTTAAAAACTCCCTTACCACTCTGCCCATGGGCGGCGGTAAAGGCGGCTCCGACTTCAATCCCAAAGGCCGCTCTGATAATGAAATCATGAGATTCTGCCAATCTTTCATGACCGAACTTTGCCGTCATGTCGGCCCGAATACTGACGTTCCTGCCGGCGATATCGGCGTTGGTGGCCGCGAAATCGGCTATATGTATGGCCAGTATAAAAGACTGCGCAATGAATTCACCGGCGTTCTCACCGGAAAAGGCGCAACTTGGGGCGGCAGCCTGATCAGACCCGAAGCCACCGGTTTCGGCGGCGTATACTTCGGCATCGACGTTCTCAAGCGCGTTGGCGAAGAATTCAAGGGCAAAAAAGTAGCCTGCTCAGGTTTCGGTAACGTTACCTGGGGCGCTATCAAGAAACTCATCGAATTGGGCGCAAAAGTTATCACCATCAGCGGCCCGGACGGATATGTTCTCGATGAAGAAGGCTTCAACGAAGAAAAATGCGAATATCTCCTCGATATGCGCGCTTCCTGCAACGACCAGGCTGAAGATTACGTTAAGAAATATCCCCAGGCAAAATTCTTCAAGGGCGAAAAACCTTGGGGCGTCAAATGTGACTACGCTCTTCTCTGCGCAACCCAGAATGAATGCAATGAAGAAGATGTTAAGAAACTTCTCGCCAGCGGCTGTCGCATGATTCTCGAACTCTCCAACATGGGCTGCACTGCCGAAGCTGCCAAACTCGCCACCGAAAAAATGCTGTTTGCCCCGGGCAAAGCAGTAAACGCCGGCGGTGTTGCAGTTTCCGGTCTAGAAATGACCCAGAACAGCGAACGCCTCAACTGGAGTTCAGAAGAAGTTGACAACAAGCTTAAGCAGATCATGCATTCTATCCACGAAGCATGCGTAAAATATGGTGTCGAAGGCGACCGCGTCAACTACATCAAAGGCGCAAACGTTGCCGGCTTCATGAAAGTTGCCAACGCCATGCTCGACCAGGGTATCGTCTGATTGTTTCGTTTGCTTTGAAAGGCAGGGGCAGAGCTTTGCCCCTGCTTTTTTTATTTTTTTTAAGGCGATCACTTGCGGTTTTTTGAACGTTTGTTATAATTGAAAACAAGGGTGATGGGTACACCCTTAAAAAATGCGATTCTACTGCACTTTCGGGTAGGTCTGTGCTGTTGAATCGGGATTATCGGGTCCTGTGTTAACTCGGGTAAATCAAATTTTGAGGAGTTAGACGTATGAGGAACAGCACTCTTAAGATGATGTGCAAACTGCTGTGCGTAGTCCTGCTTGCCAGCATGGTTCTCGAAGCGCCTCTGATGGCCGCCTACAGCGGCATCAAGGTCAATGTTGGCGGCGAAAGCATCAACGTAACACCCGGCCAGTGGGTAACTGTTAAAAACGGCCCCACTACCACCAGTTACAACGTTCGCTATGTAGATGGCAAACCGATGGCTCTCGATATGGCTCAGTACACCAAATTGATTTTCGGTGAAACTGCAGCTACTACCGCAGCCACAACCAGCACCACCAGTGCCACCACCGGAACTAACAATGTTCAGGCTTCTGTTAATGCAGCCGATTCTTCATCTGCAGCAGCTCAGAGCGGAACAAAAACCGGCGGCAGCTGGATCAAAAACGAAATTAGCGAATATGGCGCTAAAATCAAAGACAGCTTTTCTTCTGGAAAAGACAGCGGCCAGGCTTTCGGCAACAAAACCGTTGACGGTGTTAAAACCGGCGCCGGCAAAGTTGGCTCAGCCGTAAAATCTACCGGCAGCAAAATTGGTAACTTCCTGAAGGGCGCCAAAGACAGAATCGCTAACCTTTTCAAAGGTAAAGGCTCTTCTGCAGCTAAAGGCTCAAGCAGCGACAGTTCACAGTCTTCACAGAGCAGCCAGAGTTCAGAAAGCTCACAGGCCAGCCAGGGTTCTTCTGACAGCTCTCAGAGTGGTCAGGCCAGCCAGGGTTCTTCTGACAGCTCTCAGAGTGGTCAGACCAGCCAGAGCTCCGA
>CAZTHA010000443.1:0-3464 GCA_964613435.1 uncultured bacterium
CCATGCCGGGCGAGAATCTTGTCGTCACCGGGACTGAAGGCACACTCAGCCAACCAGATGCCCTGGGGGTCACAACCAAAATGATGCCGATAATCAACAACCGCCATCTCAATCTGTGCATTGATCGCCTCGGGTTGATGCTGCATCAGGGGCAGGTAACCATGGGTCGCACAACAGGTAATGATCTCAAGCACTCCGGCTTTCTGGAAAAAAGAGAAGGCTTCAAGCAAGTTGTCATTCCATTTTCGCAAGGTTTTTTCCGTCTCGACGAATTTTTGCAGGTACATTCTGGCGCTGGCCTGCAGTTCAGGAACGAGTATGGTTCGGGCAACCTCTTTTTCGGCGAGTATTGTCAGCTTTTTTAGATATGAACGGTACCGATCGATTAGTATTTCATCGGCCAGCATTGCGGCAAGGGGCGGCGTAATCGACATGGTCAATCTGAAAGGGACATGATCTTCGAGAAGACGCGAAAAAACCTGGATAAGGGGAATGTATGTTTCGGTAATCGCCTCGAACAACCAGCGTTCTTCCATCATATCAGCGTGCTCAGGGTGCCGGACGAACGGAAGATGCGCATGCAAAACAAGGGTTAAAAACCCTTTGCGTTCAAAATTAGCAAGCATTAGAGAACTTCAAATTTTACCGTAGCGCGAATGGTTCTGGTTTTTCCCGATTCGGGTTCAAGGGCTTGCAACTCAAGAGATTTCTGCTGATTTAGCGGCAGCATAAAACGCATTGAAAAACTGCCGTCTGGCTCGACATGAACATTCTGTCCGTTGAAATCAAGCAAACATCTTTTGTCGACCGTACCATAAAGTATCAGTTCAGGGGTGGCGGTAAGAAAAATGTCGGTATCGGGCAAATTATCCTGCGCTGGCTTATGGACAAAACTTCCGGATTCAGCGGCAGGGAGTTCGAAAGAAGACACCGGCAAAGGAGCCTCGAATGATGAAACCGGCGCAGGGGCGGGTATTTCTTCTTCAGAAGGTGCGACAGGCGCAGGAGCACCCGGATGCCCGGACTCACCAGAAGTGCTGAACAATGCCGGAAGGCCGGTGCCAGTTGAAATAGCTTTTTGAAAAACTTTTTCAGGCTCGGTTATCTCTTCGGCTGGAACGTTTTGGCAAACTTCGGGAGCTTTTTCGGGCAAAGCATGACCGGCGATGCGGTCATCATCAGCCTGAGCAGCTTTTTGGGAGACTGGAAGGGCCCAGTTACCTGCAACTCGATCGGGCGGAGTTTGTACCAGATTTGAAAGAGCGATGAAAGTGTAGCCTTCGGTGGGGCTATGTAATCCCAGCTCTGCCTGATAAACCGTATTGGCATTTTCAAGGTAGATATAATGACTTCGGGCATGTTCAGAAAGTGAAAATTCCTGGGTAAAGCCATCAGAAACATTATGAACCCTTAAAACGAAGTTTGAATGAGCAAATTCAAAAATCCCAACCTGCATTTCCAGACGTTTAAGCTCAGATCTGGGTATCTGCCAATAGGCATGCGCCCAGTGTGGATCTCGGATCTGAACGACGATTCTGGTTTCGCCGTAATCTGAGGGCAAATCGCCGGTCAGGTCTTCTTCAGCAATTGGCTTGGCAACTTCCGGGGTCGGAACACTGAAAACTGGTATTTCCATAGTGGTTTTCAATGAAGCATGCCGACGAGAGCGTTCTTCTTCTATTTGCCTGGCCTTGGGAGACGGCTGCTCAGGCTTGGCCTGGGTAAGCAATTCGACAGGAATAGCTACCGATTCAACTACTGCACCTTTTTTGTTGCGCTGATCGGACTCTTTCTTTTCTTTTGCAAAAGACCTTGAAAGAATTGATTCTTTGTTGGATTTGTCTGCAGCGGGTTGCTCATTTGCAGCAACTTTTTTATCAGTCTTTTCAGATTTGTCAGTTTTTGCTGTTTTTGTATTTTTTGCTGTTTCTGCAGTTTTTTCGACAATTCTGACTTTTTTATTTTCGACAGTGGGCTTTTGTTTATCAGCAGATGCTTTTTCGGCTTTAGGCTTTGATTTGGCAGTTTTAGCTTTGCCACTTTTCAAAACAGGTGCCTCAATGGTAGCGTTCTTTTTGCTTGGCTTCGTTTGCTTTTCTGCTTTTTGTGGCTTTTCTGGCTTTTCTGATTTTTTCAGGTCTGAATTTTTCGACTTGGATTTGGGTAAGGCTTTTTCAGCAGAAAGTTTTGGCAAACTTTCCTGGGTTACCGAAGCTTTATTAGTTTTGGAAGAGTTCTTCTGCGTATTTTTTTCTTTCTTGCCGGACTTAACTTTCGAATCTTCAGGTGGAACCACCGGCTTTTCTTCACGTTCATCAATTGCGACCAAACTTTTCAGGGCCTCAATCAATTCTGCTTTCGCCATTTTTGAACGGCCCTTGATTTTAAATTCCTGGGCCAACTGATAGAGCTCTTCTCGTTTTAAACCTTCAAGGTCTCTCTGATTTATTTTTTTTGCCATGCCAACTAACTCCAAAGCCAAATCCGTAAATTAAATATCTATGATAGCAGAAAACCGGAAAATAATCGATTTAATTCTCGTCGAGCAAACTGCTGATCAAAGCAGGCAAAAATACAAGAAAAACGTAATAATGCAAGGCCATGAACAATCCAAAGGCATAACCAAATATCTGAAAAAACATAATCCGTCAGTATCCTATTCGTTCGACTTTCAATTGAACTCTGATGTCCGAGAAAAGATTAACCTGTCGGCGGCCTTCCCCATAAAGATCCTGAATGAATCCGCGGGTCATGTTAACTGCCGGGAATGTCATGGTGTATTTGAACTGGGGAGTCTCAAAAACATGTTGATTAACTTCGATACCCTCGTCTGCTGAAAAGAAAAAATCCCGCTGCTCACTGCCGAGACCCAATGTAGCTGAAAAAGCCTCGAAACGGTCAGCTGGAATTCCAGGCTTTTCACTTATTGCCCTAAATGTAAATGCGAACCCATTCAGTTCCCGGGAAATGATTCCCGCATTCCTAAACTCAAAAACCTCGTCGAATAAAACGGCGTCGGCTGGCGAAGAGAGTTCCTGAATCGCATTTCTTGGGCGAACCGGCTCAACGTAAGCGGTTTTTCGCTGAGAAAAAAGCGTAAGCTTGTCTTCAGCCTGTGATGCTTCGTCTGAATCAGGGTATATAATGAGAATTTGCTGCAAAGTCTCGGTAGCTTTTTCAATGTCGCCACGGAGTTCAAGCAAAGTAGCCAGTTTCAATAATCTAGCCGGTTCATTTTCTTTGCTTTCAGAAAGAAAGGTCAAATACTTTACCGCATCATCGATCAGTCCAGACTCGTCCTGGGCCATGAGTGATGGCATGAGCCGAAGACTGGCCAGATAATCGTCTATCGCCTCGCGAATATTTCTTTTGCGATATAGCGCCATAGCACTTTTGAATAGGCGGCCTGCTTCTTCTTTTTGTGCCATTTCTACAATCCGTTTGCGCGGAGGACGGAATGTGAC
>CAZTHA010000444.1:0-3461 GCA_964613435.1 uncultured bacterium
ATGCTGTTCGAACCAGTCATTAGAAGCGTCTGGGAATGGAAAGCCATGCTGAGCATGACTGCGATAATGCTATTGCTGGTCGTCGCCGCATCTCTTTATCCGACCAACAAGGCCTTGCGCATCGGCCCGGCCGAAGCAATGCGCTTATACTGAAAGGAAATCCAATGGCAACGGTTGCACTGAACAAAGTTTCGCGAATCTACGAAAATGGTCCGGTTAAAATCAAGGCTGTGGACCAATTGGATTTAAAAATTGAGCCGGGTGAATTTTCGGTTCTGGCAGGTCCTTCAGGCAGCGGCAAATCCACTCTGCTCAATCTTGTCGGTGGCCTTGACCGCCCAACTTTCGGTGAAGTTTTTTTAAACGAAGAATCATTGAATAAAAAAACAGAAGACCAGTTGACCAAGCTAAGACTACACAAAATAGGTTTCGTATTCCAGGCATACAATCTTATTCCGGTATTAACCGCCTATGAAAACGTCGGCTTCATTCTACAGATTCAGGGGGTTCCCGAATCTGAGCACCGCGACCGCATAATGCCCTTATTGGAAGAACTTGGCCTGGAAGGTCTGGAACATCGCCGGCCAACCGAACTAAGCGGCGGCCAGCAACAGCGGGTTGCCGTTGCCCGCGCTATTGTCGGCCGACCTTCGATCATTCTCGCCGACGAGCCCACAGCAAATCTCGATAGTGAAACGGCGATAAGCCTTTTGGGTATGATGGAAAAACTCAATCAGGAGCAGCAGGTAACTTTTTTGTTCAGCTCTCATGATTCAAGGGTGATCGATATTGCCCGTCGGGTAATCACTCTTCGTGACGGCAGAATTTCCGAGGATCACCTTAAATAATGGGACAAAGCAAGAATTTACCAAAGCCGAAGCCAGTTTACGGGTTTTCGGTTTCAGACAAATGGGTTTGCCGATATCGATCGACGCAGATCTTGCTGGCATTGTTTCTATTGCCATTCAGCCAGCTTGCGGCGCAGCATTTCAGCATAGCTTCGCGGGCAATTTTCAATTCAAGCAACTGGCCGATGGCTTACCAGAAGTCCCTTGACATATCTGCCGACACACAACAAATGCAATGGCTCAATCGGCTCAGTTATACCGACAATTTTTCAAAATTCAGATTGAAATTTGAAGTCGAAATCGCCGGAACACATTCTTCTGAGAAGGGTAAAATTGCTAACTGGCAAACCGACCGACGCACAAATGGCTTCAAAAAATTCCGGACCGGGGCAAATTTGTTCAGTCGTGATTACCACAGTCTTAATTCAGAAATAGAAAGATTTGAAATCAGCTTCAGCAGTGGCAAATATGATTTTCAAATCGGGCGACAGCCGGTCAGTTTCGGCACAAGCCACTTCGTTTCGGTAATGGACATTCTTTCTCCATTTCAACCCGGCTATCTCGACGCCTCTTACAAGCCCGGAATCGACGCGTTGAGAATCAGAACCTTGGCAGGCGAAACCGGTGAAAGTGAGCTAATTCTTGCGGGCGGCGAAAACCCTGCCGACAATGCCATTTTAGCCAGATGGCGCGACACCTTTTCCGGGTTCGACCTTGAAGTGATTGGCGGCAGATTTAGAAAACGCAATGTTTTCGCGGCCGGTTGGGAAGGCGAAAAAAAGCAAATAAACTTCTGGGGCGAGGTCGGCTTTTTTACCAGGAAATGGAAAACTGACCGTCATTTTGGCGGAATCTGCGATGATTTTGCTATTTCATTCATTGCTGGCATCGAGAAAGATACGGGGAATGACTGGCGTCACGGCCTTGCTTTTTTTCACCAGGATTTTGGCGCGAGAAAGCCTGATGAACTACCTCTTGCCTATCAGACTGGCCCGATGACGCAGGGCTGGGTTCATCTGGCCGCCAGCGATTATTTGATCTGCAACAGCAGCAAAGAAGTTACGCCGTTGATTAACTTTAACCTTAACAGCATGTTCAGCCTGGTCGATCAATCGATTCTGGTTCAGCCGGTCTTGAATATAAGTCTGGATGACGAATCCGACATTTCTCTTTTTGCCTGGCTAAATTCGGGATCCAGGCCAAAGCTGCACCCTTCCGGGCAGGTCGTCGGTTCAAGTGAATTTGGTGCGTTTCCGGCAGGAGCGGGCTTCATTCTGCGACGCTTTTTCTAATTCATAAAAACCAACCGGAAACTATAAGCTCTTAATTCTGGACAGAAAAATGCCGATAATATTTACAGAGTCTGATATTTTCGGGCAAAAACAATAAGGAAGCAAATCTGAACATGGAAGTAACCAGAGCAACAATGTCGACCCATAAAAAACTCAGCGCGATTCTGATCGTTTTCAGCATCCTTCTGACCTTCTCCAGCGCACCAGCTTATCCACAGGCTCAGGTTCGCGTAAAAGACATTGCCCGACTCAGCGGCGACCGCGAATATCAGTTAATCGGCTATGGTCTGGTAACCGGACTTGATGGAACCGGTGACAAAAGTGCAATGAGCATCGAAATGATTCGTGGCATGTTACAGAACATGGGTATGGAGCTTTCGGCCAATCAAATCCAAACCAAGAATTGTGCAGCGGTTGTGGTAACTGCCATGCTCCCTTCTTACGGCCGACCTGGTGAATCATTTCCGATTACCATCAGTTCTATCGGTGATGCCAAAAGCCTGGCCGGCGGAGTTTTGTTGCCCACGCTGTTGAAGGGTGGCGACGGGCAGGTTTACGCGGTTGCCCAGGGACATATTTCCATAGGCGGGTTTGATGCTGGCCGGGGCGGAGCAGGTGCCGCGGCACAGGCAGGACAGAAGAATCACCTGACCGTGGGACACATTCCCCAGGGTGCGATCATGGAAAGAGGGGTCGAGGACAAATTTGCCCGTAATGGTAAATTTAACATTCTCCTTGAAAACAAGGACAGTGCATTGACCCGACAGGTTAAAGAAGCGATCGACCGGCGCTATGGTCTTGGTTGGGCACGAATTACCAATCCGGGAACCGTTGAAGTGCGAGTGCCCACAAGTCTGATGGAAGACCCGGTTTCGTTTGCGGCAACGATCGAAGATCTTTCCCTGTCGGTTGAAGAGCCGAACCGGGTGGTTATCAACGAGCGCACCGGCACGGTAATCGTCGGCAACAATGTGCGCATCAGCCGGGTGGTCATTTCCCACAGCGGTATCCGCATCGAGATCGATGACCCCAATCAGACTGGCAATCGCAATGCCAGACAGAATCCGAAAACGGCAAGCATGATCGAGGTTCAGGGAGAAACGACGGTAAACGATCTGGTTGAAGCTCTTAACGCAGTTGGGGCATCGCCCAAAGATTTAATCGCGATCTTTCAGGCGATAAACGCTGCCGGTGCTCTGCACGGAGAGCTGAAAGTAATGTAAAAACTTTTTTTGAATCGGAGTCTGATAGTGACTGGCAAATAATCTGACAAATTATTTGGTTGCAGCACTTGCGATTTAAGCATGGGGTATGATATAAC
>CAZTHA010000445.1:0-3447 GCA_964613435.1 uncultured bacterium
GCGCGTTTGAATGGCATTCAAAAGGTCGTCGGTTCGATCCCGATCAGCTCCACCGAAGAGAAGAACCCGCTGAATAAGCGGGTTCTTTTGTTATCCGGGAAATTTTTTGTGTCAAAATCTGCGTCTAATTTGTGAAAAAAAATCTCCGATAATTTTGCCAGATTTTCTCAGACCCGCGACATTCTGGCCTGCATTCATAGCAGTTTAGTTCGATCCCATTTTTGCCCTGGGAAATCTGCTGTGAAATCGACCAGAACCGGCATAAATCTGAATCTAATCGGATTTACTATAAAATTAACTCGGTATTCATGTGGACGCCATTTTTTGTCTTTTGTTGTCAATATTATATGGCAACACTCCAACAAACCGCCGATCAATTCTGTTCTTCGGGACTTAGGCTACAAGAATACGCACTGACCGCCACTAATAAGAAAACATCCAATTCAATCTTAACAAGTAAGTAAAAAATACTAAGGAACAATTCCCATATAAAAGGGGAATTTTCTCCTGCCTATTCCTCAAAGCGGCTATTGATAGCTATTAAGCCTCTTGGCCTGATTTTTGCTGTTATACAAATATCAAAAACCGGGGCGTTGGGAGAGATAACATGAAAAAGATACTGGCGTTGCTCTTGGTAATGTTATTAACCGTACAAAGTGTATTTGCTAGCGGAGCTTTCATTGGCTCCATTTATCAAGCTAGAAATACTGGTGTCGTTCGGACTTTGGAAGGCAACAATAATAGAAACGTTCCTATTGAATCTTCTGGCTTCTCCAAAGAAGTATTAGATCGAAAGGGCAGTTTTCATGACATTACGCCCAATGGACAAGAAACAGTCGCTGAAGAACAATGGGTAAACCAACATACTAACGATATTCGGTATCGACTACAACAAAGGGCGGCACAGCCCACGATGAATGCATTGATCAACGATGTCCACAATGCTATTGATCCTGACAATCCCGAGAGTGCAGGTTTTTGGAAGTATTGCATTAAACCAAGCCTGTTTTTAAGCTTGATCAACAAAAACCTTTTATCGTCCTTGGTTTTATTTCGATATATTACCGCAGCATTTGGCATTGAGCTTGATCAGTTCAAGATGTGGAGCGTAACTCAACTTTTTGCCTTATATCAGACCCTTTATTCTCTTCCCCGCGCTTTTGTTCAGTATACAAAACAATTATTCAGGCAAGCTGTGGCATTTGGCAATAGAAATATTCTTGGATACATGTATTGGAGTAGACCTTACAGAATTTACATTTGCAACAGCGCCTTTTCCTACGGCCAATTTGCCGGTACTGTAGTCCACGAGATGGCGCACATTTTTGACGCCAATGCTGATGTGCAAACACGATGGAAACAACAGTTTTATAAGCTAAGCAGTGGTCGTTATGTTTTCACTTCTGCTCCACCAACAAGCTATGGTTGCACCAACATAAAAGAAGATATCGCAGAATCTGTAAGATACTATTGGTCAGATGGCGCAGCAATGAAAAAACAATGCCCCGAACGATACGAGTTTATCCGCCAGTATATAATGCAGGGAGCTGAGTATCGCTGAAACAAAAGTTCTAAGGTCACAAATTGTAACCTTACCGACTTAAATCCGCTTTCGCTACTAGCCAAAAGCATTTACCGAGCATGGAACACTGATGCTTTCGAGCATTTTAAAAAACGCTCAAGCCGTCAAGGTAAACATTGAAATCATGCGAACCCTGGTAAAACTTCGCACCATTGCCGCAATACATGGAGAAGGAAACCTCCGGCTGTCAGAGCTTGAAAAAACTGTTAAAACCCATGGCAAGAGCATTGATTTTATTCTCGACCCGATCGACAAAGAATTGAAAAGAAAAAGATCGGCTTAAACTCAAAGTAGCTTAGAAAGCCAGCAAAGCATAAAAAACCCCGGGTTTAAAAATTTGAACCCGGGGTTTCGTTATTGGTTAATCAGGATTTCATATCACTTTTAACCGCTGGCAGAACCGGCTTTTTCAAAACATCTTCTAGTTTTGTGCCCTTCAACAACTGGGCAAAAACTTCAGAAATGCTTTTACCGCCAAGAATTGCCAGTGGCGCCATACTTTCGGCCATTTTTTCGGCCAGCGCCTTGTCGCCAAATGCCTGCAAAGCGGCGACCAGTTCCGGAGAAACAGCCTTGGCGCGATCTACTACGCCGCTGACTTCGGCTTTGAGTTCTTCAAGTCTGAGTTCGAGGCGCTTCTGCTCGATTTCTGCTTCAAGCGAAGCCAGATCACGTTTACGACCAATTTCTTTTTCCTTGATTTTATTTATTGTTTCCTGATTTTCAAGGCGGGACTGCAAAGCCTTCTGTTGCGACTGAATCTCGGCTTCGAGGCGCTCAAGACTCAGCAAAAGATTGGCTTTGGTTTCTTCGATCTGTAGCTCAAGCTCCTGACGAGTTGTCGAGGACTTCATCGTAGCTATTTTCTGCTTGATCTGTTCTGATTGTTCAACATAATCAAGGTTGCGCTTTTCTGAAGAAATGGCCAGGTTTTGCTTAACTACCGAATGTTGCGCCTGTACCAGCAGGTTTTCGATAGTCTCGTCACCAATTTTTACATCGAGCACCTCGAGATCGTAAATTCGCATTCCGTTTTCGGAAAATTCCCGCCCGGGCCGCTTACCATCAGCGGTTGTTTCACCCAAAACATTGTCGCGAACGATCTTGATGGTATTGGCATAGAATTCTTCGATCTTGTGCTTTTTGATCACGCCACGAATCAACGAGCGCATGTGATCGGTAAGAAACTTGACATAGTTCTCGACATTGAACCATTTTTCCGGTTCACCTTCAAAATTCACCCGATAGGAAAGACGCAGATAAACTTTGCACAAATCACTGGTTTCAGCCTCGATCAGGTCGGAAACCTTGTTGTGCATACAGCGCAAAAAGGCGGTTTTAATGGTTTTCAAATCGGATTTCGGCGTTCCGGTTGACAGCTCCATCGCTTCAAGAATCTGGTCATACTCGAGCAAAACCGTCTGTGGGCCAACAACCACCTTTCGGTCGCCAGAGCGCCCCACGACCAATACCGCGTAGCCGGTCCAGATATCAATTGAAACAGCTCCTTCATACTTGGTATCCAGAGTTATGGTTCGTGGCTGGCTGAAAGTCGGACTTCTTTTAAAATCATCGCCGGCAAACCCTTCAGCAGTCGGAGCAATTGGCGGCGGAGCCGGCATGGCAACATTCAACCTGTTTTTAAGCTCAGTATCGGTCAGATATTCTTCCTTACTCTTGTCTTTTGCCAGGGTACGCAGGCGAAAATTGTATTCAAGTGCTTCCTGATTGCCGGGATAAAGCAGCTGCACCTGTTTTGCCTCGAGAAAGCGCCTAACGATCACTTCATTGCGCGGATCGGGCAGAAACATTTTTGGGCCGTTTACCAGAGTAATTTTTCCGGTCAGACGATTGAGAACATAGCG
>CAZTHA010000446.1:0-3446 GCA_964613435.1 uncultured bacterium
GAAGGCGCCGCTCGGCGTCCGGTCACGACTTGTCGTTCGGGCCCAAAAAAGATAAAAATCCCAAGACAATTTAAGCCCCATGAAGATTTTTGACATTGTTCCTCGTTTGGGCTACAATTTGAGTAGGTAGGTGATTAAAATGTCAAAAACAGCAACAATTCGGGCTAGAGTTGAACCTTCTTTAAAAGAACATGTTGAAAGAATTTTCGAAAAATTAGGTTTGAATGCAACTCAAGCTATTAATTTGTTTTACAAACAAGTTGAACTCAATAACGGTCTTCCTTTTGATCTTAAAGTTCCTAACGAGACAACCTTGAAAACTTTACAGGATTCTGAATCTGGCAAGAATCTGGTTGAATGCAAAGATGCAGAAGATATGTTCGAAAAATTGGGAATCTGATGCTAAGACCAATTTTTACAAAACAGTTTGAGAAGGATCTTAAAAAGGCCAAAAAACGCGGAAAAAACGTTGAAAAAATAAAGATAATTATTAATACGTTGGTTGCCGGTAAGGCGCTAGATCCTATTCATAGGGATCATTTATTAGTTGGTAACTTTGTTGCACGACGAGAATGTCATATTGAATCAGATTGGCTTCTGATTTATAGATTAACCGAAGATTCTATTTACTTTGAAAGAACCGGCTCTCACTCTGATTTATTTGATTAAATGAAAATTGTAAGTGGTAAGTTAAATTCCCATTAATCGCGGCAAATAGAAATCCCATTAAAGTCGGCAAATAGAAATCCCAGTTTCCGCGGCAACTATTTCTGACAGAGAAAAAAAATTCCTTTAAGGTTTTGGACATAAAGTCCTCATCCTTAAAGGAAACACATGATTAAACCAAGTATGTATCAAAAAGTGAATAAACTCAAGGAAATAGGCTATACAGTATCGGCCATAGTTTCCACTACCGGTCTTGATATTAAAAGGTTATGCAACCTTTTTTCTGTAATTTAGTTCCTCAGCATTGAGTTCGGCTATTGATTCGTAATTAAGGTATCTTGGGCCAGCGATCCATTCTTCATGAATTTCAATGAGTAATGAGCCAACAAGCCTGAAAACTGATTTTTCCCCGGGAAAAATAGAAACCACTCTGGTTCTTCTGCGAATCTCCCGGTTAAATCTTTCAACAATATTCGTGCTTCTGATTCTTTTCCATAGCTGCCTTGGAAACTGAAAGAAAGTCATCGCCTGGTCTAGATTTTCATCGAGCCATTCAACCAGTTTTGGTGCAGCTTTATCGTATTTTTTCAGCACCTCCTTTTTCTGAAACATTGCCATTTCATATGATGGCGCATTTAAAAGATCTTTTAAATCCTGAAATACTGAAGTGTGTAGAGCCTTTTGTGGTATGAAAGCATTAGCATTGCGAAGAAAATGAACCATACAGCGTTGCCATGGCACCGTTGGGAATATCGATTTCCTTGCTTTTCCAAGACCCTCATGAGCATCGCTGATGATTAATTGAACTCCACTTAGACCTCGTTCTATTAAAGAGCTTAGAAAGCCTCGCCAATGAATCTCAGCTTCACTCAAATTGCATGATAATCCCAGAACTTGTCTGCGCCCTTCGTTATCAACGCCAACAGCCCAAAGAACAGCCATATTTTTGATATGACCGCCATGCCGAACTTTTTCATACCGAGCATCCAGATAAAGGACTGAGAATTCTGAAAGCGGTCGCAAGTAGAACGCCTTAACTTCCTGGTCGAGCTCTTGAGTGACCTTTGAAACTTGAGAAGATGAGATCTCAAAGCCGCATAAATATTCGGTGATCTTAGTTACTTTTCTGGTAGAAACTCCATTCAGATACATTTCGGCAACAGCTGCTTTCAGGGCTTTTTCAGATCGCTGACCTTTTTCAAGACAGCCAGGATAGAAGGCAAGGCCACGAACCTGTGGGATCTTAAGGTCAAGCTCACCCATTCTGGAATGAAACTTTCTTTTCTTGAAGCCGTTTGCATGAGCTTTTCGATGATGAGTCCTTTCATAAGGAGCTGCACCAATAGCTTTACCTCGCTCTATTTCCATGGCGGCATTCATGAGCATTTCAATCACTTTAGCAATCCCGTTAAATCCTTCTGAGTTTAGCTGTTCACAAACTTCAGTAAAAACTGTATTCTTATCCATGCGGGTCATTTTTCTCCTCCGTTTTAAGCTTCAGCACTCAAAACTTCGGAGAGTTTGGCCCGCATCTTTAAAAAACCAATTTTACAGACAAAATTCTACACAACCAAATTTTCTATAGGCAAATGTAATAGAATACAAGAGTTTTTAAATCCTTATTTTTATGTTATTTTGTAATATACACAATATTAGACGGAGGAAATTTATCGTATGGCCAAAAGACCCGGGGGAAAACTATCATCCAGACCTCTCCATTTTGTTTGGCTGGCCGATGTTTCTGGCTCGATGAATCAAGATGGAAAAATTCAGGCTTTGAACAACGCCATTCGCGAAGTAATTCCACACATGAGAGAGGTTGCCAGCGAGAATCCTAATGCGGATGTTCTTGTACGTGTTTTGACCTTTTCGACAGGGGCAAGGTGGCATTTTCCAGAACCGGTTCCATTGGAAAAATTTGAATGGAAAGACCTAAAAGCTGAAGGCATTACTGACATGGGGAAAGCTTTGTCTTTGATGGCAGAATCTATGAAAGTCCCGCCTATGGAAAATAGAGCACTGCCCCCAGTTTTGGTTCTTATCACAGATGGACTTCCCAGCGATGATTTTGAAAGCGGTTTGCGCGAACTTATGGCTGAACCATGGGGCCAAAAAGCTGTCAGACTTGCTGTAGGAATAGGGACTGACGCAGATATGGATGTTCTACAAAAATTTATTGGCAATCCCAAAATTAAACCCCTCTCTGCCAACAGTCCAGAATCATTGGTTCAGTTTATCAAATGGGCTTCTACCGTAGTTTTAAAAGAAGTTTCTTCTCCAAGATCAATAGTGAAAACTGAAGCGCTTCCAGTTACAGAAGAAAATCTTTCCTCACCAACCCTACCAAAAATTGAAATGACCAACAACGAACCGACTATTCTTGAGCCCGATTTTGTTATTCCAACTCTTTCTAGCGACGATTCTCTTGATACCTGGTAAAGTTAAGCATGTGGAAATTTTTCGGTAGAACTTCTAGAGGAAGATCTCACCAGAAGAGCGGCCTGCCAAATCAGGACGCTTTTGGGTTTTATCCAGAAACCGGTGAAGGGCCACCAGCTATTGTAGCTGTAGCAGACGGTCATGGTAGCAAAAGAAACTTTTTTAGCCATTTTGGTTCTGCCTTCGCAGTAGAAGCAGCTTGTGAAGCAGGCTTAAATTGGTTAACAGAGAATAATGAAATTTTTAAATTTTCGTTTGATTCAGAGGCTGACGACAAGTTTCGCTTAGATATCATTGACCGCTGGCGGAAAAAAGTAGCTGATCATCGCCAACAAAATCCA
>CAZTHA010000447.1:0-3432 GCA_964613435.1 uncultured bacterium
GCAGGGGGAAAAGCAGCAGGTGCCCTGCGTTATAGGGATAAAGATTGGCGCAGACAGCAACCTTGTGGTTTTTCCAGACAAGAAGATTGGTAACTTCTGGAGCTTCTTCAATGATAGAACAGATGATACAGGGGCCTTCGGCCTTGCGTGCCTGAGTTATATACTCGCGCTTATTGGGAATGAAAAGTTGTTTTTTAAAGGTCATTTCAGGTCCTGTTTTGAGTTCTCAATTCCGCATGCATGATCTCGGGGTAATATTTGCGCCCCAGAGAAATTGGCAGGCTGCCTTCATATATTATCAGGTCATGAAAGTTTCTGTCATTAAAATCTGCAGAAAACTGATTTTTTAAGGACTGCTTCAGGTCGAGTAGCATCTCTTTGCCAATAGTATAGCCGATTTGCGCGGCCGGATTCTGGGAATATCTTCTTATTTCGGCTTCGGCAGAAGCTCTATCTAATCCTGCTTCCTGCATCAGACAGTGCATCGCCTGGTCAAAAGTCCATTTGCGGGTCTGCAGATTAATGTCTATTTTCATTCGGGTGGCGTTAAATAATTGATCAAGCGCTTGAGCAAAGACTTCTTCGTTGCTCTGGTAAAATTCACGTTCCTTGAACTGCTCTTCACAATAGTGCGCCCATCCTTCGATCATTTCAAGGCTTTCGGCAAAAATGCGCATTTTGCCCGGATGGAGGTTTTGGCCGGTTAGCTGCAGGTGATGGCCGGGATAGCCTTCATGAAGTGCCGAATTGGCAATTTCGGCGTAATTGTAACGGCTGTTGTTGCTGCCGCTTTTGTCCCGGGTAAGTAGATAAGTGCCTTTCTGAATGCCTGAGGTTCTTTCCGGGCCAATGTATGCCGAAAATGGGATCAAGTGGGCCATGAAATCGGGAGTTTCAATTATTTCCAGCTCTTCATTGTCTGGAAGAGTTGCAAAGTTACTTTTTCTGACAAACTCACGACAGCGGTTAGCGGCCTCCCGATAAGCAGCCAGTGCCATATCGAAATTTGGCGGGCAATGTTTGCTTATCCTCTTGAGCGCTTCTGCCCGAGACCCGGATGCGGAACCGGTGGTTTTGCCAAGAATGTTTCGACTGAGAATTTCCAGATGTATTTTTGCCTGTTGACTAGCTTTCTCGGAAATTTCAAGCATTTCAGATTTTTTCAGACCGGTTTTTCGCAGACTCAGATATGCTTCAAAAGCATTCTCACCCATTGCCCATTCATGGACTGCCTTAGGCATAACTGCATGAATGAACCAGGTTCTAAACTCGCCGATACTTTTTTTTGCCTGATTTGCTGCTCGGTCAAGTTCGGTGTGTTGAATTGGCGAAATTTCGTTCCTGACCGCCATGAGAATTGTGTCGATAAAGGCGGGTAGCTGTACCAGAGACTCAATGAAGATTTCACCCCATAATGCCGGAACTTTTTGAAATAGAGATTTGCTGCTCATCAAAAAGACCGGTACAGCTTTGAGTCGCATAATTATTGAGTCGACGCGATTGTGAATGCTGGTAAAGTCTCGGGTCAGCAGTAAAAAAAGGGAATCGCCGATGTTCATTGCCAGGTCCCGGCCCATTTTCCAGCGCTGCAGATCTTCGTCGACAAAAATCTGAGACTCGGCGAAATGCATGACTATTTCACGATCGAGTTTCTCGTCGACACTCAATTCGTTTTCAGGCAGGCTCGAAAAGGCATCGCGCATCTCTCGCAAGAAACAAAGGTTGCGTTCAACCGAATCGGCGCCCGTTTCTGGCAAAAGACCGTCAAAAGAATGCTCTCCAAGCCAGGTCGCAGTTACCGGATTTCTGCTTAGAAGCTCTTTATAATAATGGTTCGCGACCTTCTCAAAACCAGGATGTTTATAGATGGCTGTGCGCCGCATCAGCAAGCCTCCTCCATGCATTTTTCCCGCATTATAGCATAAATCTGTTTCTTTTCTCAAAACTCTGTTCTCTTAATTGCTGCGAGATCGATAAAACTCTGCTAGAATGTTCTTCAGCGGTTAGTCCGACTATTAATGTAATCGACCCGACAATAGTGGAATGGGTTGTTTTCAACTTGTCTGGAGTAAAAAATGAAAATAGCTTTCGCTGAAAGTCTTCTTGCTGTCTTTTTTGGAATAGCAGCCGTGCATGCATCCCAGCCAACGGCATTGATCGTTCATGATTCTAAAGGTCAAGAAATGATCGTCGACAAAGACAATGAGATATTAGCCTCTCAATCAATACAAACCAAGCCGGTTGGTGCAGCAGAAGGATTTGTTTTTCCCGGCGCTGCGCCGAAAAGAAAAAAATACCGCCCGGCTGAAAAAATTTTTACCGGTGTATATTCTGCCCGGAAAAAACAGCGAAAGGGTCAGGCGAGCGAGAAAGATGAAAAAAGCTTCGTCGAATTTGATGAAGATCTCGAATCGGTGCCAGGAAAAGTGGCAGACAAACAGGCAATTGCCTGGGTGAGCAAAGAAGGGGACTTCTTCCATGACCCTTATCTTGCCAACTGCGGCAGCTATAGTTCACCGATCTGGATCAGGGAAATCGCGGGCCTGAATGGTTTCGAGCCCTGCCCAAACTGCTTTCATCAGACTGGCCATGCTCCTGATTTTATCATCAAAGAAAGCGGTGGTCTTGATTTGGCTACTGCCGGCGCTTTGCTCGATAATCCCGGCTTTCTTGCCTGGGTTGAGCAGAACCTTCCCGTAAAAAAGGCAATCTTTTTGACCAGCCGCAAGCTTCTGATCTACCCGAAAATGGAGATGACCAGTGAGGGTTTGCATGAGCTTGCCCATGAAACTGCCATGGCCTACAGACGCCACACCTGGAAAGTTATTGAAGTACTTGGCAAAAAGAATGAAGCTGATCTTGAAAATATCAGCTCCTTTTGAGCTGATGCGATTTTATTGTCCTGCAATTACCAGAGAGATTTTTGCCCAGAATCATTGAAGACCGGAGTGATATTATGATTAACAGAGAAAAAGCGGTTGAATTGTTGAATACACATTTGAGTAATGAAAATCTGCGCCGCCATTGTCTTGCCAGTTCTGTCGTAATGAAAGCGGTTGCTGAAAAGCTTGGTGAGCCGGCTCAGGATTGGGAGATCCTTGGGTTGTTACATGACATGGACCTGGACACTACCCGGGAAGATATGAAGAATCATGCGCGGGTGGCTGCTGAAATACTTAGAAAAGAGGGCTTGCCCGAGGCTTATCTTCATGCAATTATGGCTCATAACGAAGAAACGGGCGTCGTTAGAGAATCGGTGCTCGACCATGCTCTGGCCGCAAGCGAAAGTATAACCGGTTTGATCGTCGCCTGTGCCATGGTTTACCCCGATCGCCGAATTTCATCGGTCAAGGCTAAATCAATCAGGAAGCGCATGAAAGAAAAGCATTTCGCCCGCAGTGTCTCGCGTGAAAACATTCTTGAATGTGAAAA
>CAZTHA010000448.1:0-1904 GCA_964613435.1 uncultured bacterium
GCATCACTCGGTATATCAATAATTCTAACCTCTTGCCCGGCGTAGGCTTTTTGACCTGCCGATTTCATCAGCTCAGGCAATGACAATTCACCAGAAGAGAGAAAAATCAGCCGCCACGTAGCCGCCTTCCTTGCAAGCCCGCTTTTGTTTGCTCGGCCCTTGCCCTGACCATTAGCCAGCATGTAAGCGGTTTGACCTACTTCAAAAGGGTTTGCCTCTTTAATTTCATCGAGAATCAGCAAATTGTCATTGTGAAGCGCTGCCTGTCCTTCAATCGCGTTGCCGGTCGCCTTCCAGCTTCTTTTAAAATCGTGCCCGCCCCATACTGAGCAAGCGCTATAAAGCGTGGTTGTCTTACCAGAAGATGAGCCGCCGCGAAAGTGAAAGCCGCCGCCCTCGATGTTAAGAACTTGCAGCAAAGGCCCGGCAAAAGCCGTTGAAATAGCAAAAACAAGCCTGGTATTACCTGCCGCCAAAGCTGCGACGCTATCGCGCCACTCTTCAAGGCTCCCTGCTTCTTGAAAAGCGGGCTCTATAGGGCTCTGATTCTGAAATACAACCGTTTCTGAATCATCGCCGATTGATAAACCTGGCATAACATAAAAGCCATTGTGCCAGCCTAGTTTTTGAGTGCATCGCGCCCGGCGTTCAACTGGCCATATTTGCAGAAACATATTAAAAAGGTTCCTGGCTTTGGTCGAAGGTGCTACGCTCAGGCCCGCGCTCGAAAGTTCTTTTCTGACTTCCAGCCCGTCACCCTGTAACAATTCTATCGGCATAGCCCATTCATGCAAGCGCCCGTCTTTGTCTCTCCACTCCAGAAGGCGGCCCCACTCCCTGCCGCCTGAATCCCTGGTAAGCGCCTTGATTTTTACTGGTGAGCTGAGCCAAAGCGGGTTTGTTTCGTTGCCCTCTTTATCAAAACCAATGTGAAAAACGCCTTTTTCGTTGATCTTGTAAATACCGCCGCTGTAATCAAACTTTTCTTCTGGTTCTGGATTTTCTCGAAGCTCATTCAATGATTGAATCTTGTGTGTCATGGCTGGCACCCCTGGGTAATGGTTCTTGGTTCTTTGATTCCAATATTCCAACCACTTTCAAAGGTGTTTGCCGCCTCGATCTGGTTTTTATATGAACCGCCCCGGCTAAGATATGCGTTGACGAAATGATCTTTAACCGGCCCCTTGTCGAATAATCCCAGGTGATAAAGCTGAGCAACTTTCATTGCTGCAATGTTCAAGGCTTCATTGCCGCTGCCTCGACCTGCTGAAACAATCCGGGCAAGCTCGCCATTGATAACAGATAGAACATACCTTTCTATCTTGCCGCTGTTCGGTGCTGCCTGAATACTTGACGCTGGTTCTGGCGCTCTGGCCGCCACTTCATACTTAAATTCAACGGCATCAGGGTTGTAATAAATGGCAGGGTCGAAGCTTACAAAACAGGCCCGGCTAATATCTTTGCCTGACGGGTCGAGCTCGATCTGATACTTTGAGCTGAAATACTCTGATATTGCCGCGAAAGCCGCCTTGCACTCTGCATCATTATTCATTGATACCCTGAAAGCAACTTTCAGCCCTACGCCCGAAGGCGATAGAAAGCAGATAGCCGTATGCTGGTCTGATTCTATTACCTGTCTGACCTCGGAAAGCTGATCTACCGGCAAGCCGTCAATGTCGAGAATTATAAAGCCTGAAGGCTTCAGAAAGCCGGTTTTCTTTCTCTCTGAGAAGGTGCCCGCCATTGTGAAAAACTGTAGAGAAAGCTTTTCTTTGTCGTATGCTTCGGGGTCTGTTTGCTTAAGCTGTCTAAGTCTGCCAATACGCCGCGCCCATTTCCCGGCTCTTATCTCTTCGACCAGCTCAGAGACTTTGCCTGTTTTTGGCTGACTGTCTGAGAATCCA
>CAZTHA010000448.1:2004-3431 GCA_964613435.1 uncultured bacterium
CTCTTCGACCAGCTCAGAGACTTTGCCTGTTTTTGGCTGACTGTCTGAGAATCCATGAAAAAACGATGCTTCGGCCCGTTCTGCCCCTTCGTGGGTTTGTATTTTGCTGTTGTCACTCATCAAAACCCACCCCCCCGTTGATATGGTTGGCTATCGTTATGGCCAGCAATTCAAGGTTAATGTGAGCGCCGTTGAGGTTTTGTGCGATTTTCTCCAGCGCAGTAGCTTGCTTGTCCAGGTGCCTCTCGATCTTCTTGAGGGTTTCGAGTGTTTCGGCTTCTTGCCGTTTCTGGGTCGGTGTTTTCTGAATCATTGTCAGGCTGGCCATTACTGAGCACCCCCTGTCAGTTCGTCGATCAGCGCCCGAACATCTTCAACGCGAAAGAAGGTGCAGCGCCCGTTTTTAATTGGCTTAATGTTAAAGCGCCCTGATTTTAAGCCACTGTAAAAGGTTGCTTTGCAGATAGGGATAACCTTCAATATCTGCGATAGTCTGACGAATCCGGTTTCTGGTAGGGTATACATAAAAAAACTGCTCCTTTGAAGTATGTTAGCCGTCCGTGTCCGGCTCTATACCTTAATTGAAGCAGTTTTAAACTAGTTTTAAAAACCAAAGAGTTTTAAAGTTTTTGGGTTATCCTTTTATCGAGCACTGTTGAAAGTGTTTTTTTAATTTGCTCTTTATATTCCCCGTAAATCTTTTCGGCCATACTCCCGGACAATTTTTGAACAATCTTCTTTTCTTTTAAAATCTTTGCGACGCGATCAAACTTTCCTCTGTTAATCTTTTCCCCGTCGATTTCTTCTTTAAATTCCTTTGAGTGCCTAACGTAATAAATGTAAAAGGCAAGCCGTTCGTTTTTCTTGCTAATAAGCGGTGATTTGCGGCTTGGATATGGCCAGCCGAAAGCGCATTGATTGTTCCAGCCAAGGTTTTTAGGTTCTTTGTTTCCGCTTGGTCGCCCTGATTCTATTTCAGCAACAATTCGCCTTAGCTCTTTGCTAACCCACAAGGGAAGATGTATTCCGGCCTCAAGCGCATCACCAATACAAGAGAGTAACACCACCCCCCAATTTTCTGTATCTGTTCCGGCGTGGTTCTCGGCAACCTTTCTCTCAGCTCTCAAAAGTCTTTGGACAATTCCCCATTGGAATATCGGGTCTTTGCGAGGGTCTTCAGAGCATTCATATAAACCGTGTTTTGTTAAAAGCCTTTCTGCTTCAATTCGGGCATCTTCCATTGTTGCTGTCCACGGGTCGAAAGGCTTCTTTTTCATATAGTGAAAGTTTCCCCGCTTGATCTGCCGGTAAAATCTCGGTTAATCTGAGTCATTCTACCGACAATCTGAATCATCTCATCATCAGCCGGAAAGCCGGTTTTCGCCTCAAGGTCTGTTATTAAAAACGGTTCTTGTCCGTCCTGGGTA
>CAZTHA010000449.1:0-3403 GCA_964613435.1 uncultured bacterium
CCTGGATCACGCTACCAGCGGCTTCAACAAATGGCTGACGCAGGATGCCGGTAAAGAGCTTGCTGGTGCAGCTGAAGAAGCCCGAGAGGAGGAAATCGGGGAGCCAAACTAAAACCGCTTATTCCAACCGGAAGGTTGTCTCATAGGAAGGAGCGCACCTTCTTTTTCATGCTCCGGCTCGACCGGGGCATCTCTCACACACAGTCTTAGACTGGATCGCCCGATCAAGTCGGGCGATGACGTTTTGTGAAAATAAGCCTATGGGACCGCCCCGACTGCAGTGTATCTTTTGATGGTTTACCCGCATAAGTGAAAAGGGGTGAGAGGCCGCGCGGGGAACAGAAAAAACATCTGAGTCGCAAGACTCACAATTGGCCCGACTGGTTCGGGTCTTTTTTTTGTGTGGAGACGCGATGAATCGCGTCTTTACGTCAAGATAGCGTTGTGAAGAGGCGCTCGATGAATCGCGCCTACTTCGGAGACGCGATGAATCGCGTCTGTACGGGGGGCGGGGTTCTGGCTTTAATGATGATTTAACTCAGCTGAATGGGTTTATAAGGCGAATGCCACGATAAAGCTGGCCGGGATTGAGATCTTCAGAAAAAACAGCTTCGCATTGGGCTTTTTCTGCTGCAGCAATGATGAGAGAGTCCCAGAATGAGAGTTTGGCGGAAATACTTATGTCAATGGCCTGTTCAATAAGTTCAAAATCGTTGTTTACAATCTCGAGATTCTGAAAGTTGTGGAGAATAGCTTTTACAGCCACTGGATCAGCTTTGAGCTTAACTGTAGCAACAACGTAAAATTCTTTAAGTACCTGCGTGGAAATTACGGGATTATGCTCTTTTATGGCGTTTTGGAGGAAATTACGGGCTTTAAGATGCTTCTGGGAATTTCTGGGATCGAGGGTGTAAACCAGAATATTTGTATCAATAAAGAATTTAGCCACGGTACAGCTCGTCCCGGGTCCACTTTTCGGGCTTATCAGAAATTTCAAGGTTATCCATCATGGCAAAGGTTTCATCCAGCCAGCTGGTATTTTCAGAAATCACTGTCTGTCTGATCAACTTTCTTACCAGGGCGTTGAAAGAAAGCCGGTGTTTTCTGGCGTATTCCCGGCCGGCTTTAAGCAAATCATCTTCTATGGACAGAGTAATGTTTTTCATTATTTTTTCTCCTACACATATTATGTGTTAAAGCCTTGAAGCTGTCAAGTCTGTGGAGATACGGAGACGCGATAAATCGCGCCTACTTCGGAGACGCGATAAATCGCGTCTTTACGCCAGGATGGCGTTGTGACGAGACGCTCGATGAATCGCATCTACTTCGGAGACGCGATGAATCGCGTCTGTACGGGGGGAGTGGGAGGGCGGATAGATTTGGGGATGTGGAATTGGTCAGGGCTTTTTTGCTGGGAAGATTTGTCCCAATTTGTTGGCGAGATCTTTTTTGCTAAAGGGCTTTTGCAGGAAATCAAAATTATCTTTGCAAAAGCCTGAATTAGAAAGTATTTCGTCGTTATAGCCAGACATGAATAAAATTTTCAGCTTTTCCGACCTGGCTTTTAATGCTTTTGCAAGCTCTACGCCATTCATATCAGGCATGACGATGTCGGAAAACAAAAGGTCGATATTCTCAAAATTTTGATTGAAGTGTTCAATTGCCTCTAGGGGATGATTGGCTGAAAATACCTGATAGTTGAGCTTTTCAAGGATTTTCTTTGTCATTTTTAAGACTATGGGATCATCTTCTACTAGTAAAATGTTTTCTTTGTTGCCCAATTCAGAGCTTTTTTCTTCGACTTTGTCCTGATGATCGGGTTTGCCGAATTGTAACGGCAGAAAGATGTCGAAAGAAGTTCCCCTGTTTGGTTCACTGGAAACTTTTATGAAACCAGAATTTTGCTTAACGATGCCGAAAACCGTAGCGAGGCCGAGTCCGGTTCCTTTGCCCTGGGCTTTGGTGGTAAAAAAGGGTTCAAAAATATGGGCCAGGGTTTCTTCGTCGATTCCCGAGCCGGAATCTTTTACGGTGAGAACCACGAATTCACCAGATTCGCCAGAAAGACCGTTTTGTTTGAACTCCTGGCTGAAGCAGGTTTTGATTGCTATTTTACCGGTGCCGGAAATGGCATCTTTTGCATTTACGCACAGATTTGCGAGAATCTGGTCAAGCTGTGATGGGTCAATCTTTATCAAACAGGGTTCTTTGGCAAGATCCAGTTGAATAATTATGTTTTCACCAATTATTCTTTGCAGCATTTTCATGGCATTTTTTACTGCCTGATTGAGATCGACCATTATTGGCTCAATAGCCAGTTTTCTTGCAAATGCCAGAAGCTGTCTGGTAATTTCCGCAGAGCATTTACCCGCTTTTAAAACCTCACTCAGGTCTTTGGCTAGTTCAGAGTCAGCTTCGACTTTTTCCATGGCTATTTCTGTGTAACCGAGAATAACATTCAGGAAATTGTTGAAATCATGCGCAACTCCGCCAGCAAGGCGACCGATGGATTCCAGTTTTTGTGCTTGATTCAAATGATCCTGCAGCTTTTTTTGTTCTATCTCAGCATTTTGACGAAGTCTACGATCTTCCATGCTGTTTAACGCGAAAGCCAGGTCATTAGCCAGCTGTGAGATCAGATTTATTTCTTCCTCACTAGGAGAAACATGATTTTTTCTTGCGATTGCCAGGAGACCATGGACTTTCCCGCGGCATTCAAGTCGGGTTACAAACTTTTCTGAATCCGGAAAAATCTGGCTAATCGGACAATCTGAGCAGTAATCTTTTAGTTTCGTTCCGTGCAATACCTCATCAGAATCCAGTGCCTCGCAAAGAGGTTTAAACATTTCATTAATTTTTAGCTTCGCTTCTTCATCAGGGCTTAGTGAGGTTGCGATTTCGAAAGAGTTCCCTTCCTTGGAATAAAGGCAAACCATGGCAAAGCAGAAGGCTCCATTGTTGGTAAGCTCTTCACAACAGAGCTTGATCAGATGGGCTGGATCAGATTCCCTTACGATAATGTGGTTGACGCCTCTAACTGCCTGTAGGACCTTGTTCAGTCTCTTGAGTTGGAGACTCACCTCGTTTCTTTCGATTGCATAATGTATTGCTCTAGGCAGTGCCTGCTCGGCCCAAAGACCCTTGGTCAGATAATCTTCGGCGCCTGACTGAACTGCTGCGATTCCTGCTTCGTCATCGTCGAGTCCGGTTAAAACAATCAAGGGGGTGTCCGGGAAATTTTTCACAAAGGTCTGTACGGTTTCGAGGCCATTGCTGTCGGGTAGGCCCAGATCGAGCAGGACAACATCGAAAGATTCATTTTCGAGGGTTTCTATGCATCCGGCCAGACTTTCAGTGTGGGTGATCCGAACCCCGGTTTTATCTCTGAAGGTTTCTCGAACTA
>CAZTHA010000450.1:0-3373 GCA_964613435.1 uncultured bacterium
CATGGTAACAACAATAGCTACAATAACGGCCACAATAACAATCATGGCAACAACAGCAGCTACAATAACGGCCACAATAACAATCATGGCAACAACAGCAGCTATAATAACGGTCATAACAACAATCATGGCAACAACAGCAGCTACAACAATGGCCACAATAGCAACCATGGCAACAACAGTGGTTACAACAACGGCAACAATGGTAGCCATGGTCATCCCGGCCACTATTCTCCTGCCAATGCAAAAATCAGAATGGCTCACCGTGCTATCAAAAGAGCTTTCCAGGAAGCTGAAAATTCATACTACCCCTTCCTGATGGATCACAAAGATAAAAGAAGAATGGGTATGGCAATGAGAACCATCGCCAGTGAAATCAATGAAATGATGAGAATGGTCGGCCCCCGCTTCAGAGATGACCTTCGCGAAGTCGGCATGATCATCGAAAGAGCCAAATTCACCCTGTTCTCTGAAAACAATGCTAAAGAAGCTCATAGAAAACTTCAGAGAGCTGAAAGAAAATACGATCGAATTGCAGACATCATGATCAGGTAAGTCTGAAACATCTTTCAGACCTGCTTTTAAAGAACAGTGGCTGGGCTCGAATATGAGGCCAGCCACTGTTTTTTTTAAATCATGTAAGTTCTTTTACGCATAACAAAAGAAATTTTAAACCAGAGGCTTCACTTGACCGAGAAATTCTGCTTTATAACGAGACGGTCACGCTCATCGAACATGCGACGACGCAAAAGCCAGAGACTGAGCAGAACTCCAAAACCTGTTCCCGAAGAAATCATGAACATGATCAGAATCTGGTAATTTACCGCATCGGCAACATCGTTTCCGCCGAGGATCTGACCGGTCATCATGCCCGGCAGGCTCACCAGCCCCGCGGCGGCCATCGAATTGATTATCGGAATCATCCCGGTTTTACAGCTCTCCTGCCAGATTTCGCGGGCCGCCTCATCGGCAGACATACCCAGCGCAAGCTTCTGTTCAACGATGGCTCTTCTTTGCCAAACCTGCTGTGAAAATGTATTCATGGCCAAAGCAACCCCGTTCATGGTATTTCCCAAAAGCATTCCGAGAATTGGAATTGCATATTGGGGTTTGTACCAGGGCTCAACCTTGATCACCAAAGCAAGAATGAGAACCATTATCGAGAATGAAGAAACCATCATCGAACTGGTTCCGATAAAAAATCTGCCTGAACCCTGCACCTGAACTTTTTGCCGCCCCATAACCTCGCGACCGGCGGCGGCAAGCATCAACATCCAGATAAACATCACCAGATAAGGGTTGGTTGAAGCAAATACCGCCCGAAGCACCAGTCCGATAAGCGAAAGTTGAACAACAGTTCGCAAAGCCGCCACCAACAGAGGTTTTTCGATCTGCAAACGATTGCGAAAGCTTAAGAAAGCAAGAAGAAAAACCAGCAGACTGGCGAGGCCAAGATGCAAGGGGGTTAAATGAATGATCGTCATCGAACTGTCCTTAGTTCGCCACCGGGAAGGATTTCATAGTGGCGGTCGGCAATGCGCTCGATCTGCAAGGGATCGTGACTGACCCAGATTGCGGCAGCTTTTTCCTGCCAAACATAATTTTGCAGCATTTTTTCAATCCTGGCGATATTTTGCTGGTCCAGGCTGGCAGTAGGCTCGTCCAGCAAAAGAACTCGCGGTCGCCGCTGCAATAAGCGCAAGATTGCCAGACGTTGCTTCTCACCTGAAGAAAGGCGGCTAATTTCCCAATCGAGGGTTGCGGCAGTAAAACCGAAAAGTTCCAGTTCCGAGTTTTCTGGCTCGGTTATCAGATGTTCTCTGACCGTTTCTTTCCACCACTGAGCCTCTGAAGGCAGATACATTACCCGGCAACGCCAATCCGGCCCGCTGAAATTAAGATAATCTTCGCCTTCAAGTGCCATCTCACCCTGATGGGGTTCAAGATCGGCAATAGCCCGCAGCAGCAACGACTTGCCCGCCCCCGAAGCACCACTTATCGCCAGAATCTGTCCCGAGGTTAAAGCAAAACTATAGGGTCCGCGCCCGTGAAAGCTCAATTGGTCTATTGTCAGTTTTTCCATTTGCGATCCAACTTCATCAACTGCCGAATTCTAACACATCGACTTTTGATTTGCCCAAATTTGGCAGAGACCTGTAAATGCATTCATTTTCGCCCTGGCGATCAAACCCGTCATGCTTCAGTGCGAATTCAGGCATCAGAGATACAAAGAACTTAATTGGCAAAAAATCAGCAGAGCAAAAATTATTGGAGGTTTACCTGCATTTTTTCGAGAAAGTTGCCGATTATTGTCGGGAAATTCTATTTTTGGAGATTCTATGGCTTCGAAATTTCGAACCATCATGGTTTTGTCGGCAATTTTGCTTGCGACAGTCTTCAGTTCAGGCTGTAACAGCTTTGAAGCCTTCAATCAAAGCCTGAGCGGCACCGACCAGGCAACTCTGATCAGCAGAGGAAATATCGCACTGGATGAAGGTCGCTACCACGACGCACTGGAATTGTTTGAAAGAGCCGGCGAAAATGGCAATGCTAATGACGAAATACGCCGGGGCAAAGCCTGCGCCCTGGCCGGCGCCGCAGGGTTCAACATGTTTCAAGCTCTTAGAGTCATGCAAAATGGCGTAGTTCCTGGCGATTCGCCGGCAACGATCTTCATGGCCGCTGCAGCCATAAAAGACAATGCCGCCATTAAAGAGGCGGTGGCCCTGATGAGAACTCTGAGTGTCCCCACCCTCCAGGATCGGCTCGTTAGAGCGCTGCTGACTGCTATCAATCATGCCGTCATTCTGGTTGACAAGTATGATACCAACTTTAATGGCCGTCTCGATAAGAACGATCAGATCGACTTCGACACCCGTGATGACAAGACCGCGCTGTGGTCGACAATTTACGGCGACATGGTTACCCTTTCCGGAACCTATTCGATGGAACAGGCATTTAACGACATCATTATGGCCCTCGATGGCAGAGGCGAAGACTGGGTACTAATTTCGCCAATTCAGGGCACCAGCCATGCGGGCAAATTCACTCAGGCCAATCGCGGCACGATTCTCGCACTGGCCAACTTTACCGATGCCATTGAAGCCGCTGAGGTATATTTCAATAATTCGGAGTCATTGTTCAAACAAACGCTTGTCGCCCTGGATGGTAATGAATGATTAAACGCATGAAATTCCGGACAATTCTGCTGCTCGGCCTGCTTAGCACCGTTGCCGGTTCTTTGTTTGCCGCCTCGCCGGTAATTTATGAAACTTCTCGAGCTTTGGGAATGGGTGGTGCCTGCGTAGCCATCGCCGATGACCAGCAGGCAATGTTTTGTAACCCGGCCGGACTTGGCATGCAAAACGAAAGA
>CAZTHA010000451.1:0-3366 GCA_964613435.1 uncultured bacterium
GCTGTGCAGGCCAACTATTACCAACATCAGCACGATGCCCATGCCGATGGCAGTTATGATTGCCGAGCCCTTTTTTCTTTGGCCAAATATTTTCAATCTGGTGGCGCTCCCCGTTCTTTCACCGAGATGAGTATTTCATTCTCATAGGCTGAAAGAGATTTTTCATCGCGATCACGTCTTGCTATCTTTAGTTTAATGTATAAGTTGCCAGATCTGGAAGAGTCGGGGTCATATAACCGGTAGAAAATGCAGTCGCTAAGGCCTTTTAATACCTCATACTCACGGATTTCGGAGTCGAGCTGCTGTCTTTTATTGTTGAATGGAGTGGTCTTGCGAATAAGAACCCAGGTGCTGTCGGGATTTGAATCATCTTCTTTTTCGACGTAATAATGCACTTTGAGCTGGGTGTAGTTGTAGGTGCCGTCAGGAAGATCCTTGGGTTCCTTCGAAAAGTCGTAGTCGATTTTGGTGAAAAGCAGGAAATTTTCAGGAGAAGAGGTATTATGGGATGCCAATTCAGCCTTGGTTAGGGTCGGGGGGCAGTATTCATCGATGTAGTTTGCCTCGCGAACGTCTTCGATCAATTTTTGCATGGTACGATCGACCTCGTCGTTTATCTGATGTGATTCCATTATCTCGTTAGCGTTTTTACGACTTGATGAAAAGGTCAGATACAATGCGGTCAGCACAATAGACAGAATAATCATGGCAACCATAACTTCTATCAGATTGAAACCTTTTTTCATGATCAACCCCGGCGGGAAATGGCGGTATTTATCCTGAGACTATGGTCCCGACCGTCTTTACCTGTATATTTAACCGTAAACTTGAACAATAAGAGAATTACCGACTGGTTCGTGTCCGGGTCTTCTTTGTTAACAGCCGGGTCTATCGCGACCTCATCGATGAGATATTCGATACCGTTAAGAATATGGCGGCGAAAATCGTCTTCGTTTTTCAATTTCCATTCATAGGTCTTTTTTTGCATCTGCGGATCCGAAGAATACTGGTCGCTTTCGATCAGATCGAATTTGAAGGCTCTGGCGGTTTCCTGAACTTTCTGTGCAACGAAAGCCGCCTGAGAATGATCGCGAGTCGCTGTTACCGTCCGAGTTTTAGAGGTTATGACATTCAGAGACGGGATCACCATCAGTGCTAAAAGAATAACACCGATCATGACTTCGACCATCGATAGCCCCTGGTTTTTTTTCATAAGCCGTCCGGATAAATCAGAAATTCGCGGCGTTTTTTCAGATAATCGGCCAGATCTGGTTGCAAAGAGGCATACATCTCCATCAAGGGTTGCCCATTGAGGATGCCTTTCCGAATTTTACTGCTGCCGAGAAGAGTGTCTAAAGCTTCTGCCGCAGCAGGATTCATCAGTGGGATTCGCGCCGGATAGAGTTCCCAGAGCGCTTTTAGTATCGCTGATCCGGTAAGAAATGGGTCGTAGACTACCCGTTCGGTTATGACCAGTTCGATGCCGCTGATGTCCCTGTTGGCATAAAGCCCATAATAGGGCTTGGTTGTAGCCTGCAAAAAGCGTACGCCCGGAAGATTGTGCTTTTGCAGTTTCTGCGCGAGCATTTCTCCGTCTATCCAGGGCGCAAGCACATAATGGAACGGTCTGGTCGTTCCAACTCCCGTCGAAAAAACGCCCATTTCTCCGAGAAACCCGGTTGTCGCGTAAAATAGCGGAGAATCGGCCTCTGGAATGTGATCTGAGGGTGGTACCCAATGAAGATTGGTTTCACGAAACGACATGTTGCGTGAATAACCTTCCATACCGACCACGGTTAGATTGGCGCCAAGGCCAAAAACCTTGTTGAAAAAAAGTGCGGTTTCGCCTATGGTTAGTCCGTAGATCAGTGGTATCGGGTAAACGCCAAAACGACTGCGAAACTGAATTTCCAGTACCGGGCCGGCGACTGTGCTGGCGTTTATTGGATTAGGCCGGTCGAGGATGATTAGCGGAATCGAGGCCTCACTTGCCAGATCGAGAAATTGGGCGAGAATTGTCAGGTAATTGAAGTATCTGATGCCAATATCCTGAAAATCAATAACCAGAAGATCGGCGTCTCCGAGAATGTCTGGAGTTGGCCGGCTTAGAGGGTCGGTTAGCTCGACGACCATGGCATTGGTCAGGGCGTCGCGCTTAACTTTCCCATCGTTGCTGGGAATTGTCTCACGAAAAAAGGATTCTCCGGTAAAAATAACTTTTATTTCTGCGGCCTTGGCCAGACGGTCGATGCAATGTTGTAACTGGCTGTCAACTGCGGTCTTAGAAGTGAGTAGTGCGAGCTTTTTGCCTCGGACCATTTCCGGATGCTGCCGGGCAAGAACCTCCAGGCCGATTTTTACCTGGGGCAGGGCGTCACATCGCAATGATGCCGCAAAGATAAAAGCGATCGGCAAAAAAATAAATGCTGGAAAAAGAACCTTGAATCTCTTTATCATAATAATATTGTAATTGATTATTTAAGTGGCTTCAACTTATTCCCTTCCAATTCGACAGGAGTGATTTGCATGCAGAGAGAACCGATCGTAGCCGGCAGATTTTACGAGGGAAATCGCGATGCTTTGTTAAAACAGATAAAATATTGTTTTGAACACCCTTTGGGAATTGACGGCAGAGCAATTGATGCTTCGGGTAAGCTCAAGGCCTTGATTCTGCCCCACGCTGGCTATATGTTCAGCGGACCGCCTGCTTCATTTGGTTTTGCAAGGTTGAAAAATGAAAAGCCGCTTCCCGAAAGAATCATTCTCCTTGGACCGAAACACACCCACTATGGACCGGCATTCTCGGTCAGTTCTGCAGAAAGCTGGGCCACCCCACTCGGTTCGGTAGCTGTAGATGTAACCCTCTGCCGGGAAATTTGTGAAAAGGTCCGGGGGTTCGATCTTGATTCTTCTGCTCATAAGTTCGAGCATTCCCTTGAAGTTCAACTGCCTTTTTTACAGTATGTTTACGGCGACCAGCCATTAGAAATAGTTCCAATCGCGGTTGGTTATGTCGAATTTTCAGATTTGCAGGAAAAATTCAGCGCTTTACGCGAGTTTCTGGCGACAAAGGATCTTGCAAAAACAGTTTTTCTGGTCAGCTCAGACTTTTCGCATGACACTCCCAGAGAGATGGCCTATCGACTCGATGCTGAAGTTATCGATCTGATAACCAGTTTCAAGGTCCGGCAATTCTATGATACGATTATCGAAGAAAATCGTAGCGTCTGCGGGGTCATGCCGATTAGTGCTCTTCTTCTGCTGCTAGGTGCAGTGGCTGTGCAGGCGAAAAAGCTTGCCTATTCGACATCGATGGATGTTATGGAACACGACAGGGGAGTCGGATATGCCGCGATCTCTTTTGAG
>CAZTHA010000452.1:0-3346 GCA_964613435.1 uncultured bacterium
AGAACTTCATTTCCAAGGACATCTGCACCTGTGTTGGGGTCTTGTACAATAGCGGATTGGTCAATTTCTGTCACTGAATTATCAGCAATCTGGCTATAATTGTTAAAATTTGTTACAGCGGTTTCAAAGGAACTCGCATCAGTGAAATCAAGACCTGAAATAACTGTTTGAACACGACTGGCAAGATTTAAACTTATTTTTTCAAATGTATCTGTTCTGGATACAAGCTCAAGCATTAATCTGGCTGTAACATCTTGAACCATTAATGAATCTAATGGGGCAACTTCTATTGTATTAACTTTATTTGCAACAAGGTCAATACCACCTCGATAGTTTTTTTGGCCGCCTTTTGAACAATTTACAAGTTCAATATTCATTACCATCGGAAGAGCCGGAATGTTGGAAAAAGTTGCATTAACCTCTCCCGTTTCTGAAACAGGAGCAACTTTTCTAATCTCTATTACCCTGTTAGAAGGCTGGCCAACATTTACTAAGGTAATTTTGAAAATTACAAATGGAGCTTCGGCGAGTTCATTTTTTGAAATTATTGAAGCTGAAGTCTTGTTCCCCTCAGGGGTAATGAAGTTTATACTTAAGTTTGAGACAGTTAGTAATTGCGAAGACGAATTTGTCGAGACTGTCGAGCCAACTGGATTATTGCTTGAATCTTTGCTATTCCAACATCCAGATGATGTAAAAATAAAACTGGCCAGAAAAAACAGGTAAAAACATAGTTTTAAAAATCTACAAAACTTCCGAGAATAACGCATCTCCACCTCACGTATCTCCCATTAATTTTTTAAAATTCTAGCATTGAAAATATGTTTGTTCAATATTTATTGTAAATTCGCATCTTATTAAACCTAAGAATTATGGGTTTTTCTCAGCTTTCGTTACCATTTTAATGAGCCTGCTGGCGACATTAAATCACCCGTTGTTCATCTTCTGGCGCTGGGGATCACTCCACAGAAAAAGGCTATGGAGATACATTTATCTTTAAGTGTAACAAACAAAGTAATCAAAAAATTCGGCTCAGAGACCGGTAAACCCTAAGCCTTATTGCTCACGCGGATTTTTTCCATGGGCAAAGAAATCTTCAAAAATCTCTACTAAATAGCTCTGCCCATCGGCAAGAGTTTTATCGAATGTAAAAAGCTCGGTTTAGCAAAAATCAGCTGAGGTCTTTAAATCTTTTTTTGAACATTCCAGACAATAGAGCTCTCGATTTCTCAGCAATCGGAACTTGATTTAAAAGACTAAAGTGATCTTTTATTTTAAATAACAGCTTATCGAGCATCTTGCTGCAAGCCACTTCAGGAATACCGAAGCGCAAGCCAAAGTCGATGAAGTTTTTCCGTTTCAGATTGTCATCTCTGCCATCAAGTTTGCTTGCCATTTTGTGGTCGCCATAAATGTAGGTGCAGATAAGGTCATAAGCTGGTGAAAGCTCGGGAAGGCCTCCTTCTGACTTTATGAGAAGGCTGATGTTTTTCGCGTGAAGATCACCATTTCCAATCAGGTATGAGAACGCATAAAGCTGTAATAGCTTTAATATTGCCACTTTCGCTGCTGGAACATGCTTTTCTATGCCCTTAACAATGTCATTGATGGAAATTCTATATTTTTCAGCTGGGTATTTATTCAGAAACTGGCAGGCATCTTCCTGATGGTGCATCAGAAACTTTTCTTCCTTTGAATTCCAGGTTCTGTCGAACCTGGTGACAAGCAAGCCATAGTTGCTGTCTTTATCTTTGACCAGTTTTGTTTTTGCTGTCTCAATGCCGCATTTTCGCGCTAATTCCATGCAGTAGTGTTCGTTCTCTACCAGATTGGGTTTATCTGCAGGATTCAGTTTAAGAATGTATTTAGCGTATTTTTTTGCCACATTTACAGGAAAGCTGATCATCGAAGCGGAAATTTTTTCCTGAACGCCCGCGATCGACTCATCTTTGCGAATCTCGTTGCTTGCTAAAAATTTATGAAAATACTCGTAGAAGTTTATTTGGCTGAGTTTTGGCGTCTCTTTTTCTAAAGCCTGCTCAACTGGCTCAGCATATACATCTCCGATAACATGACTGCCAATCGCTGCAAAAATGCTGAACAAATCATCTGCAGAGGTTTTCAGATTTTTTGTCAGGGCCTTTAAGCGTAAGCCTTCTGGTAGCAGGCCGGCAAAAAATGGAAAAAGATTAACCCCGTTGTTGGCAAGAGCTTTTCTGGTTTTGGGCATGTGAAATGAAATTCCAGCGGAATGAGCCTGTTGAAAAAAAGCTTCATCATATCTAAACTCGCAGCCATTATCGGTTCGTTTCAAAAATCCTGTCAAGATGCCGCATTTGAAAATTTTAAGCTCGTCTATATTCTTTGGTTCTGTCATTCAGATCTTAGCCCTTTGCCAATTACTAATCTGGAGTTGCCGGGTTTAACTTCAAGCTCTAGTCCGAGAATGCCAAGAACATCGAGTAATTTGTCGAGTTGAATTTTTGGTTTTCCTTTCTCAAGTTGGGAAATATAATTCAGGCTTACGCCCGCCAGATCAGCAAGTTCAGTCTGAGATAGGCGAAGGTTTTTGCGGCATTTTTTTATTGTAGAACCCAGTTCCTTTGAAATTTCAAGATGTGTTTTTCGCATAATTTCCTATGAACGAATGAATTTTGATAATTTTCAATTACAATTATAATAAAATTTGGAAAAATTACAACGATCATATTAAAATCGCGCAAAAACAACTCTTAAAAATGGTTTTTGGGTAAAATCCCCATTATCGTGGCAAAACTGATCCTATAAATTGTTTTGCTGCTCTGCCAGCGGAGCTATTTCGGCTCGCTAAAATGAAAAAACCGCTCTCGATCTATCTTAATCGATGGAGAGAAAAATGGCTCTTAAAGAAATCAATGGTGGATACTTTTTTCGGAAACGAACTCCTGGTCCATTATTGAAACTGATTAAGAAAAGGGTTTACTTCAAACGCCTAAAACCATCCCCACAAATATACCCACAGGTTTTTCCGATGGAGATTTTTTTTGTTCTTGATTTTGCAGAGTTCACAATGGTTTCCAGAAGTTTATGGTCTGAAAGGTCTATAATTATTGACAAGTATATGCCTTTAGATCCATGAGACAACATGTTTCCGCTGTTAATGGCATGATTCCGCTTTATTCACCTGAATAAAGGTTATCGGGACCAGGACCTTCCCCCACCTCATTCACCCGCTTAATCTTTGCAAACAAAGCCTCGGCCACGTCACCGAACAGGCCTTCAGGGCCATCCTGATACATGTCGCTGAACGGGGGCTCATAAAGAATATCGTCTCTGACAAAGCCGTCTTCTACGAAGTAATCGATGA
>CAZTHA010000453.1:0-3344 GCA_964613435.1 uncultured bacterium
CGCATTACCTTCAACTCAATCACCCGCGACGATGTTCTCAAGTCACTCGAACACCCTCGCGAAATCAATTTTAGCCTGGTTAACGCTCAGCAGTCACGCCGTATTCTCGATCGACTCGTCGGTTACCGGCTTTCACCACTGCTTTGGCAAAAAATTTGCCTGGGCCTTTCGGCCGGAAGAGTTCAATCGGTGGCAGTAGCGCTGATTTGTTCCCGGGAAAGGGAAATAATGGCCTTCAATCCGGAAGAATTCTGGACTATCGCTGCCGATGTAAAAAGCGCTAAGAATCGTAAATTTCAGATCAAACTGGTAAAAACCGCAGGTAAAAAGGCTGTGGTGGCAGATAAAGCTGCTGCCGACAAGATTGTCGCCGCTCTAAAAAGTGCGGAACTCAAAATAAACCAGGTCGCTGCCCGCGACCGCAAGCAGACTCCGCCACCACCTTTCATTACCAGTACCCTCCAGGCAGAAGCCGCACAAAAATTTGGCTTCACCCCGCGCCGCACCATGTCGGTAGCTCAGAAGCTTTATGAAGGCGTCGAAATTGGCAAAGACGGCCAGGTCGGTTTGATAACCTACATGCGAACTGACTCGGTGCGTATCGCTCCTGAAGGTTTAAATGAACTCGATGGATACCTGAAAGACGCATTCTCACCGGAGTATCGTCTCAAAAACCCGCGCTTCTTCAAAATGAAAAAAGGCGCGCAGGATGCCCACGAAGCAATCAGGCCTACTTCTGTTTATCGAACCCCGGATGCCGTAGCTTCTTATTTGAAGCCCGAGCAGCTTAAACTTTACACTCTCATCTGGAAACGCTATGTTGCCTCTCAGATGGCAGATGCCCAATACAAGGTCGTTACTGCTGACATCGAAGTCGGCGCCCATCTTTTTCAGGCTTCCGGAACCACTATGGTTTTCGATGGTTTCACCTCTCTTTATGCGATCAGCCGCGATGAAGACAGTCAGGAAACCGATGAAGACGGCAAACAGAAATTGCCGCCACTTGAAGAGGGCGAGAAACTTGCACTTGGCGAAATTGACGCCCGGCAGAACTTTACCCAGCCGCCGCCAAGATTCAGTGAGTCTTCTCTGATCAAGACCCTGGAAAAAGAAGGAATCGGGCGACCGAGTACCTATGCGACCATCGTCGATACAATTCAACAGCGAAAATATGTGAAAAAGGTCGAAGGTCGATTTCAACCCACCGATATTGCTTTTGTTGTTAATGAGATTCTCGAAAAATGTTTCTCTGATATTATCAATCCCGGCTTTACCGCCAAAATGGAAACCGAACTCGACAAGGTCGAAGAGGGCGAAATTGACTGGGTCGATGTTCTGAATGAGTTTTACGAGCCTTTTATGCGTGATCTGAAAAGAGCTGAAGAGGCTATAGATAAAGTCCAGATCGAATCTGATATGGTCTGTGAAAAGTGTGGCCGCAAAATGGTCGTGCGCCTGGGTAGAACCGGCAAGTTTCTCGCCTGTTCCGGCTATCCCGAATGCCGCTCTACCGTCAACATTCCCGATGAAGTTCTTCTTTTTGCCCAGGGTTTGCCCAAACCACCGATGCAGATCGAGCAGATGCTAAGCGATATTGTCGAGCAAACCGCCAAAGAATACGAAGTCGTCGAGGAAAAATGCGAAAAATGTGGCTCTGACATGTATATTCGCGATGGTCGCTTCGGCCGGTTCATTGCCTGTTCCAATTACCCGGAATGCAAAAATACCCGTCAGCTGGTTAAGGAAACCGGAGTAGCCTGCCCCGCTGAAGGCTGTAATGGAAAAATACTTGAAAAGAAATCTAAACGTGGTCGATTATTCTATGGGTGCTCTAATTATCCGCAGTGTGAATTGACCACCTGGGCTTTACCGACCGGTGAGCTTTGCCCTGAATGCAAAGCGCCGCTGGTATGGCATAGCACCCGCAAAAGTGGTAAATATATCAAATGTTCAGGCAAGGGTTGTAAGTTTAAAAAGTATCCGGAAGAGGAAGACAATGCCGACCAAAAAGAATAAAAAGATCGAAGTTACGGTAATTGGTGCGGGCCTCGCTGGGACTGAAGCTGTTTATCAGCTTATCCGGCGACAGATACCTGTTCGCTTCTGCGAAATGCGGCCGAAAAAAAATACCGGGGCACATACCTCGGATCTATTTGCTGAGCTGGTTTGTAGCAATTCGGTCGGCAGCAATCTTCCAGATCGTGCTTCAGGCTTACTCAAAGAAGAAATGCGGCTACTTGGCAGCTATTTCATGGATGTTGCCTATAAATATCGTGTTCCGGCCGGAAATGCTCTGGCCGTAGATCGCGGCGCCTTCGCCCGTGAAATTACCCGATATTTAAAAGGACACAGCCTCATCGACTTTGTAAACGAAGAAATAACTGATATTCCGGAAGAAGGAATCGTTATCATTGCCACCGGACCATTGACTTCACCGGCGCTGATGAAATCGCTGGAAAAGCTCGTCGGCGCCAAACATCTGGAATTTTTCGACGCGATTGCGCCCCTGGTTGCCGCCGAATCCGTAGATATGAGTATCGCATTCAAGGGCGATCGCTACGGCGAAGCAGGCAAGGGTGACTATCTTAACTGCCCGATGAACAAGGAAGAATATCTTGCCTTTGTCGAAGCACTTTTGAAGGCTGAACGCATCGAGCTTTCAGCCATGGAAAAATCAGAGCGCAAAAAGTATTTTACCGCCTGTCAGCCGGTAGAGATCATTGCCGAATCCGGTATCGATTCTTTGCGCTTTGGGCCGATGAAACCGGTTGGATTTGCCGACCCCCGCACCGGAAAGCGCCCCTATGCTCTGGTGCAGCTGCGCCAGGACAATCTGCTCGGCAGTCTTTACAATCTGGTTGGCTTTCAAACCAATCTCAAACACTCGGAACAGAAAAGGGTTTTCAGCATGATACCCGGACTGCAGAACGCCGATTTCGTAAGACTCGGCCAGATGCACCGAAATTCTTATATCAATTCCCCCGAGGTTCTTCAGCCCACCCTGCAGTTGAAGAAGGATTCGCGAATTTTCTTTGCCGGTCAGGTTTCTGGTGTTGAAGGCTATACCGAATCGGCAGCTACCGGATTGCTTGCGGGCCTGAATGCTTCGCGACTGATCCAGGGAAAAGAGCCGGTGGTAATGCCGCCCCAGACCATGATCGGTGGCCTGGTAAATTACATTACCTTTAATGGTCACAAGGAATTCCATCCGATGAACGCCAACTTCGGTATCTTTCAGATTGAAGAGAAGCTAAAGGGCGATCAGCGCAGGGAAATGATCATTCGTGCCGCCCGCCGTAAACTGCGCGAGTTTTACGACCAGATCTAACCGGGCTTATAGACCA
>CAZTHA010000454.1:0-3343 GCA_964613435.1 uncultured bacterium
CCGGAGTCTGTAATTCCAGTATATGAAAATACCGACACTTTCAAATCCTATGAAGAAATCTGCCAGAAAAAGCGTATCAGGCGAATATCTGCGCAGGCTGGCGATGTTCTCGAATGGGGGAATGAGCTTTTCGTCCAGGTTTTGCATCCCGATGCCAAATCCAGCGCCAGCAGTTATTCAGATATGAACAACATGTCGATTGTTTTGCTGATTCGTTATGGGAAAGTGCAAACCCTTCTTGCCGGTGATATCGAAGAAGAATCCGAGCGCGAAGTTCTCAAATACGGCGACGGCATCAGATCACAGGTTGTCAAAATTCCCCATCATGGTTCGGATACCAGTGATTATATGCCATTTTTGCGTCGTGTCGCCCCGGAAGTCGGAGTGTTGATGGTTGGGCGTAATAATTCGTTCAAACATCCTTCAGAAAAGGTGTTGCTTGAATACGGCGGGTTGGGAACCAAGATTTATCGAACCGATCGTCATGGCAACATTCGTCTTTTCATCGGCGGCAAAGACGAGAAGGATTACAGATTTGTGGTTGACCGGAGACTTTAAACACCACTATACTTTTTTGTGAATTTAAAACCGAAAGGATAGAATATGGAAGAAGCGGTAATTTTGCAGACTGAATTTAACAATGTCGAAGATCATGCAACTCAATGGGAGAATTTGCGTTCCAAAAACCCGGGATTGGCAAAAATCCTCGAAGTGATTGAAAAGCCCCAGGGAACTGCCCTGGTCTTCAGTCATGATGACCCCGATGGCATAACCAGCGGTTTGATTTTCAAACGAGTTTTGCAGAAAAAGGGTTGGCAGGTTTCCTGTCATTTCCCGGAGGGTTTTCTGCTTCAGCCAGATCAATTGCAAAAGGTAATCGAAGCCACTCCTGACGCCAGCAATATCTTTTTGCTCGACAAGGGTACTCTGGCTCCTTACAACGATTTTGCCGCAAAGCTTCCGGTTTATATTGTCGACCATCATCCATCACCGGTAGTACCTGAAAAATGCACATATTTCAACCCCAGTCTTCCAGCCTACACCTGGTGCTCGACCTCGATTCTGGCGCATGGTATTTCAACCCTTGCCGGAACTCGTGATCAGTTCGATGATTTTCTTTGTCTGGTCGGCCTGAAGGGTGACTGGGCTATTGAACCGGTCAAAGGCATTCTTGCTGATTTTGCACGCCCATTCTTTGTAAAATACGGGCAGCAATTCAAAAATCTGCTTAAACTCGTCAAGGAAAGACCGACTCAATTTGACGCAGAACAGCGAGATTATACCTGCCTTTTGTCACGGGTTACCGAATACGTTCATGCCACCGGCGGCGGCGGATTCTCCTATTTTTATCATGACCGCGATGCTTCACTGAAAAACGTGAACCATGCTCACTGTATTGCTGAAGGCCTGGAAGGAATCGCCGACAAGGTTGAAAAGATTGCTTCAATTAATTCATTGAATGATTTTGTCGATCTGATTGCCGAACCTCAGCGCAGCAGTCTTGAAAAAATATTTGCATTCTTCCTGCAGGATTGGGAAAGCGCGAACCGCATTCTTGATTCATCGGTCAAGACATTGCAACTGGGCGATACCAGTATCTATCTTTTTGTTGGACCAAAAGTTCCCCTTTTGCCAATGATTGGTTCGATCAAGCTTTTTGAGATGAAGCAAAAAGCCGGTGACAAACTGGCCCAAATCATCATGGTCAGCTCAGTAAGTAAAGATTATACCCACGTATCGGTAAGAGGCACCGGCGACCGCGTTCACAGCGGCAAAATCTGCGGCGAACTTCAGGATTCCATGCAGAGAATTTATGCACCGTTCAAGGATAAAATCAGCGGCGGCGGACATCCGAAAGCAGCTGAATGCACGGTTAGAACTGCTGAAGTACCTTTTATGAACGTTTTGACCAGAGTTACCGAAGTCTTGAGCGAAATGCAGGCAATTGACAAGGAAGCAGCCAGTGGCGCTCTGGGCGAAGAAAAGAAAGCAAGAGCCGACAAGCTGGGTCTGGAATACCTTAAGCAGTAAAGGAAGAAACAATGTCATTTAAAGAAACGGATTTCCCTGGATTGATAGCTTATCTCAGGCGAATTGTCGCTGAAGAAAAAGATCCTATGCTATTCAGGGAATTGGTAGCCGAACTGGTTAGGCTCTATGACCAGGTTCCGGTATACCCCGGTATCGTTAATATGTGCCTGGGCGGCTTGTGCAAAACGGTTCGTCCCGAAGAAGTTGAAGTTGGTCAGCGCGTTTTTGTCAGAAATCGTGAAGACTGTTTCTGCGGTACAGTGTCTGAAAAAAACGGTGAAGGAGTGGTTCTGAAAGCGGTAAGATCGGTTTCTACCGAAGATGATCTTGAATTGGGCTTTCGGGAAATGGAAAAAGTAACCGTGATCAATGGTGAGGTGCTCAACGATATGTGGCCCTCGTTGGTTTTCGACAAGGAGCAGAAATGATGCAGCTTAAAATGAACAAGGATGAATTCTATCTGCTGGATGGTCCGGCGGAAGTAGCTGTAAATGAAGGCTGCGTTGAAATTATCGGTGCGCGTCTGCCCGTCGGCAAGAAACTTACCATACCGGCCGGAAAAAAGATTCCCCTGTTTGGCATTGAAGATTCTGGATTGGCAATCGAAGCTCCCCACGAAGCCTTGAGCCGAATGGAGCAAAGTTCGATTCCCCTGGAATGGGAAAAGCTGGCCGGCAGGGTTGCCGGCGAAGCCCAGGCCGGAAAGCTTTACAAAATAATCGTTCTCGGCGAAGTCGATACCGGAAAAACTTTTTTCAGCACTTATCTGGCAAATCGTCTCCAGGAAAAACTGGGGAAGATTGCCATACTCGATTGCGATTCAGGCCAATCGGACATTGGCGCGCCTGGTACTTTCGGGATGCTCGTGCTTGAAGAACCGGCAATTTTCCTCAATGAACTTGAACCGACACACATGTACCTTCTTGGAGCCCATTCTCCGGGTTTGCATTTCGCTCCAGCCTTGGTGGGCCTGACTGAAATGGTTCGTAAAGCGGGAAAAGAAGCTGATGCGCTGATAATTGACACGACCGGATGGGTTCAGGGTGATGGCGGGCGAGCAATTAAGAAAGCCAAGCTGGATATCGTAAACCCGGATATGGTTGTATTGATGCAGCGAGGTTCGGAACTGGAGCATTTGGTCAAGCATTTGCCGGAAGAAATGGTCGTTCGCTTGCCGGTTTCCAAGAAAGCCTCTTCTACCAGTCAGATGGATCGGAAGGCTTTGCGGGAGCATGTCAGCAAAAGCTATTTCAAAGATGCCAAGGTTTTTGAAATTCCTTTTAAACAGGTCTTTACCGATCGTTGTTATTTT
>CAZTHA010000455.1:0-3342 GCA_964613435.1 uncultured bacterium
CACCGAACGGCGGATTGGTAATAACAATATCGACCCGATCTTTCGGACCATAATCTTTGAGCGGTCGACTCAGAGTATTATCGTGCCTGATATTGGTCGGAACATCTATTTCATGAAGCATCACATTAGTCATGGCCAGCATGTGTGGCATAGGCTTTTTTTCGACACCATGAACATTCTGCTCAATCATCTTTTTGTCAGCTGGCTTTTTTACCTGTTTATGAAGATGCTCAATAGTGTTTACGAGAAAACCACCGGTTCCACATGCTGGGTCAAGAATGCTTTCGCCAAGCTGAGGGTTGATAATGTCGACCATGAACTGCGTGACGGCGCGAGGGGTGTAGTATTCACCGGCATTGCCTGCTGACTGAAGATCAGAAAGGATTTTTTCATAAATGTCGTTGAAGAGATGGCGATCTTCGGATGAATTGAAATCGAGGTCTGCTTCAATGGTATTGATAACCTGACGCAGCAAGGTGCCTGATTTCATATAGTTGTATGCATCTTCAAAAACGCTGCCGACGACCTTGCCATGAGGAGTTACACCGCCTATGGTCGCCAGCTTTTTGAGAGCGGGAAACAAATCATTGTTAACGAAGTCGATCAATTCATCGCCGGTCATACCCTCAGGATTTTTTGCCCAGTTTGCCCACTGGAACCTTGATTGCAGTGGTGATTTGTAACCGGGAACGGTGATTTTCCATTCTTCTTCGCGGTCGTCGAATATTTTGAGAAACAATAGCCAGGCCATCTGGCTGATTCGCTGGGCATCGCCATCGACGCCGACATCTTTGCGCATGATATCCTGAATTGTTTTAATTAGTGTAGTGATCGACATGGGTTATCTCCGTATGCTTTTATGCACAGTAAAGGGCTTCTTCAAGTTCCTGCAGCGCGTTGTTGTAGTTTTCGAGGCCTCCGAAGCCTTTAATAATTTCAACCGGGGTTCCGAAATCCTTGAACGGATCGATGGTCAAAATCTGTGTCTTTTCAATGGTAGTTACGCCTTCGTCAGCGTATTTGTCAAGAAGCGCCTCAAGCACCTTGCCTGCCTGTTCGCCGTATTTGCTGAAATAATTCTTCTTCTTAACTTTTTCTACTCTTTCCTTGCGGGTCAGAGGCGGTTTATCCCAGGCAATGTGACAGATTATATCGAAAGGGTCAAGGTCTTTGCCGATTTCAGCTTCGAGTTCTTCGAAAAAAACGCCATGAGTCGCCAGTTCTTCGATGATGATCTGTTTCTTTTCGGCGCTGTTCCAGCGGGTCAGAAAGTCATCGAGTGAAGCAAATTCAGCGGTCAGAGTTTTGCGGGTGTAGTCTTTAAGCGACTCGGTTATGAGTTTACCGTTGGCATCAAAGTATTGTACCCGTTCAGAAGCGACTTTCACTTCGACGTTGTTTACATAGTATTTCTTCGGTGTATCAGGCGGCGGGTCATCTATCCAGCCGCCGGAATTCCCGCCATCGTCAGCAGTTCCTGTCTCAGCTGTGCTTTCTTCGCCCGGTTGGTAATCATCGCCAGCTTCTTCGTCATCGGGCGGTGCTACCGGATCGCCCTGCTTAGGCTGGTAAACCGATACCGGGTCGCCATCGAAATTCGGATCAGCAAAAAGTTCAGTGGCTTTCTTGAAATCCATGATCGTGAAAAAATATTTGTTGTAGTCTTCGTTTATGCGGGTTCCTCGGCCAATTATCTGTTTGAATTCGGTCATCGATTGAATTCTCTGGTCGAGAACGATGAGTTTGCAGGTCTGGGCATCGACGCCGGTGCTCATAAGCTTGGAAGTCGTAGCGATAACCGGGTAAGTCGATTCAGGAAAAAATAAAGTTATCGAGCTCTATTTTTCCCTCTTCGTTATCGCCGGTAATTCTCATGACATACTTGGAATTTTTTGCGACCAGGTCGGCGTTCTGGTTTGCAAGGGCCTGGCGCATGCGCTCGGCGTGATCGATGTTATCACAGAAAACGATGGTTTTGTCGAAACGGTTGGTCAGGCTCAGAAATTCACTGATTTTAGCAGCAACCAGCTCGGTGCGCTTTTCCAATACCAGGGCTTTATCCATATCTTTGAGGTTATAGATGCGGTCTTCAATAAGATTGCCGTTTTTATCGAGCATATCTTTGGATGGGCGCCAGCCTGAATCTTTGTCGATATCGATGCGAACGACCTTGTATGGGGCAAGGAAGCCGTCGTCGATGCCCTGTCGCAGTGAATAGGTATAAATGGGCTCACCAAAATAATCGATGTTCGAAACATCTTTGGTCTCTTTCGGGGTGGCGGTAAGACCAATCTGAGTAGCGGGAGAAAAATATTCGAGAATCTGACGCCAGTTTGAGTCTTCGGCAGCGCTGCCCCGGTGACATTCATCAACAACGACGAGATCGAAAAATTCAGGGCTGAACTGTTTATAAATGTTCTTTTCTTCTTCAGTGCCGGTAACCGCCTGGTAGAGAGCCAGATAAATCTCATAGGACTTGTCGGCATTGCGATTTTTGATCTTGGTCATTGCCGGGCCAAAAGGCTTGAAGTCATTGGTCATGGTCTGATCGACAAGGATATTGCGGTCGGCCAGAAAGAGAATTCGTTTCTTGGTCTTGGATTTCCAGAGCCGCCAGATAATTTGAAATGCAGTAAAAGTCTTACCCGTGCCGGTAGCCATGACCAGCAGGATGCGATTTTGCCCATTGGCAATTGCTTCTATGGTTTTATTGATAGCCAGAAGCTGGTAGTAGCGAGGTGTCTTGTTACTGCCATCGCTGTAATAGTCTTGAGTTACCAGTGCTTGCTGGGTCTGATTGAGGCCTTTGCTTGCCGTCAGCATCTGCCAAAGACTTTCGGGTGACGGAAACTCATCAAGGTTGAGTTCTTTTTCGATTTTGCCATCGGTCACAAGGGCGTTATGAAAAAGAAAACCGTCACCGTTGGAGCTGAAAACGAATGGAACCTGCATCATTTCGGCATAGCCCAGAGCCTGCTGCATGCCATCGCCGATGCTGTGGTTGTTGTCTTTGGCTTCGATAATGGCAATCGGGATATTGGGCTTATAAAAAAGCACGTAATCAGCGCGTTTGTTCTTCGCTCGGCTGTGCATCTTGCCCCGCACAATGATGCGACCGTTGGTGATGTTGAATTCTTCGCGTATTTGCGTGTTTACATCCCATCCCGCCTTTTCAATGGCCGGGGTAATGAATTTCGTGCAAATGTCCCGCTCTGAAAGCTGCTTTTTATTCATGCTGCGAATAGTTCCCCTCGGAAATCAGATCTTTTTTGCAGTACACTTATGGCAGTGCTTCAGCACTGATTTTAGAATAAAACAATTGTTTGGACTGCGCAAGTGAAA
>CAZTHA010000456.1:0-3316 GCA_964613435.1 uncultured bacterium
AAATTAACGGGTCGATTTTTATTGAATCATCAGGTTTTACTAATGAATTTGTGGCATACTGAGTAAGAATTTGTCGCCAGTGTACAGACAAATTAATTGATTATCGGTATAATTCAGTTTATAAAATCTGCCGATAATGATAAAAATTCCATTTTTAATGGAGCGAGATATGAGTACATTACCTTTATTTCTAGCTACGGTTCTGACAATATTTCTGTCATTTGAAATTACCGCCGATCTCTAATTCACCTGGTAAACAAAAAGGCCGCGTTGAAAAAATGCGGCCTTTTTGTTACAGAAAAAACGGATCGAACTATTTAATAACCGTTCCCGGATAATAGAACTCGAGAATTTCATTGTATTTACGGCCTTTTTTGGCTTGCCCATCTGCACCATACAGGCACATGCCAATGCCAGTTCCCTGGCCCATTCCCCTGAAAATTACGCTGCGCCGCAAAACTTCCATTGAAAAGCGCATACTTTTCATACTGTTGGGACCAAAATAATCCTTCATGCGTTCATAGAATTCAATTCCATTGATCTCTTTCGGTCTTCTGCCGCGCACGAGAACTTTGGCGATTCTGCCGGCGTTATCGATTACCAGGGGCTCCCAACCGGTAAATATGCGATCGGCGCCACCAGCCCAGGTTAGTGAAAGAAAATCCAGGATGTCGAGTTTGGCAAGTTCGACGGACCAGTGAAAACCTGGGCTGTGAAAGCAGTTTTCCGAGCCTTTACTGTCGAGTCGGTCTTCCATTTGCACATGGTATGGCTCATCGACAATATTCAAAAGATCTTTGGCTGAAGAAATTTTGCCGCCGCAGGTGTGGTGATACCTGGGAAAAATAGGTTTATCCTTGTAATAAATCATCTTGTTGGCGGTCATTTTTACCAGAATGTCGACCAGTTCACGGTTGTATCCGGCCCCGGCAAAGGGCAAACAATGCTCCTGATCACAGATATCAAAATTTTCTTTTTCGTGCAAAGTTTTGCCTTTAAGGTGGACGATTCGCGTTCTAGCCATGACGATAAAAGCTTTCAGAGCCTCAATTTCAGAGCTCAGACCAAATCTTGAAACACATGAAACCAGAAGCCGGTGCAAACTAAGATGGTTTACCGCGCCAAGAAGTTCTTCATGAATATAGAATTCGACGTCGCCGTGCAGAAGCATTGGCTGGGCTCCGGGAATCTCAATACTCAAAAGCTCACCGCCACTGAGAATGACTTTGTCATAGCCTGCATTTATTTCCTTGCCGGTAGATAGCTTGCCGAGAATTCCTTTTCTGGTCATGCTTACCGCCAGGTCTTCGCCTTCAGCAACCAGCACGGTTGTAATGGCAGCACTGGCTATCTTCTCGGTCCCTGAAGCAACTTTGTGGTAAAAGTGCGCCTGCCAGTGACCGCTGAAACTCTGGGCTCTAACCGTCGAAAATTCTTCCTGGGTCAGAATACCGATTCTAATGATCTGGTCGTCGATACTTTGCGTCCAGCCTGATGATATTGGAAAAATCAATGAAATCAAAAAAATGATTTTTAAAAATTTTGCTTTAATCATGGTTTTTGCCTGCTATCTTTGCATTTTTTCAAAAAATTTATCAGAGTCAAAATGGGAAAAAGAATAATTTTAAACCAGTCTGGCGATATTTGCAGCTGCTTCATTTTTTCGGTGAACCTGCCACCGTATTTAACATAACAGCAATTGAGCTTTCTGCCAAATGCGAAAGGTAACAGAAATTCACGTCGAAACCACCGAAAAACTTCGATTTCTTCAATTGAACCCCGGTATGCGTAAGTTGCAATGAAGCAAAGGGTGTTGGTACCTTCACGGTCAAAGGTTGGAATGAATCTATTATTTAGCAGATAAATCATCGCCTTTGTTTTAAAAGCTTCTTCGTCTTCTTTAAGGTAACGGAAAACCGTGTATTGCTGGTCGAGGAGGTCAATATTGTCCGGGAAAATCTCAAGAGCCTTTCTCAAACATATTTTGGCCTTTTTGAAATGGGACTCGCCAAGACTTGGCCCCAGTTCCAGTGCTTTTTTCAGATAAACTTCTCCGGCCCGGCTGAGCAAATCATATTTCAGCTCATAAAGATTGTTTTTGAGTTCTCTGACTTCTTTCAGGCATTGATTGGTTTTTTCTGCTTCAAAAATAATTTTGTCGGCTTCTTTGAATCTTTTTAAAGCGGCCAGGGATTCTGCCTTTAAAAGAAGCAACGGCACCGAAGTTTTATGGGTCAGGTGGAGAAAATCAACCCGCTGAATTACTTCTTCATATTTGTTTTTCTCGTAAAGGGATTTGACTTCGTTAAGATTAAATTCTTCGATGTCGAATTCCTGAGCGGCAATCGACTCTTTTTCTGCGAGGTCCTGTTCCTTTTGCCCGTAAATTAGAGGATTCTTTTCCTCCAGTATTGTCTGAAAGCGACTGATGTTTTCAAAATCGTTGAGGATTTTGTAGCAACGATAAAGTCCGGTAATCGCGCCCATACTGTCAGAATTTATTTCGTAAGCCTTGCGGAAGCCTTCGAGAGCTCTTTGAGTTATATTCAGAAGTATTTTTTCGTTTTCTTCTTTAACCTTTTCTTTGGATAGCGAATCGGTTCTTTTGAGACTCTCATGGAACATGTTGGCTTTTTCTTCGCGCTCGGTGAGAAGTCGGTTACCAAGAACCAGAAGGCTGTCAAAATAAATTTTTAAGGCGGTAGAACGTAATTCCTGAATTTCAATTTCTTCCGGAATCCAGGGATAGACCTCTTCGATGAATCGAAAACCGAGTTCGACCTGGTCCAGCTTGTTCAGTTCTGTATATATATTGATAATGAACTGAGGATCAGGCGGGTTTTCAGAAGAATAATGCTTGTGAAAAAGTTTTAAAGCCTGAGTATTCTCACGCCCTTTTATGTGCGAAAGAATACGCTTTTTTATATCGATAAGTTTTCCGGGGGCTTCTTTCATACTGGCAACGGCAAACATAACATATTTTCAGCCCCGGTTTAAACTAATTTTAAGCAAAATTTAGAGCAAGATGCCAATATTTGCTATTTTTTTCGTGAATTTACCTTTTCAGGTGGTCGCCCATAGAAAGATAAATCTCTGGCTTTTTCGTTTTTCAGCATTTTCGGAATCAATAAAGCACGGCTGATCAAAAACAAAAAAGTGCTACAGAGTAGGCCGCCGACAAAACCTGCGATCATCGAGTTAAGGTTCATTCTTTCCCTCACTTAAAAAATTTTTGCGCTTTTCTTTTCGGCAGAAATTGCGGTATTTTAAATAAAAAATAGCCAGGAATAGCCTTATGTTTAAAAAAGTATTGAAA
>CAZTHA010000457.1:0-3315 GCA_964613435.1 uncultured bacterium
TGCCTGTCCGAAGCTTGACCGCACCGAAGGCTATGTTGAAAAGCTCGCCGGCATCTTTAAGCAGAATTCTATTCCCAGAGTTATCGTTCTGCGCATGGAAGTGCCCTGCTGCGGCGGCTTAACTGCAATCGTCGGTGAAGCCCTGAAAATGTCACAACCTGAAGGACTTGCGGTTGATGAAGTAACCATGAGCCTTGAAGGTGAAATTATAAATAACAGAAGAATCTACGGCTGAAGAAAGAAGGAGAAAAAAAATGACTAAACAAGTATGGCAACCCGAACAGGTAATAAATTTCGCTGACTTTGTCAGCTATGCCGATGGCTCGATCGTCAGCAAGACCCTTACCGACAAGCCTGCCGGCAGTCTGACCCTGTTTGCAATCGCCGCGGGCCAGGGCATTGCCGAGCACAAATCGCCTTTTGATGCCACCGTAACTGTAATTGAAGGCGAAGCCAAATTTCAGGTCGGCGAAAATGTCCATCTGGTAAAGACGGGCGAAGGTCTGGTAATGCCGGCGAATGTGCCTCACGCCGTGCTTTCAGGAAGTGCTTTCAAGATGTTGTTAATTATGATACGGTCTTAATATAGACAAAATTTTCGGATCAATTTTGAGACAAATTTAACCACGCAAAAATTAATTCAGGAGGAATTTCTATGAGTATGTTCTGTTACCAGTGTCAGGAAACCGCGGCTTGCAAGGGCTGTTCTATCAAAGGCGTCTGTGGGAAGCAACCGGATACTGCCAATCTCCAGGACTTGTTGGTTTTCATTCTCAAGGGTCTGGGTGAACTTGGCGAAATCGCTGCCGAAAAAGGCATGCTGACCGACCAACTGGGTGAATTCATCTGTGCGTCTCTGTTTACTACGATAACCAATGCCAACTTCGACGACGATCGCTTCTATGCGCAGATCGACCGTGCTATCAAAATCAGAGATGAGCTTAAAAACAAGCTTGCAGCTGCCGGCGTAAAAGTAGAAGGCCTTTCTGAAGCTACCACCTGGAAGCCCGCCGCCAAGGCAGATTACCTCGCCAAAGCCGCAAAAGTCGGCGTTCTTTCAACCGAGAACGAAGATGTTCGCTCTTTGCGCGAACTGCTGATCTATGGCCTTAAAGGTGTCGCCGCCTATGCTGATCATGCCTACGTGCTGGGCCATAAAAATCCCGATATTTTCAAGTTCATGGTTAAGGCTCTTGCATCAACCACCAAAAACCTTTCGGTCGATGAAATGGTTGCCCTGGTTATGGCTTGCGGTGAGCAGGCTGTAAATACCATGGCACTGCTCGACAAGGCCAACACTTCAACCTATGGCAATCCCGAAATCACCGAAGTAAACATCGGTGTCGGCAGTCGACCCGGCATTCTCGTTTCCGGCCATGATCTCAAAGATTTCAAAGAACTGCTTGAACAGAGCAAGGACGCTGGCATCGATATCTACACACACAGCGAAATGCTGCCTGCCAATTACTATCCTGAATTCAAGAAATACAGCCACTTTCATGGCAATTACGGTAACGCCTGGTGGAAGCAAAGCGAAGAATTCGCTTCTTTTAACGGCCCGATTCTTATGACCACCAACTGCATTACCCCGGTTAAAGATGCTTACAAAGACCGAATTTACACCACTGGCAATGCAGGATACCCGGGCGTGAAACATATTGCCGATCGCAAAGAAGGCGGTCAGAAAGATTTCAGTGAAATCATCGCTCAGGCTAAAAATTGTCAGCCGCCTACCGAAATCGAAAAAGGAAAAATCGTCGGTGGTTTTGCTCACGCTCAGGTTATGGCGCTTGCCGACAAGGTCGTCGATGCGGTTAAGAGCGGTGCAATCAAAAGATTTGTCGTTATGGCAGGCTGTGACGGCCGCCATGCCAACCGCCAGTATTTCACCGATGTTGCCAAAGGACTGCCGGAAGGCACCGTGATTCTTACTGCCGGCTGCGCCAAATATCGCTATAACAAGCTTCAGCTTGGCGATATCGGCGGTATCCCCCGCGTTCTCGACGCCGGCCAGTGCAACGACAGCTATTCTCTTGCCGTAATTGCGCTTAAACTTAAAGAGGTTTTTGGCCTTAAAGATATCAACGAACTGCCGCTTTCATTCGATATCGCCTGGTATGAACAGAAAGCCGTGGCTGTTTTGCTCGCACTGCTTTTCCTTGGTGTGAAAAGCATTCGCCTTGGCCCGACATTGCCAGCTTTCCTGTCGCCCAACGTCGCCAAAGTTCTGGTCGAAAAATTCAACATCATGCCGACCGGTGAAGTTAAAGCTGATATCGAAGCAATGATGGCAGGAAAATAATCAGCATGCAATCAGTGTCATAACGGCACACTCCCAATTTCTTCTGGCTATAAAATAGCCGTCGGGCCGACCCGCAATGGTCGGCCCTCTTTTTTTCGTTACTAAAATCCTATTGTAAAAATGCCACAAAGAATCGGGATTTGATTAAAGTGGCATGAAAATCATGTCGTCATCGGTGTCTGCTTTGCCGTCTTCACCTACGCTGAAAAGTTTTTTGCCAGAGTCGGGATTGAATTTAAAAGGTTGCCCTGAATAAATATCGCTGGGAAGTTTAAATTTTTGCCATTTCTCAACGGCATCGAGGCTTTCTGGAAATTTGTTGAACTCATTGCGGTAAGCCTGAATTCCCAGCATAACCACAACCCCACGAAAAATATTGCGGTGACGAAAGTCCTGTTCGAAAACTTTTCTAAAATTGGGAATTGTAATGGTCATTAGAATTTGCATGACAAATTCTTCCGGCCAGAAAAAGTATTGAATCGAACCCGGTGAAAATATTTCGACCGTCAATTTTTCGATCTCGTTGCCTTTTTGATTGCTAATTTGGGTCGCCTTGGCAAAAGGCATTTGACAGGCTGCGATCAGCGGATCGTAGAACGGGTCGAGGTACTTTTTTTGCAGGGATTCATCGCGCATTTTGCGGGCAAGCATACTGTTCGAGCTGGTATTTTTTGCGTGGAAAATGCTTGGAATAACCTGTTTTTCACAAATAAAGGCCCTTTCAAGCCCAGGGATGCTTTTTTCGAGATTTAGAAAAACTTTTTCCCATTGCAAAAGCCTTTTCGATGGCAGCTGAATTCTGGCAACAGTTTCAAGAATGCCGATATTACCAATGTTTCTGATGGCAATACTTATCATTCGCGTTATCAGCGATGAGCCCGTTTTAGGATAAGTTTCGCTGAGGTGGGCGAGCATCGAAATGGCGCAGAAGCTTGCCAGACCGGCTTCGTAATCCTTCCTGCTCATGAAGCTACGGCCCATGAAGTACCAGTATCGGGCAGTTTCACGAATTT
>CAZTHA010000458.1:0-1528 GCA_964613435.1 uncultured bacterium
GGAAAGATGCAGCAATAGCCATTTGTTTACTCCTCCTTGAGTAAAGTCACACATCCTTATGTTTCGGGAAAAAACACTTCCCCTTATCTATATCGGCACGCCCCCCCTACAAAGTTTATAGCAAATTTGAAAATGTATAAAAATTGAGCAGCTAAAAAATTGAGGTAAGCAGGTCGGAAATCGGGGAAACCCAGCTGATCATAATTGCCAGCGTCGGAAGCAGCCAAACATAGCCGGGCAGTTTTGCCATACCTATTTCCTGTGATAACTGCCCGTTGATGGCCAGCCGTAACAGGAGCGGCATCGAGATTTGCGTCATTATCAGCAGCAAAACAGCGGGTAGAAAAACCGCGGTGAGATCCTGATATGGAAATATCTCAAACAGCGGCGTATTGTCTGGCGCAAAGCAACTGAGCAAGATGCCGAGGCTGCTCAGCATGGTTATCAACATCAGGCTTTTCCAGTTGATTTCAGCCCAAAGGCGGCAGTCGGCAAGAATTAGTTGCGCTTCCTGCGTGTTTTGCGCCTTTTTCGTCATGGCCAAAACTGCCATGAGGTTTTTTATTCTGGCAAAGCTTAAATGTCTGGCGAGATCGATCCAGGCAAGGGCGGTGATGGCAACCAGTTCTCCAACCACCAGCACCAGCCAGTGGTCGTTAACGGAAATCATCGAATAGAATGGCTGGCCTATCATTAGGATGAGCGCAAGACCACAAATTATTGCCGTTTTGCGAAAGAACAGGCCGATGATTGCGGGAATAAGCAAATAAAGAATCAGCATGCGCATCAGTTTTGCTCTCCTGACAATCTTGCCCGGTTTCGCCAGCGGTTCCACAACAGGGTGGCGATTGTGGCAAAGGAAATGCCGACAATGAGATGAATACCAGAGTCGAGCTTTTCAATCGTGGTTATGTATTGGACAATGAAATAGCCAATTAAGAATATTCTCAGCCAGTTCTCCCAGGATTCGGGCGGTTTTTTCCAATAAAAGTTTAAAATGTCGCCTATTAAAACGTAGGTTGCCAGAACTGAGGTGAAAGTCATTGGAACCACCAGTTCAAAGCTATGGTGACCGGAAATGCTGACTTTTGCGAATTCTGCTCCAATTGTCAGTAACAACCAGAGCGTCAACGCCGCTGACTTGAGGGATTCGCTGGCGATTTCCTGGCGGTTTTGGTGCCAGTCCTGACGAAGAATGACGTAAAATGACATGGTTAGAATGATTAAAGCAACGGTAACACTGAGCATGAGCATCGGAAAATCGTCATAAAAAAAGTTGTTGCCAAGGCTGGCTGCCAGAATTAAGTAAAGTATTGCCGCCAGAATGCCCAACAGATCAACCCTCCTTTATGCTAAATAAAAATTCCATTTAAAAACAAAACGACGAAAATGATGTAAACAATTATTACCAGAGATTTTAGACCTGTGGCCATGCCAGGCGAGAATGCGGGAGGCTCATCTTCAAAGGAAACTTGACCAGTTTCAGCTTCGGTTTCAGACTCAGGCTCAGACTCAGACTCAGACTCAG
>CAZTHA010000458.1:1628-3309 GCA_964613435.1 uncultured bacterium
TCAGACTCAGGCTCAGACTCAGACTCAGACTCAGGCTCAGATCCAGATTCAACTGCGCTTGATGTTATTGGTGAAACCTTGATTTCTGGCTTTGTATCGGGCGCGTTAATGATTTGACCAACTTCTTTGCCATGATCGATTGAAAAAGCACCCGAAGCAGGATCAGGCTGCAAAGTTGGGATTGCCGAGGCTTGCTCCGGTTCCTTCGTCGTTGCCGCCGACGGTGAATCGGCCAGATTCTGGGTCGAAAACGGGTCAATTGTTGCAGACGGAGTTTTCGGCAGTGCATCTTTTTCGGAGTTTGCCGGTGTCGACGGCATTGGCGAAGTTTTGTCGATCGGTTGAGAAGCCGAGATCGGCCCCGGCAACGGTTGTGTTGCCCCGACTTCTGGACTGGCGAGCGAGCTGGTACCTACTTGAAGATCGCATTTATTTATTGCTGCGAGAAATTCCTGGGCATTTGCATATCTGTCGCTGGCATCTTTGGCCAGGGCCCTGAGAATAACCCTGTCGAGGCTAGGAGCAATGTCGGCAAAGAGGGTTGAGGGTGCCGGGGGCATGGTGTTGAGGTGTTCATACATAAGTCCGGCCAGATCTCCCCTGGTAAAGGGCGGATTACCCGTAAGCATCTGATAAAAAACCGCACCCAGTGAGTAAAGGTCGCTGCGACAGTCTATTTTCGTGCCTTTGAATTGTTCCGGGCTCATATAAAGCGGGGTGCCGATACTGACGCTGAGGTTTGTAGAAGTTTTGCCGGCGGCCATCGCGGCAGCGATGCCGAAGTCGGCGATTACAGGGGTTCCGGTTTCGCCGAAAAGAATATTGTCGGGTTTGATGTCGCGGTGAATGATACCTTTGTTGTGGGCGTAACCCAAGCCCTGAAGAATGCCACCGATGATTTCACAGGCCTTCGCCGGTTGCATGCGTCCACGGCGGTCGCCGAGAGTGCCGCCGCTTAAATGGGCCATGGCAATGTAGGGTTGCCCGGCTTTTGATTTTCCAACTGAAAAGATGGGAACAATATTTGCGTGGGTCATTGAAGCTGCAAGTCGCGCTTCTTTTTCGAAGCGGTTGCAGAGCTCGTGGTCGTCAATAAGATTTTCGGGCAGGACTTTTATTGCCACTTTTCGTCCGAGAGTGGTGTCGGTGGCCAGGAAGACAATGGCCATACCGCCGCGGCCGAGTTCATTTTCGATACGAAAGTTATCGATCTGGTCGCCGGGCCTGATGCCTGGAATCTGGCCGCGCTCGAGATATTCGCCGCAATATCGGCACTTAATCGCTTCGTCTTGAATGGCTTCGGCACAGAAAGGGCATTTCTTCATGGCGTTGCCTTGATGAGCTCGCTCAGAGCCAGTTTGAATGATTTCGCCGAGGCGTAGCGCCGGTTGGGATCTTTATCTATCGCCTTCTCGACGATTGCGGCCAGAGATTCGGGAACATTCGGGTCGCGCTGGCGGATCGGGGTGATATTGTCTTCAAGAACGGTCAGTAAAGAGTCTTTGAAGGATTTTTCATCGCGGCAGGGCCCGAAATTGTAGGGCAAGGAGCCGCAAAGCATTTCATAAAGAGTGACACCGACTGAATAAATGTCGGCGGTCGGGCCGACGCGAGCGAAATTTACGATCTGTTCCGGTGGTGTATAATAAAGAGAGCCGGCAAATTCCCCGGTGCGGGTCAG
>CAZTHA010000459.1:0-3295 GCA_964613435.1 uncultured bacterium
GGCCTACGCGCTTTTTACTGTTGGCGACGGCCTTGTTTCACAGATTCCGGCCCTATTGATCGCCACCGCGACCGGTATCGTCGTAACCCGCGCCAGTTCAGAATCAACCTTGGGTCACGAGATCAGCGGACAACTTCTGTCACACCCAAAGGTTCTTGGAATCGGCGCAGGTCTGATGGGCTTTCTTGGCCTAATTCCCGGTCTGCCGAAATTTGCCTTTTTTGTGTTGGCTGGCATTCTTGGCGGTCTTGCCTATATAACCAACAAGAACGATGAAGAAGCGGCAAGAAAAGATATTGAAGAAAAAATGGCTGAGGAACAGACCGCAGCAAGTGGGCCTGAAGATGTATCTTCCCTTCTTACGATCGACCCGTTGGAACTTGAAATAGGCTACAATTTGATTCCTCTGGTCGATGCCAACCAGGGCGGCGACCTGCTCAACCGTATCACCCTGATACGCCGACAAATCGCCATAGATCTTGGCCTTGTCGTTCCCCCAATTCGTATTCGCGATAATATTCAACTTCAACCTTCGAGCTACGTTTTCAAAATCAAGGGCGTTGAATTTGCCCAGTATGAGATAATTCCCGACCAGTTCATGGCAATGAATCCGGGCACAGCCACCAGCAAAATAAGTGGTATCGAGGTTGAAGAACCGGCATTCGGTCTACCGGCAGTATGGATACAAAGCTCATTGCGAGAGCGTGCTGAAATGGCCGGCTACACCGTCGTCGACCCATCGACCGTCATCGCTACCCATATCACCGAAATAATTCGCAAGAATGCCCATGAAATACTGGGCAGACAAGAACTGCAGCAACTGCTCGACACGGTTAAAGAAACCTACCCGTTGATTCTTGAAGAAGTTGTGCCCAACATCGTTGGACAATCAAGCCTGCTGCGAATTTTGCAGAACCTGCTCAAAGAGAATGTTTCAATCCGGCACATGGTGAATATTCTTGAGTCGCTTTCAGATTGCAAGGGAATCAACGAAATAGACACCCTGACCGAGATTGCCCGCCAAGGACTGTCTCGACACATCTGCAAAGCCCTGCTCGATGAAACCGGTGCACTGAAAGTCATTTCTCTCGACCCCCAGCTTGAACAGATGCTGGGCAATGCACTGCAAAAAATGGATGGAACGGTTCAGCTGGCGATAGATCCGAACTCAGCCTCGAAACTTCTTGAAAAAATCCGAAACAAGATAGAAGAGGTCATGCAAGAGGGTCATTCGCCGATTCTACTTTGCAGTTCAGCATTGCGTTTGAGCCTTAAGCGCCTTACTGAGCGCATTGCTCCAAGATTGACGGTTCTCGCTTATCAGGAAATTCCAACATCGGTAAGACTTGAATCCGTTGGATTGATTTCACTTCAGGGCTAATAGATGATCGATCAGGCCAGTTCCCTAAGAAAATTGAAGCAGATGGTTGACCAAGCGGGTGTGGTGCACCACCTGGACGCAGAAGGCTTTTTGAACCAGATTCCGAGGCCTTCGCCGTTCATTAGCGTTGCCCTGATTTTTCCGGACAGCATTTGTCAGGACATCCCTCCGGTTCTCGACTGGATTTCCGGGCTGATGCAGTTTTCACCGCGCGCCTGCTTCTGGGATCAGGCTGGTTTGATCCCTGCCGGCAAGATTCCACAGACCCAGATCAAGCTGAAATATTCGACTCCGGTGCGCATCGAATCAGGTCTGACACCAATGACGGTTCTGCCACCCATGGGCGAATTTCAGGAAATCTGTAAAAGTCCTGAACATACTCGAATCGGCTTTCTTCAGCATCTCATCCGAAGCCTGAAGAATTCTTCCGAGGTTTGGATAAGCCTTAAAGCGAGTGAGCTGACCAAATACAATTCGATTCTACACTCGACCGATGCTGTCTGCTTGATGATTCCTCAGCATCCCGACTCGATTCTTCGCTGCTACGAAACGGTAAAGAGTGTTCATCTTTCCGGTTATTTTTCCCCGGTGGGACTGCTGGATTTCTCGCCGATAAAACCCGTGGTAGATGAGCGTTTAAGCAAAAGAATAAAAATTGTGGCAAAACAATTTTTGGCTCTTGACCTCGTGCCCGCAGGAATGGTACTTTCTAACTGCACGTTTATCCCACCCGAAACACAACCAAGTCTCAGATCGAGACTTTCGGCTGTTGAAGATTGTTCTCGCGATTTTCTCTATTGCCTTTCAGAAAGCTTAATATATCAATTGCCAGGAATGTTCTGATAATGTCTGAACCGATCATCAAGCCAATCGAAGCCATAATTGCTGAAACCAGGAAGCAAATTCATCCTTATGTCTTCAAGCGCCTTGAATCGAGGACTCCCAGAAAAGCCGGCAGTAAGATCGCACGAACGATAACGGTCACTTCGGGCAAAGGCGGGGTAGGAAAAACCAGCATGGTTGCCAATCTGGCCATCTGTCTTGCCCAGGCCGGACAAAAAGTTATCATACTCGATGCCGATCTGGGTCTGGCAAATATCGATGTAGTGTTTGGAATTCGTCCCAAGCATAATTTGATGGATGTCATCAGCGGCGAGATGAATCTCGACGAAGTGATGGTTCAGGGCCCTAACGGGATTCAGATTATTGCCGGAGGCTCTGGGGTTTCAGAACTCGCTCAACTCGAGAGTGAAAATGCCCGACGACTTTTTGATCAGCTCAAGTTTCTTGAAGACAAAACCGACTACCTGCTCATCGATACAGGCGCGGGAATAAGCGACAGCGTAATATCCTTCTGCCAGGCTGCCGATCAGATTATTGTCATTACCACAACCGAGCCGACCGCCCTTGCCGACGCATACGGCATAATCAAAATCCTCAGCAATCGTCGCCCGGAAAGCCACGTATCGCTTCTGGTAAACCGCGTTGACAATGATGAAGACGGCAACGAAATCCACCAGAGACTGGCACGGGTTGCCAATGAATTTCTTGGCTTTCAGATTCACCATCTTGGTTCAATACCCCAGGACCGGCAGATGCATCTGGCGGTACGCCAACAAACACCGTTAATGTTGTTTTCGCCTCTTTCGCCGGCGGCAACAGGCTTACGCAGAATCGTTTCGACAACTTTCCATCAAATACCCGATGAAATGCCCAGTGAAGGCATTGAAGGCTTTTTAACGCGCCTGAGCAAATTTTTCAAAGGAGGTTCAGCACAGTAATGCATTTTGAACAATATGCCAAAATACTGGGCGACACCCTCTTTGAAGCAAAAGTCAAGGCCGAAAAGACCTACGGCAAAGATAATTTTACGGTTATTACCAGCAAGAAAATCAAGCATCCGATTTACCTTGG
>CAZTHA010000460.1:0-3288 GCA_964613435.1 uncultured bacterium
CCCAAGAGAATGACAGGCATCGTGAATCCAAACAAACCCGTATTTGTTCTTCAATTCAGCAAAAGCACGCATATCACACGGGTGTCCGGCCAAATCTACAGTCACCAAAGCTTTTACTGGCCGCCCATTTTCAAACGTTTTTTTTATCTGGTGTTCACAATCAACTGCCGAAACGGTAAGATCGTCGGCCTTGATGTCGGCAAAAACGACATCCGCGCCGACGTATCTGGCACAATTTGCACTGGCAACAAAAGTTATCGCCGGAACGAGCACAAGATCCCCAGCTAAAATGCCGGCACTGAGAACTGCCAGATGCAAGGCTGCCGTTCCATTACTACAGGCAACCGCGAACTTTGCTCCGACAGTTTTGCAAAAAGCGTTTTCAAAGTTTTCAACTGCGGGACCTTGAGTTAAAAAATCGGATTTCAAAGCTTTTACAACCGCCGCGATATCATCTTCGGTTATCTGCTGGCGACCGTAGGGTAAAAACTTCATTTTTCGATCACTCCCTCTTCATCAAGCATAGACCTCAATTGCTCGACATTCAGCCAAAGTTTGTTGGTATCGCTGGCAAATTCAAAACCCTCGTCAACAGGCGTGGCACCTTCGGGCAGAACCGTTTTCCAAAAAGGGAAATCGGGCATTTTGATATAGCGATCCCTAAACTCGTAAAGGTTGCGGGAGTCATCACGGGAAATCATCATTTCATGTAACTTTTCACCCGGGCGGATGCCGATAATTTTTTTTCGGCAGCCTGGGGCAACTGCTTCAGCCAAGTCCGTTATCTTCATGCTCGGAATTTTCGGAATGAAAAGTTCACCACCGCTCATGATTGAAAAAGAATCGGCAACAAACTGCACCGCCTGAGGCAAGGTTATCCAGAATCGAGTCATCCTTTCATCGGTTACCGGCAATTCGCCTGATGGAACCAGCTCTTTGTAAAGCGGTACAACGCTGCCGCGACTGCCAATTACGTTGCCGTATCGGACGACAGCAAAGCGGGTAACCATTTTTCCGGAATATGCATTGGCAGCGATGAATAATTTATCTGAACAAAGCTTGGTCGCTCCGTAAAGGTTTACCGGGTTACATGCCTTATCGGTACTAAGAGCCACAACCTTTTCAACACCTACGTCAATGCTTGCGTTAACAATGTTTTGCGCCCCAATGACATTGGTTTGTACTGCCTCAAAAGGATTATACTCAGAGGCTGTAACGTGCTTCATTGCCGCCGCATGGATAACATAATCGACGCCGCCGGCAAGTGCCGGTAAACCCGATTTGCATCGCGAACATCACCGATAAAAAAACGCAAGCGCTCAGCTGGGAAAAGCTTAGCCATCTGATATTGTTTGAACTCATCCCTTGAATAGACGATTATTTTTTTAAATTCATAATCCTTGAGAGCTTTTCTAACAAAGGCTTTGCCGAAAGAACCAGTACCGCCAGTTATCAGGATCGTTTTTCCAGCGAACATCTTCAGATCTCCTTATTTTGCAGCCTTTTATAATATTTCCAGGCATGTGCTATTATATCTTCAATATCGGCGTATCGTGGATTCCAGCTAAGAACCTTTCGAGCCAGAGAAGCATCGCCGACCAGCACGGCCGGATCGCCGACCCTGACAGGCCCGACCTGATACGGAACTTTTTTTCCGGTTACTTTTTCTACCGCAGCAATTATCTGCAGCACAGAAAATCCCTTGCCATTTCCCAAATTGAAGGCAAAGGCTCCATTATTTTTCAATAACATTTTCAAAGCCAACAAATGGGCATCAGCAAGGTCTTCAACATGAATATAGTCTCTGATGCAGGTTCCGTCTTCGGTTGGATAATTATCTCCAAAAACGGTTACGTTCGGACGACGACCACTGGCAGCATCAAAAACCAAAGGTATTAAATGGGTTTCTGGCACGTGGTTTTCGCCAATTTCAGCATCCGAGGCTGCTCCTGCCGCATTAAAATATCGCAAGGCTGCAAAATCGATGTGTCCGGCGGCCGCATAGTCACGCATCATCATTTCCATTATCAACTTGGTATTGCCATAGGGATTAACCGGTAGTTGCGGCTGAGTTTCAACGATCGGCACACGATCTGGAATTCCATAAGTAGCACAGCTGGAACTGAAAATCAGCTTTCTAACCTGAAACTCCCGCATCACTTCGAGCAGATTCAAGCTGCCCTGCAGGTTGTTTTTGTAATATTTTTCCGGTTTCTTTACCGATTCGCCAACATAAGCATAGGCGGCAAAATGTATTACCGCATCAGGCTGAAACCGGGAAAAGGCAGCCTGCAGATCTTCAATTCGCCTGATATCGCCCTCAAAGGATTCGCCCCATCTTACATTTTCCCGATAACCGTTTTCAAAATTGTCGAAGACAACAGGCACAAAACCTGCTTTCTTAAGGGCTCGGCAGCAGTGACTGCCGATATATCCCGCACCGCCGGTTACCAGTATGATCATTGAGTTTTTCCGCTAAGGTCGATCATGCTGTTATCGCCAATGTTCAAACGTTGAAATTGTCCGGTCAATTCGACGGAATCGCCGACGATAGATCCCTCAAGAACGGCATTGCGCAAAACCGAATTTCGATTTATTACCGAGTCTCTGATGATCGAATCTTTAACTTCACAATTCTTGCCGATTGAGGTGTAAGGACCGATTACCGAATGCTTTACCTTTGCGGTAGGATGAATGAAAACCGGCGGAATGATAACGCAGCCTTCAATACAAACATGACTTGTCGTAGAGCGCTCCAGCAAAAACCGGTTGGTCTGCAAAAGCGTTTCCGGCTTACCACAGTCGAGCCATTCTTCAATCTCCGGAGCCCCGAGCCTCAGGCCATCTTTAAGCATCAATTTGAAAACCTCGGGCAGGTAGTATTCACCCTTAACTGTAAGCTTCTGCTCGATAGCTTTTTTAATGTAACCCATGAACTTTTTACCATCCTTGAGATAGTAAAGTCCTACCTGCGCAAGTTTACTGATCGGCTGATCCGGCTTTTCAACCATGTCGACAATAATTCCGTCACGCATGACATTTACCCCAAAACGCTGATAGTTTTCTACTTCCTTGGAGTAAATAAGACCATCAAGCCCATCGCAGAGCCTTGATATACGAGTCAGATCGGTTACGAAAAGCGTGTCGTTGAACACGACGAGAACGTCATCCCCACCTTCAATGCGTGGGTCTGCCAGAGAAACGGCATGGGCCGGGCCAAGCAGTTCTTTCTGCTGAATGTATGTTGCAGGCAGGTCGGCGTAATTAGCTTTGACAAAGTCTTCGATT
>CAZTHA010000461.1:0-3287 GCA_964613435.1 uncultured bacterium
AGTATTTCTGGCTCGACCTGGTTTCACCATTGATTGGCAAACAGCTTGAACAATCAGTTAAACTCGAAGCCATTTTTCTCAACAACCGCGACCTGCTTGCTTTCTCAAGCCTGATCAGGCGTATGATCGACTTTAGAAGTCCCTTTACCGCTACCCATTCGAGCGGAGTCTCGGCAACTGCCGAATTTCTTGGAAAACTTGCGGGCCTGAACGAAAGCGAATGCTTCGAACTAAAAGTAGCCGGATATCTGCACGATCTTGGCAAACTCGCCATTCCAACCGAGATTCTTGAAAAACCTGATAAACTGACAACCGAAGAATTCAATCTGATGCGAGCGCACACTTTCTACACCTTCAGGGTACTGCAACCAATCGAAGATCTTGCCCAGATAAACATGTATGGCTCTTATCATCACGAAAGGCTCGACGGCACCGGGTATCCATTCAGATTGAGCCGCCGCGACCTGCCGATGGGTTCAAGACTTCTGGCTGTAGCCGATGTTTTTACCGCGCTGACCGAAGACAGACCTTACCGCAAAGGCATGTCAAACGAACAAACCATGCTGATTCTTGACAAAATGGGCCAGAACGGTAAATTGGACCATGATATCGTCGAACTTCTCAAAGAAGATTTGTCTGCCGTCAATCAGGTTCGCATCGCAGCCCAGGACTCATCCCGGGAAGAATACAAAAAATTTCTTACCGAAATCGGCGACTGATTCAGAGGGCAAACGGCAGGCAGGAATAAATCTGCAAAGCCTCCAGCAACTGCTCTTCGGAAACCCATTCATCCACAATGTGCGCACAGCTTTCCAGACCCGGGCCTAGCCCTAGTGTCGGAATCTTTTCCATGCCCGCCGAGTACACACCATCGGTTGAAAAGGGCCAGATCTTGTGCTGAGCTTCTCGTTTCAACACCTGCAGATAAAGATTCTGCAAGGTTTGAAAAAAATCGCTGTCAACCGGAGTTTCCCAGGCCGGATGATCTGACGGCCAATCGCTTTTCCTGCCGGTATAGGATTCCCCTCGGTAAATAATCGGAAAAATTTCAGCTTCAGGCCAGTTTTCAGAACTCTCCAGCCTGATGCGAAGCTTTTGCAGATCGCAATCAAGTGCGGTCCTGGCAGTAACATGAGTTTGCGCACGGTCAGGAACGAAACTGCGACTAGTCGGCCAGCTCTGAATACTTGTTGCAACCAGAGTATTACGCTTCAGCATCTGCTCTGGAGCCAGACCGTGAAGTTGCCGCTCAGCGGTATCGAGAGCCTCGATTGTCAGCAGCACTTTTGCCATTTTGTAGGCCGCGTTTTCACCAACTTCAGGAACTGATGTATGTGCGTTTCGACCGCGGGTTTCGACGAAAAACTCAAGTTTACCGCGTTGTCCCCGAGCAATCTGCATCTGCGAAGGTTCACCCAGCAGAACAAGATTCGGCCGAAAGTTGAATTCCTCACAAAGTTCTTTAAAAGCCAATCCTTCCCCGGCTTCTTCTTCCGTGACGAAGCAGCCTACCAGCAGACATTTCTGGGGCAAATCATCTTCAAAAAGTCTGGCGATTTTCAAAGAAACGGCCATGGCCGCCAGAGCTCCCTTCATATCGCAGGTACCCCGGCCGTATATTCTGCCATTGCGGCGATCAGCCGTAAAAGGAGACGTATGCCAGTTCTCGACGTCTTCAGCTTCAACCACGTCCATATGCGCATTATAGGCAAGAATTGGCAAATTTTCGCTTTTTGCCGTCCCGAAAAGTTTTTTGAACCATTCTTTACGCTCTGACACCGCTTTTGGAAAGCCGGGCAAGGTTAAAGAACCGGGCAATACCGCAGCAAGCACCGAGCCGCGTTCATCGCGGCAGGCGGGAATTTCATGCCTTTCAAACCAGTTCAGCAGCGTGTCGGCACATTCTTTTTCCTGGCCACTGTAAGAGCGACAGGCAATTAAATCGGTCAAAAGACTGACGCAGGTTTCATATTCTGATGATGCTGATCCAACTATTTTTTCGATGGGTTCGTTCATTTTTAACTTCCGTTTCACGGGAAACAAAATTGTTTACCAGGGAGAACGCCCATCGTTATGGCATCGGGCGCAAACCCAGGGGTCTGAATGGCATGCCTGGCATTTTTGCGGGTTGGTCTTTGCGGCCAACCCGTGTCGATGCTTAACCCATGCCAGAGTGTGGTTTCGGGGCTTTCGCGAATGACAGTCGATACATGAAGACTCTTCATGGCACATTCGGCAATGCTGCGGATCGGTTCGATAGGCAATACCATGCTTCTTTTCATAGTTGCGGGTATGGTCAGCCGGTCTTGGCGTTGGATTGTGACACATGACACAGTTTTTCGGAACATCGCTGCCGGTATGACAGACCAGACAGTCTTCCATGTATGAATTTATTTTGTGGCCATCGAGGTTTTCCCAGTCGGTGACACCGGGATGGCATCTTGAACATTCAAATTTTTCATGTTTCTGATGCGAAAAAACAAAACCTTTTTTCAGTCGCTTTCTTTCTCTCATGGTTTCGCCGGGGGTTTCAAGATGACAAAGAGCACAATCGGCTTTTTCGCGAGTTTTGAAGTGGCATTGCAGACAGCGTTTTTCGCCTGGCCGGCCGAATGTATCATCAATTTCATCGTTCTGGCTGAATAATAAATTTACCCCGCTGGCAACGATATCGGAGCGCCTCAGTGGTTGCCAGCCTGGGGGCAGCATTGCCGCATCCTTTTTACCGGTCTCTTCAGAATTGATATGACAGCGGGCACAGCTGACCGAATTCAACTCATGGGTTTTGTGAGAAAAACGCATATTGGCGTGCGAAACCAGCCTGTCGCGGCTGAAAACCGTGCCCATCGACAGGGCCAGAAGCAAGACCAGAATGAGGGTTATTCTCTGCAAACTTAAAACCTCGCCAGTTTCATCGGCATTTTACCGCGAACCGCGATTTTGTACAAGACTGATTTTTGCTCTTGCTTGTGAGGTCTGTTCTATAGCTGTCAATTTAGCCAATTTTTCATGAGGCTGTCCATCAGGCTTTTATACAAAATGTCATCGCCCGACAAGGTAGTTCCCCGAAGGGTAATCGAGCGTTCCAGCCTAAGTATGCGTTTCTTCGCTGCTTTCTTCCCCAATGAAATTCCTTCTTGTCTTCGCTTCACCATCCGTTTAAAATAAACTGAAACAATAAATCAGGGGATAGAGAATAAAACTTTCGAGAGCCAAAGCATTTACCAGCATTATTTTTATTGCTTTTTGTCTGCTGTTTTCATATCAGTTTTTGATCTTTGCGCAAC
>CAZTHA010000462.1:0-3268 GCA_964613435.1 uncultured bacterium
GATGCTTGCGAAGACTGCATTGTTGAAGACATTTCCTTTAAATCGAAGGGTAATATTTTCCTGCGCTTTCTCAATTCGATTCTTGACGGCGGAAAGCAGGGGGTTGATCTTGGCCTGGCAATAATCCCCGGAGTTCTGGTCATCAGCTCTATGGTCATGCTTTTTACCTTTGGTCCTTCGGAAGGCGGCTACCAGGGCCTAGCATACGAAGGAGTTCCAGTCCTACCCTGGATTGCCGGAAAATTCGATTGGCTTTTCAGTCTGCTTTTTGGTTTCAAAGCCCCAGAGCTGATCGCTTTCCCAATAACCAGTCTAGGGGCCGTCGGTGCGGCTCTTTCACTAATAAGCACTTTCATCAACCATGGCATTATCACCGGCAATGAAATTGCGGTTTTTACAGCCATGGGCATGTGCTGGAGCGGCTACCTGAGTACCCATACGGCGATGCTCGACGCGCTCAAATATCGTGAACTGACCTCAAAAGCCCTTTTGTCGCACAGTATTGGTGGGCTTGTTGCCGGAATTGCCGCCCATTATCTGTTCATAATTATTTACTGATTGGTGTTCAATCCGGTTGACCAAAAGCTTCTCGAATGCTACATTGGATTAAATTAAAATGGTTGGTGGGTTAGGAACGCTTGGCTAAAACAGGAATTCAGGCTTTTAAAAAGTCTTTCAAAGGGTTTCTCGATGCTCATTTTGGCAAGAGGTCCCCGATGGATGCCATGCAATTTCTTTCCAGCAATTTTTCGCTGATCGGAACTGCCATCCATAAGATTGCACTCAATTTTGATGAATCAAGGGCAATGTTTCTCGGAGATTATTCCGAGGTAAGTGAGCCGCTGACAATTTCCAATCTGGTTATCAATGTTCAATTGATCGATGAAAGCAGTGCAATAATTATCTCCACTCTTGATTTGAAAGGTCAGGCTGACGACATAGAATTCAAAATCGACCAGACAAGAATTTCTGCCCTTCTTTATGTTGAAGAAAAGAAAGCAAAAATCAGACATCTTCACTTTTCTTTGGCACAAGACGCTTCTCAGGGTCAAGAAAGCTATCCAATCAAACTTTTGAAGTATTTGTTTTTTGAAACTGAAGAAAAATACCGGCATATTTTTGAAAATGCCCCGGTTGGCATCATGCATTTTGACCAAAATGGCCTGGTAAAAGAGTGCAATCGCAAGTTTTTGCAGATAATGGATACTACCGCCGAAAAAGTTATTGGCATGCGACTTCTGCAGTTGGAAGATCTACAGGCAGTAAATGCTATTGAAGCCGCATTGAAGGGACGGTCCGGCATTTACGAAGGCTACTACCAAACTGTAAACAGTGGCAAGGTAATCCCGCTAAAAGCTAAGATTTCACCCTTGTTTGGTCCTGGGCCGCAACTGATCGGGGGAATTGGCATTTACGAAGATTCAAGCGAGCACAAAATTGCCGAAAACAGGCTGCATTATCAATTTCAGTTTGAAAAACTGGTCGCTACCATCTCATCCAGCTTTGTCAATGCCACCGCCGACAATATCGATTCATTGATCGTCAATGCTCTAAGACTGACATGCCGTTTTATCGATGCCGACCGAGGTTATGTTTTTTTAATCAACCCGGATGGGAAAACCGCCAGGAACACCCACGAATGGGAAGAAACAGGCATAGCCAGTATCGGGCACAAATATCAGAACATTCGCATTGAAGATTTGGAAGGCATGGGCGGCTTCATCGATCGGAAAATGGATTTTATTCACATCCCGGATATCAACAATTTCCCGCCACAACTTGAACCAGTGCGTCACATGCTCACCGCAGGGGACGTTAAATCAGTCCTAGTATTACCTCTTATAGCAAACAACCGCTTTATAGGTTGTTTTGGCTATGATTGTGTGTCACGTTCAAGATCATGGAGTTTCGAAGAAATTACTTTGCTGAAAGTTATTGGAGAAGTCCTTGTCAATGCCTTTGCCAGAAGGGCAACCGAGGAAAAGCTCCGTCGCAGCGAAGAAAAATACCGCATTCTGGCTGAAAATTCTTCTGATATTATCTGGGTTGTCGACCTTGATGAAAAAAGAATTATTTACACCAGTCCGACAGCCGAAAAGACGCTTGGAATAAAAATAGATGAAGCTGGAGCCAAAAATTTCACCTCGTTTCTGAGTGATGATCAACAAAAATTCTTTGCCAAAGAAATTCCCAAGCGGGTAAAGGAATTTCTTTCAGGAGAGTCGAAACGATACACAGACGAAATTCTGTTAGTTACAGCAAGCGGACAAGCTGTTCCCACCGAAAACACTTCAAATCTGATTGAAGATCCTTCAAACGGCCACATTCTTGCTGTGGGGGTCACAAGAGATATAAGCCTGCGCAAAAAGGCCGAAGAGCAAAGAGCATTGCTCGAGATGCAGAAAATTCTTACCGAGAAAGCCGATAGCCTTGGGCGCATGGCCGAAACGATCGCCTGCCAGTTCAACAACCAGCTGCAAATTGTCAGAGGGAATCTTGAGCTGCTGGAAAACATCATCGGCAATGACAAAATTTTGAAAAGAAGAGTTGCCGACGCACTAAAGGCCACCGCCAAAGCCGGAGAATTGAGCTCGATGATGCTTTCCTATCTCGGGCATCGCGACCAAGGAGAAACTATCATCGAACCTGTTGAAAAGTCCGGGAAAGCCAAAGCCCGGACATCACCAGCCAGAGTGAGCAGAAAAAAAGGTGCAGCGACAGGAGAATCGATTGGTTCATGGAAAGACCTGCAGAATTGCTCAGTCCTTCTCATAGACCCTGATGACCTGGTTAGACTTGTAACCACGGGGCTGTTGCAACATTTTGGATTCAAGGTCATCGAAGCCAGGAATGAAAAAGAAGCACAAGGGCACTTAAAAAACAGCGGTAATGTAAATATTTGCCTGATAATTCTTGCCCAATGCAGCAAAAATGAGCATGGTCAGGATTTTGTCCAAAAAATACGTTCGTTTCTTCCCAAGACACCCATTATTCTGGCTAGCGCTTACGACAAAAAATTCATCCTGCAGGGTCAGGCCAAGGACAAGGCACTGTTTTTCCTGGCCAAACCATTTGGGGCAAAAGCTTTACAAAATGTTATTCAGACGGCTTTAAAAACTTGAACTTCAAACATGGTTGTTCAGTTAAAATCAAACGGATCAGCCTTGATATCGGCAGGGGATAGGCCTTTTTCGCGAAGCACGTCAGTTACCGCCTCCATCATCGGACCTGGTCCGCAAATGAATGCCCGGGCATTGCCAATTTTCGG
>CAZTHA010000463.1:0-3261 GCA_964613435.1 uncultured bacterium
ACAGAAACAGGTTTTACTCTCCGGCTCTTGGTAGATTCACCCAAAAAGACCCCATTGGCTTCAACGGAGGGAATAACCTCTACAGATATGCTGATAATAACCCGGTGAGATGGGTTGATCCGTTCGGAATGGAAGCAGATGAATGTAAGAAATACAAGGATTTGCATATTACATTGTTTAACGTTCCTTCAAAAGATAGTTCAGCTTTATTCTTTGTTGGTGAGGGCGTGATTCGATCTTCTTTCCAGTTTTTATCTTCTCTACCAAGCAAGTTGATAATGAAATATAGAATGACTTCTATGCCGACTCAAACACTAAATGCAAATTTTTCTACGAATAAGTTTAATACTTATACAGATCGGTTCTTAAATGATTATTTGATCCCGGATTCGGATTCTGCGCGCAATTACTCAGTGTTTTTGGCAAAGACAAAGTTTCCAAACAGTTGTTGGCTTAAAGTATTGGCTCTAACTGATCCAATACCTGGTAAACGAGTGTTAGTAGATGTTCCAAACCATGATGGCAATGATTTCCAACTTAGCCGGACTATTGTTCATGAACTTGGTCATGCTATTGCTGGCTTTGGTGAAGGTAAGGCAAACACCGTTATGGAACAAGGATTCAAATCCTTTACAAACTTCGATATTGATCAGCAAAAAGAGATTGAAAAAGCCTTGCTAAAAACGCCTTGAGCTTATGAAAGCTTTTCTTTACATCCTATGCTTGATTAACATTGTTTCGTTTTATGTGATGCCTGGTCACATAAGTAAAGAGTTTCATGGGCAAGCCCCTCTTTATTATGTGCCACACATGAATATCCACCCGATTGTAAAATTGGGGATTCATTTTAATAATAATAGCATGCCAATCATTTGGGGGCACATGATTATGCTCTTTATGACTGGAATGATAAAAGAGAAGAGGCTAATGATTTCAATGGCTTTCATTTGCAGTTTTTTCTTTTTGATTCAGTTGCTTATGATTTATGTTTTACTCTTGCTAAGATAGCTTAAGGTTAACGGAGAAGATAAGCCTTAAATTATGGGTTTTACTCTGAGAGCGGTGATTTTAAAGCTGAAATCACAGCTCTTAGTTTTATCAGGCAATCATCAAGCCCCAACCCCCGCCGGGAGCCCGGCGGCCCCGGTGTCGCGGCAATATACCGCCCCCTGAGCCTCTTCAAAGAGGTCGAAGGGTGCGGCTTTACACCGTAATTCTGTCGGAACTTCCGTTATAAACCTCGGGGCGGCTTCGGTCTGGCTGCTCCCTTGCAACCGCACCTAAGAGCACATCCCGCGCCATGCTCCGCCATCCCTGGCTGCGCCTGTCACGCTCTGTGCAAGCGGCGGTGCTGGTCAGGTAATGGGCCCATTACCTGACCTTGCTTAACGATCGCTGACCGCCAGACCTCGGGCACTGGGGAACCCCATGCCTTTACATAACGCCCGCGCGTTATGCAAACCGCCCCTCGTATAAGGGGTTTACAGGCTGTCGCCTGTTAAAATGGCTTTATATAACTTCAGTGCCGCTGCCCCTCCCGACAATTTCAAGACAGCGACTAAAGAAAAAACAGCTGAAATTCTTTATTTAGCCAACTTTCTTTAAGGTCACAAAATGTGATCTTAAAAAGCAGCTGTTTTTAATCTCTTCCGTTGGCTCTACAAACTCGCGCACAGCAACCAGCCAGCCCGGCGGTTCCGGCTCGACCGAATGGTGAGCGGAGGCTTCAGCCCAAGACCTTCTAAAGCCATTTTCCCGGCTGTTTTTTCTTTCCATAAATAACAAAGCCACTACAACAATGCTTCAATACAGCAGTTGTAGTGGTTCTATATGTAAAAGGTTCAGACGGCGATGTATTCACCCAATGCTGCCGCTACCGGTGTCGGCAATATGGCTTCTTTCAAACCTTCCAGATGAAATTTCAGAGCTTCTTTAATCTGTTTTTTCGCTTTTTCCGGGTCTTTCCGGTTGCAACACAGCCGGGAACATCCGGAATATATGCAGAATAGTTTTTACCAGCCTTCTCAATCACGATTAAATATTCCATGGTGTTTATCCGTTAGAGTCAGCTGCCAGTTTTTACCAGCTTTTTCTTGTGCTGAGCAATCATCTCTCGAACCTGGGAAACCAGCTTTCTGGGGATTTCCATCATGGTATTCTGATCATCGATAAAGGGCGCTTCGTCTTCTGCCACAGCCTCATCTTCCGTCTGCTTCTCATAATGATCTATAAGCCCTTTTACGCGCTTTTCGTCCCAGCCTTTAGGAAATTTGTTTTTATTTTTCATTTTTTACGCCTCCTTCGGCGATAAGCCGTCAACGGCTTTCCTTGAAGTTCCATTGCAGTTATCACGAAGATCGCATCAGGGTCTACTACATATACTACCCTCAAAAATCTGCCGGATTCCGTTTGCCCTATTGCAACCCTTGATTCATCCCGACCTTTTCGGTCTTCTCCAGGGTCAGTCAGAATCTCTAGAACCTCATCTTCAGTTACATCATGCTTGAAAATATGCGGCAGATCCGTTTCGGGGTCAATATAAAATCGAACTTTACGGCCCCTGGTCATCACGCCTCTCCAGTCTGTTTCTTGGTCAGGTGGTAATGCGAGACAAAGGCGACGATGAAGTCCATCAGCTTTTCCTGCTGGCTTCGCGGCAGCTCGGCGGGTTCCTCGAAGAGAGCCTGCAGTTTTCCTTTTGGGCCACTTTTTTTGGGGAGTTCGCCGTCAGCATTCAGAAGGTCTTCAACACTTACTCCCAACACCTTTGCCAGCTTGGGTAATGTGTCAGCTCTTGTCGGTTTATCAGCTTGTTCCCAATAGGCTATGTTTTGCTGAGTTTCACCGATTAAATCTGCCAGTTCTTTTTGGCTAAGGGCAACTTCAGTTCGAAGCTGCAATAAACGTTCTCCTTGTTTCGGTCGAGGCTTTGTTAGTTTTCTTTCCATACACTCATTATATCGACTGTTCGCAACTTTGCTCGTCTTTACTTGTTTTTTTTCTTCACATAAAACAAGTTTACTTGTTGTTTAAAATTAAGTCAAAATGACAAGTAATTTTGTAAAAAATTACTTGTCAACATTTCATCATGGCCATGGTAACTGTGCTGGTCAGCACTTATGCGGTCTGGAGCATCTATTTTTAAGCCGATTGTTTCAAAAAAAATGCCCGAAATTTCGCTTTCAATAACAATCGCGCTGATTTGGCAACAATTTATGAGAATGGTTGACCAATCCAATTGGATTGTTTAGTATCACAAAA
>CAZTHA010000464.1:0-3240 GCA_964613435.1 uncultured bacterium
CTCTGGCGGATTCTTTGTCGGTCATTTTGTCCCAGAGCTCTTTCAGGGGTTTGTCGATAAGACCATCTTCCTGGGTAAAGCCCCGAACCAGAGCCAGGTAGCGCTTTTGCACGCTTCTTAGAGCGAATTGTTCAGCCAGGGCGGCGGCAGACTCGCTGCTCAAGCCAAAAATAAGCGTTCCCGAGGTTGGCCGATCGAGTCGATGAATGGGGTAAACCCAGCGGCCGATCTGGTCGCGCAATTGCTTCATCGCGCATTCTTTTTCGCTTTTGTCAATCATGCTTGGATGAACGAGAAGCCCTTCAGGCTTGCTGATGGCAACGTAGAAATCGTCAATAAATATTATTGGCAGCTGGTTCAGAGTTGCTCTCCGGTTTCTTGAATTTACCTTTAACCTGTCTATTTTATCATTAGTCTTATGATTTGCATTGGTTTTAGCTGAAAAATCTGTCGACCTCATTATATTTAGGTGAGCTATGAAAGTTAGACCTATGACCGAATTCTGTTTTATGTTATCAAAAAGAAATGATTAAAAGCTTCGCTCCCATTGTTTCTGAAAAAAGCAAAGTTCTTGTTCTTGGCTCGATGCCTGGCGCAGAATCTTTGCGAAAAAATCAGTATTATGCCCATGCACGGAACTATTTCTGGCGGTTCATGTTTGCTGCTCTTAAATTGGAGTTTTCTGAAAATTACGAAATTCGAATTTCTGTTCTGAAGAATGCCTCGGTTGCTCTATGGGATGTCTTGAAAGAGTGCCGAAGAAAAGGCAGTCTCGATTCAAACATCGAGCGCTCTTCAGAACTGGCAAATGACATTTGTGGTTTGTTAAAGCGGGCTCCGGAAATTCACAAAATATGTTTCAATGGTCAAAAAGCATTTGCTTCATTTAAAAAACATGTTTTAAAATTCAATCAAGATCTTGAGAAATTATATGAATTTGTGGTTCTTCCTTCAACCAGTCCAGCAAATGCCGGCATCAGTTTCGAGCGAAAATTTGCTTCATGGCGCGATGAGGTCTGGTGTTATCCAAAAACTGAAATTTAATGACGAAAAGATGGATCAAACAACATTTGGTCGGGTTGATCGATACTATACAAAACAGACTGTTGGTCGCAAGAGTTAAGATGGTTTTTCCGTCTCGATTGTATTGTGATGGAACAGTTGTGAAATTTATCGGACAATGTTAGGATATCAGCATTAAAAGTGGAGGAGAATAGATGTGAATATCAAAACTTCGGTTTTAACGGTTGGAATACTTGCTTCAATGCTGGCGGTCGGTTGCGGCGGATCAGAAAAGACCCCGGCTGGGGAAACTGCTCCGGCAAAAGTTGAGGTTAAGTCTGGTAACACTAATATGAAGGTCGGGCCGATCAACATTAATACATCAGGAAAAGGCAGCACGGTTTCAATGCCGGGCATCAATGTCAGCACCGATGAAAATGGTAACTCAAAGGTGGTTATGCCTGGAGTTACCGTTGACGGACACGAAGATGGAACGGCCAAAGTCAATGTCGATGGCCTTGAAGTCGATATTAAGACCGAGGGTGAGAACTCTGAAGTTGAGGTCGGCGGGATGAAAATCAAAACCGAAGGCGAAGATGCCAACATCGACATGGATGGTATCAAAATCAAGACCGAGGGCGAAGATGCAGACATCAACGTCGGCGGGATCAAGATCGAAAAGAATGGTGACAAAAGCACGATTCAATTGCCGGGCGGACTCAATATTGAAACCGGGGACTGATCAATATCGGTTATGATCTGATAATAATAGGTGCCGGCGCGTCCGGCATCATGGCCGCAATAACAGCCGCACGTCAGGGTGCGGCTGTTGTATTGCTTGAGAAAAGCACGGACATTGCCCGAAAAGTTCTTGCCAGTGGCGGCGGTCGCTGTAATCTTACCAACACCCTGAACAATGAAGCGTTCGTCAAACGCTTTGGCAGAAACGGGCGTTTCATGATTCCGGCCCTTCAGGCCTTAGATTCGAATGGGTTAAGGAAATTTTTCGAAACGATCGGGGTAGCTACTCAGGCACTGGACGGATTTAGGGTTTTTCCGGTCGGGCATCAGGCTGATACGGTTAAAAATGCGCTGGTAAAAGAACTTGAAAAATCTGAAGTCAAAGTTTTAACCGGACATTCGGCGCAAAAATGGCTCATCGATGAGCACGGGATTTTTGGGGTAAGTACGGCAAATGGTGAGATTCATGCTTCAAGGTTTGTTCTCGCCGCTGGCAGCAAGTCTTATCCTGCCCTTGGTGGCAGCGATGATGGTTATCGGCTGGCGGTGCAGGCTGGGCATAGCATAGCTCCCCTGTATCCAGCGATGCTGCCACTGATCTGTCGTGAATCCTGGGTGGCGAATTGTCGGGCAGATACGATCGGTAAGGCAGAAATTAGAATAAATCTGCCCGAAGCGAAGAAATTACGGGTTTCAGGTGATCTGATCTTTACGAATGAGGGTATTCGCGGGCCGGTAGTGCTTGATTTTGCCAGGGAAATAACGCCATTGCTTGAAAAATACGGAGAAGTGCCTTTGCTGCTTAATTTAACCGGTGGCCTGAATGAAGAGCAGATAAGAGAAAAAATCAAAAAAAGAATTGGGCAGTTTACTGAAGAGTCGATTGTAAACACGCTTGGTGGTTTGATTCCGCAGCCCCTGGCAAAGGAAATCTGTCGGTTGGCGGGCGCAAATGCTGCTGCCAGGTATCGACAGCTCGAAGGCAGCATTCGTGAAAAACTGGTAAAAATACTTGTTGCAACCCCATTAACCATCATCGGGCATGGCGGTTTCGAGCAGGCCATGGTTACCCGTGGTGGCGTTTGTTTAAAAGAAGTCGACCCACACACTCTGGCAAGCAAACTGAGGAAAGGGTTGTATTTTTGCGGTGAAATTCTCGATCTCGACGGACCTTGCGGGGGCTTCAACCTGCAATGGGCTTTTTCAAGTGGTTACCTCGCCGGAATTTCGGCTTTGAAGTAAGGGTTTTAAGGTTTTGCCTCTGAAAGGTTTGGGCGAGCTTTATCTGTTTTTCAGTTCATTCCAGCAAGCGAAGGTTTCGGGGGCCAGCACCCAGGTGGTTGGTCGCTGGGCAGCAATATAGCCTGCCGGCAATTCCGGATTGCCATTGAGCAAAGCTTCGGTCAGTGCAGTTGTTTTATCGGTTCCGGCAACGAGAAAAACAACCTGTCGGGCGCTGAGAATGCGCTCAATAGTGAGGCTTACCCGCTGTTCTGG
>CAZTHA010000465.1:0-3232 GCA_964613435.1 uncultured bacterium
AAGATTCATCGCCTTTACTCAACATTCTGCCGGCTGAATCATAAGAATAATCAACCACAGGCTCATCATTTAACTTCTCGCTGATTCGATCCCCGGCATCGTTGTATGCATAAACCACAACATCAGCATTCGGATAAACCACCTGAGTCAACCAGTTACTGTTGTCATAGCTGTAGGCAGTAACTTTGCCATTTTCATCAGTCATGCTGATGCGGTTACCGGCAAGGTCATACGAATACTGTCTAAGAGCCAGAATTTCTTCTTTGTAAGTCGGCTCTTTTTTCTTGTTTTTCCATTTACCGCAACCATGGGCTTCATGGTCGACAACAAGCTTGTAATGTTTCATTTCAAGAAGCTGGCCGGCAGCATCGAAAGTGTTGGCAGTAGTTGATTCAACTCGCTTTTCTTCGATGTTTCTACCAAGAGCGTCGTAAGAATAAACGATCTTTTCAGAAGCTTTGCCAGATTCGAGCTCTATAAGACGATAAAGGTTATCGTATTTGTATTTGAAAGTTTCGTTTTCTGGAGATACAGCCTGGATTCTATTGCCCATCTTATCGAAGCTATAAGTCCAGCCTTTGTTTTGATTAACGAATCTTTCAAAAATCAGGTTACCGGCGATATCGTAAGCCTTTTCAACTGTTTCAGCCCCACTTCTTACAAGCTCTCGACCAAGTGCGTCATAACTGAAGGTTGCAGTTGTTGAATCCGGGTAATTAACCTTAACCAGACGGTTCATCAGGTCATATTCATAAGCGGTAGCCTGAGCACGGGCATTGGTTTTAAGAGTAAGGTTCCCAACCGCATCATACAGACTTTTAACTTCATTGCCGAGCGGGTCTATTTCGGCGGTAAGTCTACCAAGACTGTCATAAACCCAGCGCCATACTCTCCCGGCGCCATCAGTCAGGCTTGTTTTTCTGCCTGCAGCGTCGTAGCTGTAAGAAACGATTCTGCCACTACCATCAACTTCAGCAGTAAGTCTGTCTCTGGCATCATAAGCAAAAATGCTTCTCCTGCCCATTGCATCGGTTCTGGCGATGCGTTTTCCAGTAGCGTCATATTCGTAAGCGGTTCTGCGGCCGAGAGCGTCACTTTCGGTTACTATCCTGTCCATGACATCATACGTCATGGTTGCAACACCGCCCATTGGGTCAACGGTGCGAATCAGTCTGCCGGCATTGTCGTAAGCATACTGCCAGACGTGATTCAGCGCGTTGGTAGTAGATACTCTTCTGCCGGCGCTGTCATAAGAATTGGCTGTAACATTGCCAAGAGCGTCAGTTTCGCTGATTACCTGACCAACGGCATCATAGACGGTTGAGAATTCGGCACCATCAGGCCGAGTGGTTTTAACCTGGCGGTTCAGGGCATCGTATTCATATGTTGTCTGCTGATTTAAGGGATTGGTAGCGATAATGAGATTGCCAACAGCGTCATAGGTGCTTGTATTGGTTGTTGAATCAGGGGCGGTAGTTTTTACAACTCTGTCGAGAAGATCATATTCGTAAGCGGTGATTCTACCGAGTGGGTCTTTTGCCGCAATTTTGCGGCCGGCGGCATCATAAGTATTTTCATAACGTGCGCCGGCCGGGTCGATTGAAGCAAGCATTCTGCCCATCGGATCATATTCATAAGCAGTTACGTTGCCAAGCTCATCTTTGCTTGAAATGAGGCGCTTCTCAGTATCGTAAACGTAGGTCTGATAACTCTGGTCAGGGTAGGTAACCTTAACCATGTTATCGAGAGCGTCATATTCGTAAGCGGTTACACGGCCAAGAGCATCAGTTGAACTGACTTTTCTTCCGGCGGCGTCATAAGCGTGAGCCAATACTGTGCCATCAGGCCTTGTGGTAGTAAGAAGTTTGCCATTGGCATCATAGGTGTAGGCAGTTACACGCCCGAGGTTATCAACACGAGAGGCAATGTTCCCGGCAATATCATAAGTGAGTCGAGTATATTTGCCACCCGGGTAAGTTGATTTAGTCAATCTATCGATGATGTCATACTCGTAAGATGTAGTTCTGCCGAGTGGATCTGTCGATGAAATCAGATTGCCGCGCAGATCGTAAGTAAAGCTTGAAATGCCACCCATTGCATCAATAGTTTGAACCAGGCAATTACCGGTAGAATCGTAGACATATCTGGTGACATGGCCAAGTTTATCGGTCTTTGAAGTTCGGTTTTTATGGCTGTCATAAGTGTAGGAAATTTCGTGGCCTGCCGGATCGGTTTCTTTGATCAGGTTGCCGCGTGAGCACCATTCATAAGACCAGCTTCTGCCAAGAGAATCCGTTTTCCTGGTAAGCTTATGAAGAGTCGGTTCCCATTCAAAAGTAGAGACATTGCCGAGTTTATCGGTGTGAGAGACATAAAAGCCGTTTTCATCATAAACATATCCATCGGTATTGCCTAAACTGTCTTTTGAAGCAACCAGTCTGCCATCAGTGGCAGTAAATTCTTTATTAAGACTTACCGAAGGCACAGAATATGAAGAAATACGCCATTCATCATCAAAAGAGTATTCGTGAACCACACCGGCGAAATCAGTCAAAGAGAGCTTATTGTTGTCGAGATCCCAGGCGAAATTGCTTTGAGAACCGGTCGGATCTTTAACGGAGGTAACTCTATTGTCGAGGTAAGTAATTTCAGTCTTTCTATTGCCGGGTTTGGTATAGGCAGTCAGGAAACCTGATTCGTCGTAATTATAGGTAGTTTCTCTGTTTAATGGGTCTTTGAAAGAGACCAGATTCTTGTTTTCATCATAACTGTATGTGAAAGTTCGGCCAGTTGAATCGGTAATTGCAGTTATCAAACCATCGGCGTTATAAGTGAAAGAAATGGATTTGCCGGAAGGTGTGGTAACACCGGAAAGTTTATTGGAAGTGTCGTAAGCGAATACGATAGCATCCGAAGAACCCTGCCCACAACATGAGCGCAGCATTTGAATAATCTGACCATTGCCATTAAACACCCAATTCGTGCCTGTTGGATGAGAGAGTGTGTAAAATTCGGTGTCTGAGTTGTATTCAAGCTTCAGTTCGGTCGGCGAAGCGGGCAAAAAGGCGCTTCCGGCTTTGTTGAAAAGTAATTTTGCGCCATCGGAATTGGTAAAAATTACATAATCGTTTGAAATGGAAAGATTAACCAGCAGCGGTGATGACCAGCCCCTACCGAAAGCACCGATTTTTGGATCAAGAGAATTGTAGATTCTGGCAACAGCAAATGATCG
>CAZTHA010000466.1:0-3194 GCA_964613435.1 uncultured bacterium
TTTTCAAGAGTTGCCATCTCGATTGCCCGATGCATGCCGCTTGCCAGCGGAGTCTCGCCGCCAATGTCGATCTGCAGAAGGCCTCGGGTCACGACACGGTAGTTTCCGGTGGGGTTATTTAGAACAGTCGCCTGCTTGCCCTGCACCAGGACGAGGCCCATGCGATCCTTATTCTGCTTGAAGTAACCGGTCAGGCGCTTAAGAATATCGGCGAATTTTCCGAGAAAATGATTGGTAGATTTGCTCGAATCAGCAATCAGAATCAGGTTAAAGCTTTCTTTCGTTGATTTTTTCCAGCTAAGAAGGTCGGTTTGGCAGATACTTCTCTTCCCGGTCAACGGATTGAAATTTCCATTTTTTATCGAATGAATGACACTTTCAACACAGGCAATCTGCGGGCTGTCTTCTTTATAGGGTTCAAGACAGGTATTTCTGCCGAAATTCATGCTGAGAACCGTTTTTCGCCGCGGGTTACCCTTGAAGCTTCGCGGCGCTGCACCCCGCAACTTATCGAGCATTTTTTTTATCATGTTGCCCGATTTTTCAGCAAACTCGAACAGGTTTTGAAAAAGACGGTTATCATCAGCCTTTTCATGGCGCTGGTGAATCTTCAATGCCCCAGCTGAGGAAACGGCAGCATTTATAGGGGCATCGTCTCCATGACTATTGCCGGAGTTGTTTCGGGATTCAGGCAAATCTTTATCGGAACCTGGTTTTATGCTCCCATCCCCAGGGTCAGATTTGGCGATCAATTCATCTTTTTTTTTTGAGCCAGAGGATCTTGTTCTTTTTTAGCAGAAATCCCCAGCATCGTGGTTTTCTCAAAAGCAGAAAGATCTTCTTTTTTGAAGCCATCGAGCATTTCATTGAATGCCTGGTGAATTTCTTCGGTCGTAGCGGGAGGCAACAGGCCACCATCGCGGGTTCTATGGCCCAGAGTCAATTCAGCGGCAAGCAAAACGTCTTGGGCAATGATCTCTTTTCTGTTTTCAAGAGCGGCAATGGTGATGGCTGTTTTGAGAATTACGATATCAGGCCGTTGTCCATCGACCTTCAGCTTACTGCAGGCTCCGGCAATAACCGTCAAGAATGAATCACTGAAGACAACCGCCGGCAAAATTTCCCTGGCAGCAAGAATTGAAGCAGCATAAAATTCAGTTTCCGCCTCAAATTGTTGCAAAAGCTTTTCCGGTGCGCTTTCAAAAAGAATATTCCGCTTGATGATTTCTTTACGTTCCTCGATATCATTTACTGATTTCAATTTTACCGAGAGCGGAAAACGATCGAGAATCTGGGGCCGAAGTTCTCCTTCTTCAGGGTTCATCGTGCCGACGAGAATGAAGCGGGATGGATGAACACAGGAAACGCCTTCGCGCTCGATGGTGTTCCAATGCGAGGCTGAAACATCGAGAATGTCGTCAACGATGTGATCCGGTAGCAAATTAGCTTCATCAATATAAAGAATGTTGTTATTGGCTTCACCGAGAATGCCGGGTTGAATAATCTTTTCGCCAGATCTCAAAAGTTTCTCGATGTCGATAGATCCAATCAGTCTATCTTCTGTTGTACTCAATGGCAGGGCGACAACCCGCATTTTCTTTTTGATACGGGGTAATGAGTCGACTTTTTTTAGTTTTTCGACACATTCACTGCATTTGGGCGCATCTTTTTCGGCCAGACAATTGAACAAACAACCTTCTGCAACATCAACTTCAGGCAAGATACTTTGTGCAGCATAAACGATCGTGCTTTTGCCGGTGCCTTTCGGGCCGCTGATCAAAAGGCCGCCTATTTCAGGGTTAACGATATTGACGAGGTATGCGATTTTTAGCTCGCGTTGGCCAAGCATCGCCGCGAATGGAAAGCGATTTTCTCTTTTATTCATGCAAAAATCCCCACAGCATTATCATTTTACTCAATAAAACTCACTTTGCCAATGATTTGATAAATAGCGATGATTTCGGGTATTCTAAAAAATAGCAGCTATAATTTACGGAGAAAAAAAATGCGCAAACCGACAATCATTCTTGCACTGCTGATAATGCTGAGCGCAGTTTGGCCCAGCCAGGCAACCGCTTCTGAAGAAAAATCCCTGAGTCCGCTCGCTGCGCTGGCAGTGGCCTGGATTTTTGACATGACGGAACTGGAAGCCTTGACCGGCGGGTTCGTTACGCGCACAGCAGAAGGCATCTGCGCGGTGGAAAAGCGTTTCGAAATGGCCGAAATAGAGCTAAGGCTGCAGGGAATGGCCCACATCGCCGGCCAGGACTTCTATAAAAAAATCAAGGAAAGCCTCGGCAGCAGGCAGGCAATAATGCTGATGGAAGGCGTTACCGATGAGAAAGACCTGCTTGAAACGCCGCCCGACTATGAGGGCATTGCCGGCAATCTCGGACTGGCCAGTCAGCGCGACCATTTTTCCCCTGCCGAGATGCCCGAAAACGTAAAAGTAATTCGCGCCGATCTCGACACTTCAGATTTCAAGCCCCTGACCATTGAGATTCTCAATTTTATCGGCAAAATCTACGCCAAAGACGGCATCAATTTCAGCAATCTGCTGATGATGTACATTAAAATGTCGGATATCGAAACTTCGCGCGCTTTTCTTGGTGATTTGATTTCGCGGCGCAACCTCTGCCTGATCGAACATATTCGCGACAGTCTTGGCAAAACCAGGCTGATTGTCGTGCCCTGGGGGGCTATGCATCTGCCGCAGATCGAAAAATGGGCCATAAAAGAGGGCTTTGCCCTGAAAACAGTAAAAAAGCATCTGGTAGTAAGGTTTCCCGATTATTTCAAATTCATTTTGCAGCCGCCTGAAGCAGGTAAAAGTTCGATCAGTAAAAGCGGAAAAACTATTTCCGAGTTGCTTGGCATTTAGGTAAAAGTGTCGCAAATATCTCTGAGCCTGCTCTTTACAGTCCCGGAGCAGGTTTTGAGATGGTTCTGAGTTTGGTTTATAGCAGGCCCGGCGCTTTTTTAAGTCAAAAAAAATGGCTGCCGATGCATTAGTGCATCGACAGCCACTTTCTTTTTACAGCTTAAGGAGTTTTCGACAAAGGCTCGGCAACGGTGGTAAGCGAATTCAGATCGACCTTACCTCCATCTCCCGGTACCGGGTTGGCAACCTTTTCCAGTGTGCGATTTTCTTTTTTTTCTGTAGCTTTAACGGGTTTCCCTGACTTCCCTTTCAG
>CAZTHA010000467.1:0-3186 GCA_964613435.1 uncultured bacterium
CCCGGTTCTCCGGGATCAGAGTTCGTTCATACAGAAAGCGTTCGATGCTTACCCTCAGGTCATCAGCCCGATGTTCAAATTCACGAATCTGGGAGAGGCGCTCCTCAAATTGGTCAATGCGCCCGGCCAGATAATCCTCGATGGCCAATTGAAACGTAGTGGCAGAATCACTTACGATATCCAAAAAAGTATCAATCTGAGATTCCACAAATCTGGTGGTTTTGAGTAATAGCGCCATGTGCTTACCTATCCTGATTTTAAATTATTGTACAAGATACTATGGATGCAGTATTTTGTCAAGCTGCAGCTTGCGGGGGCTTTGGGCGTTCGAACCAGGAATACACCACAGGAATGATGATCAGGGTTATAAAGGTAGCACTCAGAATGCCGCCTACCACAGCCCTGGCCAGCGGAGCCTGGGTTTCGCCGCCTTCTCCCATTCCAAATGCCATAGGTGTAAGACCCAGCACTGTGGATAAAGCCGTCATCAGGATGGGGCGCAATCTGCGGCGTCCCGCTGTTTCGATAGCTTCCTGTAAGGGCATTTTTTCCACCCTGATCAGCTTGTTCGTAGTATCCACCAGAAGGATGGCATTGTTTACCACGATGCCGCCCAGCATGATCAGTCCGATGTAGGATTGGATGTTAAAGGTGGTGCCGGTAGCCAGAAGGATCAATACTACCCCGATAAAGGCAAAGGGGACACTGAACATCACGATAAAAGGATCCCGCAGGGATTCAAACTGACTGGCCATCACCATGTAGATCAGTACAAGAGCCAGCACTATCCCGATAAACAGCTCCCGGAAGGACTCCTGTTGCTCCTTATAATCGCCCACAATCTCCACACCAAAGCCCAAAGGCACGGGAATCTGATCCAGACGTGCCTGGATATCAGCGATTACAGCTGATAGATTGCGACCGCTGAGATTGGCCGAGACATCGATCATCCGCTCCTGATTCACCCTTTCGATGATGGTAGAGCTTTCACTGCTCTGTACCCTGATCACATTCCGCAATACGATGGCATTGCCCTGAGCATTGGTAAGGCTGATGTTCAGCAATTCCTGAATCGGCATAGTTTCGGCGTCTTTTACCTGCACGATGATGGGGTATTCCTTACCCTGATCCAGGAAATTGCCGGCACTGTTTCCAGACAGCACTGTTTCCAAAGCATCCGAAATCTGCTGAATACTGAGACCCAATTCTGCAGCTTTGATCCTGTCAATGATCAATTGATCCTCTGGTGCTCCGGCAGTACGACTGAGATTCACATCGGTAATGCCCTCTACACCCTGTACTTCATGCATGATCTTTTCTGCCAGAGCGTAAGCCTCATCCATTTCGTGCCCGCGTACCTGAATCTCGATGCGCCCGCCGCCGCCACCCAAAGTGCGGGTTAGACGGTTGTTGGTAACAGTTCTTACCCGGATCCTGACTCCGGGGATATTCGAAAGTTTACGCCGGATTTCATTGGCAATATCCTCGTCGCTGCGCTTTCGCTCGGATTTTCCCAAAAGGCTGATGCGGATGGATCCCGTATTGGAAGAGCTTGCGCCCCAACCACCTCCGCCCACTGAAGTGAGCAGATCCGTGATCTCGGGAATCCCCTGCAAAGCTTTTTCGATTTCCCGCATTTTGCCATCTACCACTTCCAGCCTCGTACCTGCTTCCATATCCAGATTCACGCGGATCTCGCCTTCATCGCCTACTGGCATCAGCTCGGAATCGATAAGTCCTGAGAGCAGGATTGCCCCACTCAGCAGGGCAACGGCGATAACTCCTGTTTGTCTGCGGTGCCCCAAGGCCCATCTGAGCAGCCGGTGATACAGTGCGTCCATGCCCTCAAGAAACTTGCCCACAGCTAAAGATAGCGGCTTTTCACGGCCTTGTCCGTTATCGGACCTATAAAGATATTTGCTTGAAAGCATGGGAACCAAAGTGAGCGCAGTAGCCAGGGAGCAGATCAAGGAAAACACCACCACGAAGGCCAATTGCTGAAACATGATCCCAGTCATTCCCCGCATAAACAGCAGGGGCAAAAACACCACGATTGAGGTAAGGGTACTGGCCAATATCGGAGAGCCCACCTCGCTGGCTCCATCCACGGCAGCAAGGGCTGCAGACTTACCCATTTCCCGGTGCCTAAAGATGTTTTCCATAACCACGATGGAATTGTCCAAAAGCTGCCCAATCCCCAAAGCCAGGGCCCCGATTGTCATCAGATTCAGGGTGAAACCATTGAAATACAAGAGCCCAAAAGTAGCCATCACCGAGATCGGGATGGCCGTGGCGATCACCGCCGTGCTCTTGATGTTACGCAGGAAAAACAGCAGGATCAATACTGCCAGAATCCCGCCCAAAAGGGCTGAGGCGGTAACATTGTTGATGGATTGACGGATATATACGGAGCTGTCCATCAAAGGGATCACTTCTATCTGAGGAATACTGCGATTGATGGTTTCCAGCTCGCTCAAAACTCCTCTTGCTACCTTTACCGTATTGGTGCCGGATTGCTTGTTGATCGAGATCTGGATGCCCGGACGGCCATTGATGCGCACCAAACGGCTTATTTTGGAAGACGCATCCTCCACCTGGGCCACATCACCCAGATACACCGAGGCGCCATTGCGTTGAATAATAATGGTATTGCGCAGCTCGTCAAGATTTTCAAACACTCCGGGCACGCGAACGGTGATCTGATGATTTCCGCGGTAGATGGTACCCGTAGGTTGATTCACATTGGCAGCACGAATACGGCTGATTACCTGATCCAATGGTATGCGCAGGGATTTCAACTTCAGTGGATCAATATTGATGTGAACCTCGCGGCTTCTTCCACCCCAAATGCTCACACTGGCTACCCCGTCAACCCGTTCCAAACGGTAAACCACCTGATCTTCGATGATTTTGCGCACTGTCATGGGATCCAGATCGCTGGTAACACCCATCATCACCACCGGAGTCGCGGCCATGTCAAACTTTCTCAAGGATGGCCTGGTAGCACCTTCCGGTAAGCGGGAAATGATCCTATCCAAGCGGTCGCGAATATCATTTGATGCGGCCTCAAGATCAGTCCCCCAGGAAAAGTTTACCTGCACACTGCTGCTGCCCTCAGAAGAGCGGGAACTGATCTCCTGCACTCCCGGTACAGCTGCCACGGCTTCTTCGATGGGCCGCGTGATC
>CAZTHA010000468.1:0-3166 GCA_964613435.1 uncultured bacterium
GCGCTCTTTGCGGGTCGGCATCAAAAAGGTAGCGAACCGAACGATCGCCGTAATAGCTCCAGCCAATGATTGTCGAGAAGGCAAAAAATACCAGCCCGAAGCTGACGACGTGATGACCCCAGCTGACATTGGCTTTGAACGCCGCCGCAGTCAGTTCTGCCCCCTTGAGACCACTGAAATATTCGGCCATGGTTGGCTCGAAATAGCCGCTGGTTATAATGACCAGTGCGGTCATCGTGCAGACCACGATAGTATCGATAAAGGGCCCAAGCATGGCAACCAGACCTTCGCGAACCGGTTCTGCGGTTTTAGCAGGGGCATGGGCGATTGGGGCCGAACCCAGCCCGGCTTCATTTGAAAACAAGCCGCGGGCAATTCCCCAGCGCATGGCTTGAGCCACCGAAAAACCGAGCACACCGCCGACCGCTTCCCGAATGCCAAGAGCCGACGAAAAAATCAGCCTGAATGCGGGCAAAATCTGTTCACGCTGCACAAAGAGAATGTAAAGGGAGCTCAAAATATAGCCAAGAGCCATGAAAGGCACGATTTTATCGGAAAATTTGGCAATTCTTTTGATGCCGCCGAGAATGACGACACCAGCGCCAAGAGCGATGACCACCCCGATCAGGAACCGCACCCAGTCGAAGCTGTCAACACTGCTTGCCGCTACCAAACCGGCATCGACGAGATAAGTATGCAAAGGGCCAGCCACCGAATTGGCCTGAACCATGTTACCGATACCGAATGAGGCGGTAAAGGCAAAAATGGCAAAGAGAAAACCAAGCCATGGTTTCTGCAGGCCATCGCGAAGATAGTACATCGGGCCACCGGTAACTTCACCGTCAGAGTCGATGTTGCGAAATTTTTGTGAAAGAAGGCAAGAGGTAAACTTGGTGCACATGCCGATAAATGCAGTAACCCACATCCAGAAGACCGCACCGGGCCCGCCACTGGCCAGGGCAGTAGCAACGCCGGCAATGTTACCGGTGCCGATGGTGGCTGCGAGAGCAGTGGCCAAAGCCTGAAAATGCGTAATTTCACCATGGTCTTCCGGGTCATCCCATTTGCCGGTGATCAAAGACCAGGCGTGGCTGAACAGCCTTATCTGAACCAGCTTCATGCGCACCGTTAAAAAAATGCCAGTGCCAATGAGCATGAACATGAGAAAACTGCCCCAGACATAGGCATCGATGGTTGCAACCAGATTGGCGAAATTTTCCAACTATAAACCTCCAGAAAATGGCTGTTTTAACCGTTTTCGAACGGCAGCGCCTGTTCAATTTTTGAATCTTTCTACCCTTATCGGTGTTTGTGCAAACTTTGTTAACCCGCAAGCCCAATCATGTTACAATTTAAAACAGCGACTTTTACTGGAGAAATGTTCGAATGAAAAAATTCCTGGCAACACTGGCAATGTTTTTTGCCTTAATTTTTGCGCTCCACGCCGAAACCTGGCAGGTATACACCACCGGAAACGGCCTCAACGACAATAATGTCAACTGCTTTGCGGCCATGAAAAGCTTCATCGCCGTAGGAACCAATCTCGGAGCAAATGTTTACAATGGTGAAAACGCCAGCTGGCACTCGTTAAAGCTCCCCGACGAAGTCGCTTCGAGCCCGATCAAAGATATTGCCTTCGACAACAACGGCCACCTCTGGCTCGCTTCGGCGCGTGGTTTGGTCCACATGCAGGGTAAACAAATCTATCTTTACGGGGTCAATGACGGCTTGCCAACCGTCGACGTCGACAAGATCCAGATCAGGGAAGGGAAAATCTATGCCGGCTGCTTTGGCGGCTATATCTGCTCTGCGGTTGTGCCCCTCAACGGGCGTTCGGCTTTTACTCCGGTGAATTACCGTTATGAAGACGTTGAGACCAGCTTTAAAATGCGCTCGGTCGGCATTTCCGGCCTGGGAATTCTCAACCCGGCCAAGGGCTGGTACAGCACCCAGGGCGAAGGCCTGATCGAGCAGATTGGCCCCAATGCCTACCCGATCAATGGCATCGACGGCATGCCCGAAAGTTGGGTCAACGACTTTTGGGTTTATCAGGGGCCATCACGCAACACTCACATTATTTCGATCACGCCTGAGCACATCAGTCTGATTCGAAACAATCAGACATTGCAGGAAGTTCGCCTGCCGGCAGAAGATGTCTGGCTCAACTGCATCATTGCTGTGAAAGAGCCGCCTGAAGTTTTTACCTGTATTGAATTGCCGCAAATGAACGATGAGGAAAAAAGCTTTTTCAAGTTTCTCGACAAGCGCAGTCTTTTCATCGGCACCCGCAGTCATGGAATCTGGCGCTACCAGAAGGGGCACTGGAGCAACATCAACAATCTCGACAGCAATCTTCCGTCAAATTGCATCAATCGACTCTATCTGATGGGTCGAACACTCGTGGTCTGCTCCGCAGGCGGTCTGGTCCTTATATCGCTCGATTCAAACCAGTATGATGAATTCAAAAACCAGGGAATTGGCAATGTCTATGCCAAAACCCTTTTCCCGTTTCCGCCGCTTTATGCATACATGATCCCTTTTAAAGAGATCTGCAAAGGCACGAGCTTTTGGTTTACCCACATGCATGGGCTCTCGCGCTGGCGACCGCGCACAACCCCCAAGATTAAAGAGCGTGAAGTAACTTCTGATCTTAGTTCACGCCTGGAAATCGCCAAAGATTCAACCGATGATATTTTGAATTTTCACGACGACCCTGATGGTCTTGAATCACTTCCGGAGCCGGACATTGATGTTGAAGAAGTGTTTTCGCCAGCACTGGTCGGCTTTTGGCAGCTTTTCAGCAACCAGTATATTCATGACGACCAGACTTCAGATACCAGTATCAATTGTGCCGACGCGCAGGAAAAAGATCTTTTTCCAATTTATTCGGAAAATATCACCTCGATGACTATCGACCAGACCACTGACACGCTCTGGGTCATTTTTGACCAAAAGCATCTTTATCGGCTGAGAATGGTAATGGGAATCGTTGAAAAAAACGGCAAGAAGATGAAAATGGAGAAACCGGAGTGGGTTAACATGGCAAAATACCATCCCTGGGCGGGTGGAAACCAGCTCAATGTTGTGTGGTTCAATGACAGCAAGCTTTACATCGGCTCCCAGGAAGACGGCTTTTACATCTTGAAAAACCCGCAATCGGAGGACC
>CAZTHA010000469.1:0-3160 GCA_964613435.1 uncultured bacterium
TTGGTGTGAGCCTCTTGCGGCAGCAGGGCAGAACTAAAAAATTTGCAGGTGCGGGATCGGCACGACGAATTTGCCGCCCCAGCTGCGAATATCAGCCATCTGCGTCATGATCTCGTCGCGCAGATTCCAGGGCAGGATCAGCACGAAATCCGGCTTTTCGGCAGCGATGCGTTCGGGGGCATAAACCGGGATGTGACTGCCGGGCAGCAGAGTATTCTGCTTGTGCGGGCTCAAATCGACGGTAAACGGCAGGTATTCGCGACCGATACCGCAATAGTTCAACAACGTGTTGCCCTTGGCCGGTGCGCCGTAACCGACGACCTTTTTGCCGGCCCGTTTCTGCGCGATCATGAATTCGAGAAGGTCGGATTTTATCTTGACGATCTGTGCCGAAAAAGCACTGTAAGTTCCAATACGGTTGAGTCCGGCTGCGCTTTCGGCAGCACGCAGATCGAGCAGACGCTGTTGCAGCTTTTGCGGCCCGCCGGCGTGCTGGGCGAAAATGCGAATCGATCCGCCGTGGGTTGGCAGCTGTTCGACATCGAAAAGCTCCAGTTGCTGGGCGGCAAAGATTTTTTCAACGCTCAACAACGACAGATACGAAAAATGCTCGTGATAAATGGTGTCGAACTGTGAGTGTCTGATCAACTCCAGCAAATGCGGGAACTCAAAAGTCACCACCCCGTTTTCGGCAAGAAAGACCTTGACGCCGCCGACAAAATCATTGATGTCAGGCACATGGGCGAGAACGTTGTTGCCGAGAATAAGGTCAGCCGGCCGATTTTGCTGATTCCGTAGCTTTTGGGCGGTTTCCCGGCCGAAAAATTCGCAGACGGTATTGACACCTTTGCTGCGCGCAACTTCGGCAACGTTGCGGGCCGGCTCGATACCGAGCACCGGCACCTGACGCTCGATGAAATATTGCAGCAGATAGCCGTCGTTGCTGGCGATTTCAGCGACGAGACTGCCGGCGTCGTAGCCGAAACGTGCACACATCATTTCGACATAGCGGCGGCTGTGCTCGAGCCAGCTTTGCGAATAGGAAGAAAAATAAGCATAATCGCCGAAAATGTTTTCGGGACTTTCAAACTCTTCAAGCTGAACGAGAAAGCAGTTGCGGCAGACACGTGCATGCAGCGGGTAAAAAACCTCGGCAGCGTTAGCGGCTTCCGGCCGGATATAAGAGTTCGACAGCGGTGACATGCCCAGATCGGCAAAGGTATCCTTCAGGTCGGTTTTACAGAAACGGCAGATTGGTGTGTTCATGAATCGATCTTTTCCAGAAAATTGCAGATTTGGCGCCGACTGAACGCGGCAATGTCAGCCCGGTCCCGATAGGCCAGGTACCAGTCGATGATCAGGTCCAGGGCTTCTTCGAGACGCAGGGTCGGGTACCAGTTCAGCCGGTTGCGCGCTTTGGCGCAGTCGAGCTTGAGATAGGCAGCCTCATGGGGGCCGCCGCCATCACCGAGCTGCACTTGCAGCCCCGGCAGTCGCTGTTGCAGATGCTCTGATATCCAGCCGACATTGCGGGCGTCGGCTTCGTAAGGTCCGAAGTTCCAGGCTTCGGCAAAGTCTTTGCCGCCGCCAATCAGCTTTTCAGCGAGCAGCAGGTAGCCATGCAGCGCTTCGAGAACGTGTTGCCAGGGCCTGATCGAATTCGGGTTGCGAATCAGCACGCTTTCTTCGGCAAGCCAGGCATTGAATATGTCGGGCAGCAGCCGCTCAGCCGCCCAGTCACCGCCGCCGATGACGTTGCCGGCGCGGGCTGTGGCAATTGCTGTTGTGCCCTCGGCAAAGAACGAATTGCGGTAAGCTGCGGTAACCAGTTCACTGCAGGCTTTGCTGTTCGAGTAGGGATCATGGCCGCCGAGTCGGTCGATTTCGCGATAGCCCCAGTCCCATTCATGGTTCTCGTAGCATTTGTCGGTAGTAACATTGACCACAGCCTTGACTTGGCCTTGCAGTCGCACCGCTTCGAGCAGGTTGACCGTGCCGATGACATTGGTGGTGTAGGTTTCGACCGGGTTCTGATACGAAGGCCGCACCAGCGCCTGCGCCGCCAGATGCAGCACGATTTCGGGCCTGAAATCGTTGAGTATTTTTTGCAGGGCCGGCAGGTCACGAACATCGGTCTGCCGGTATTCAATTAAATCTTTGATTGAAGCAAGCTCGAATAAAGAAGGGTCGGTCGGGACCCGATCGGCCAGACCGCAGACTCTGGCACCAAGCTCGTGCAGTAGCAGAGCCAGCCAGGCGCCTTTGAAGCCGGTGACGCCGGTGACCAGAACCCGACGATCCCGCCAGAAATCACGATTTATCGCCATGTTACCAGACCTTCCAGGGCGCCTTGTTCTCGGCCCAAAGGTTTTCGAGGTAGTTTTTGTCACGCAGGGTATCCATCGGCCGCCAGAAACCATCATGGCGGAAAGCCTGCAACTGCTCGCCTTCAGCGAGCTTTTCGAGGGGTTGGCGTTCCCAGATCGTGTCGTCGTTTTTGATCAGGTCGATGACCGAGGGTTCGAGCACGAAAAAGCCGCCGTTTATCCAGGTGTTGTCGCCCTTGGGTTTTTCCGAGAAGCTGGTTACACGCGCATCATCGAGCAGCACCGCGCCGAAGCGACCAGGTGGCTGAACTACCGACATGGTGGCTTTTTTCCCATGGGTTTTATGAAATTCGAGCAGTTCGGCGATATTGATGTCGGCAACGCCGTCGCCGTAGGTGAAACAGAAGGTTTCGTCGTCGAGATACTTTTTAACCCGCTTCAGACGTCCGCCGGTCATGCTCTCTTCACCGGTGTCAACGAGGGTGACGCGCCAGGCTTCGGCCTTGTTGGCGTGCACCTTCATCTCGTTGTTTTTCAGGTCGAAAGTGACATCGGAGTTGTGTAAAAAGTAGTTGGCGAAATACTCTTTGATGATGTAGCCCTTGTAGCCGAGGCAGATGATGAAGTCGTCGATGCCGTAAGCGGCGTAGATCTTCATGATGTGCCAGAGTATCGGGCGCCCGCCGATTTCGATCATCGGCTTGGGTTTGATTACCGTTTCTTCGCTGAGTCTGGTGCCGAGTCCGCCGGCGAGTATAACTGCTTTCATGGTTGCCTTCCTGCTGTTTTGCAGGCAACTATAATGCAATCGCCGTTTTTTTTCAAGTTAAAGC
>CAZTHA010000470.1:0-3154 GCA_964613435.1 uncultured bacterium
ACTGGAGTGCCCCTGGCCCAGGTCGATTACGTGAAGATTGTGATTTTCCTGATTTTTGGTATATAGAGCGATATACCGGTATGATGCCCATATCTCATCTTTAACCGCATTTTCCGAATCGACTAGTTTTGATCTCAGCTCAGCAATATCGCTGCTGCTCATATCGCTTCCGAGCAGGCCGTCAGCGTATTCCTTGTTTACTTGTTTCCAAGCTAGCAGAACCTCAGCCTTATCCCTCAACTCTCGCCCTTGCTTTTTAAAGCACCAAATCAAAGCTGCTGGATACAGCCTGGGTGAAGTTCCTCTGGATTTGATCCAGTGAGATAGATCAGATTTGAATCCCTCACTGTCCATCCATTCTTTATCGGGTTCGGCTACTACAATCGTCAGCTTAGTAGTATCTTGAATAGAACTGCTATCAGCAGGGAAAAACGATATAGGTAGCTGGCTGTTCTTTTTGAATTCTGTCTGAATGGTCTCTTTGAGTAATGGCTTAACCTGGCTTTCATAATCAATGGATGCCCTACGGTCATTGACCACTTTCTTCAGAGTGGGTTGAAAACCGATTTTATAGCCATCTGTGCCAACTCTACGGATGAAATATGCCTTATCCTCAAGCGAGAAGGCGGCATTGTCTATAGTTGTAGTATCCAAGCCAGGTCCGCCAAGGGCAAATCTGAGTTCCGGTAGATGAGCTGTTTTATCACTTTGCCCCCCCGAGGACTCAAAAAAGATAGCTGTGCCAACCTTGCGATGGATATATTTCAGATCATCTTTAGCATCAGCATCCAGAGCATTCGCATGGGACTGCTTGCCAGCAAGATCAGCATCAATGGCAGCTTGAAGCCTCATTTCCCCTAGTTGACCTAAAACCACAGCTCTGAACTCAGTAGCCTCGAGAGGAGCGGAACCCAGTGTTATCAGGGTTTCTCTTCTTGCTTCAGTATAACCGGTTCTATAAGCATAAGAAATCCACTGGGCTAGCATAGCCAAAGTCCCACGTGTTTGTTGGAACTGAGTAAGCGCTTGCCACTTCTTTTGGAAGACAGACAGGGTAGCTGGGTGAAAGGGATAGCATTGTTCAAATTTCTTTTGCAGCATCTCGATAGCTGAAGCTTCTGTGGTTGATCTATCAACAGACATCCACTCCGGGGGAAGCTGAGCCCTTCGTTCAAACGCCCACAGCGCATATTCTTTGCAGATATTCTTGATCTTTTTGGAGTCACCGATATCGTCAAAGAGGCGCTTTCTGACAACTTCGCTGATCTCTGATTCATCATTGGCGATCAAGTCTTTAGCCACACGCTTTACAACCTTGGTGATCTTATCCTGCCAGGCTATATCCCAGTCCGTCATCTCCACTTGGCTGCGCGGTAAACTGATCATCACAGCGCAGTTCGAGGCCCCGGTTGCAGCCACGGTAAGGTTTTGGATAAAGGCGTGAAATTGGTCACACATATGTCTATGACGATTCATGAAGTTCAACACCTCGTCAAAGAGGATCAAAACCGGAGATTTTGCTGCTGCAAACACCCTGTTCAAGGTCTCGGTTCCGGGTGGGACTTTGGTAGAATTCAAGCCCAGCTCATTTACACCTTCTTGACCGGCTAGCTGATAGGCAATGTCTATCCAAGGTGTTTCCCTACCAGGAGTAGGGTCCCAGGCATTTCCCACAAATACGGCTACTTTTGCTTTGGGAATTCCTGACAATCCAGTCCAGTTACAGAAATCTTGGATACCAGCAAAAGCCCGGGCTGCATCACCGCTATTCGCCAAATGATAGAGAGTGGCAAGAGTATGGGTCTTTCCACCGCCAAACTGGGTTATCAGAGTCATGACTGGAGCAGTATTCACAGTATCTCCTGCCAATCTGCGTAGGGTCATGGCACAGTGTTCTTTCAAAGCGCTAGTAAAACAGGTGCGGGCAAAGAACGGCTCAGGGTTCTTGTAGTCTTCCGGAGCTGTGCCGTTTACAATCTGCTCCAAATGTATTGCAAATTCATCCGGATTGAATGATCTGCCTTCCCGGACTTCTTTTCGTGGTGTTACAAGTTTATGCCAGGGTTCCATTTATTTATCTCCATATATCAATAAATTAGTTAGAAAGACCATATATTTGTTCCATACTTTTGACAATTTCTGTGATACCGAATTGGCTGATTCCTAGGTCTTTCAAGTTTATGGTTTTATCTTCTGCTATAGCTTTCAAATACTCTTTAAGGTCGTCTTGGATCGCTTCCGGAATATCAATCCTCATGCTAGGATTGAGCAGGGGAAATAGGCGGATAACATCGTTTTTCTGTCTGTTGACTTTTCTCGAGTCTGCTTTCCGTTGATGCAAATCCAACCATGCCTTGGCTTTGAGGATAATGATGTATTCTACCTTTAGGCAAGACAATCCATCTAAATCATCTCTTCCATTCAAAATCAAAGGATAATAGTTATCATCAAGCAGTATGGCAGAGAGAGATGATAGATCATCGTCTAAAGGTATTGGCGTAAAACGCCCATGACCTTCAAATCTGATGTTATCAGGAATCCTGGAAAACAATTCAAGGCACGCTGGATAGATTTCGTCTTCAGGGTTCTCGAATCGATAATACTTTCTCTCACTTTGACTGTGAGACCTAACATCATACCTGCCATTCTCGATAAAGTCCCAAAAAGCCCGCACAAATTCATTTGTCATTGCCTCAACAATAAGGACGACATCCAAGTCTCGAGTTCCTCTAAAAGGAAGACCGGACTGCTCCATCAGCTCTGCGCTGGCTGCTCCGCCGATCAGAACGTATTGATCACGATATTCAGCAAAATGGTTCTTAAATGTCGCTAGCCCTCTTACCATCTTATACCAGCCATCATCTCTTCCAAAGACATCTGAATCCTCTCATCTTTGCTGTCTCTCATGCTCAGATACAACGATAATCGATCAACACAGTCTTCGCTTGAGATTAGTTTAGGGTTGTATTTCCAGATTTGCATCTTAGTAACATTATCAGCTGGTCGACTATCTTGACTTATCTCTACTATGTCCAAGTTGTTCTTTGCGATACTACTAATTGTAGCATAAGTATTGAAATCATCTTCATTGATCATGCTATATCTGGAAAGAGCTGTTATCCCTGCCAAGCAGTAAGGTAATCGACCATTATCC
>CAZTHA010000471.1:0-3138 GCA_964613435.1 uncultured bacterium
CTCTCTTGCCCATATTCTGTTTTATCTTGCTTCAGCAAAACCCGAAGGGCTTTCGATGCGTGAAATTCTAATACGAAACGCTGTTGAAGCCGAAAACATCGCCCTTGAAAACCAGCAGAATCAACAACCCGGTTTCGGTGATGAAACCGAGCCCGACAGCGAAGAAAACCAGTTTATCAGTAAGCTGGCCGCCGAATCGGGCGGTTCTGACCAGTATAATGAAGGCCTTGGCGGAAAAATTCTTATAATCAGGGGCAATTGCCTTAGTAACAACGAACTTGCCAGTTTCACCACGGCCATCTCAAAAGTAAAGTTATGTAAACGTCTAAAATCTGTTTTCAGCAAAAAGAGCTCCAGCCGCGAAATTGAATTCCTTATCAAGGGAGAAATGCCATGAACAAACTTACAACAAGCATTTTCGTTTCTTTGATAGTGGTAATCGTCGTGTTTTTCCTCGGCAGGCTGGTATTACTTTCAGGTCTGCAACGTGAAATCATTCAGGCCGGCAATCGTCTTGACCAGTTTGAAGACAATCAACAACAGCTGGAAAATGAATTGAACAAGTTACGCAGCAAGGTTAAACAGGAAATCAAGCAACAGCGAAGTTCCTCTTTATTGAAACCTGGCGAAGAATACAGCCTTCTGTCTTCCATTCTTGCCCAGGCAGGCAACCTTAAGCTAAACAATTTCGAACTGATGCCCTCTTATTTCGTTAAGAACCCCGAAGACGATTTCGGTTCCAGTTCAGACTCAACCCAGTTCAAGCCGGGCGATGAACTGCCACAAATCGACGAACAGGGAATGCCAGTTGGCGCAAGCGTAGAAGAGGATACAGAGTGGCCGGGCGTGGAAATCGTTCCGATTCGCTTTAGTTTCACCACAACGTTTCGCAACCTTGGCAAATTCTTCAGCCAAATTGATTCACAAATGCCGATAAATCAGATTCGCTCAGCGGATATACTGATGACCGATTCGATCATAACCCGGGGAACGGTAGTAATGCTTTTTCCCGTTGCCGAAAAAAAATGACCTATTAAAAATCTTTCTAGACGCTGGCTTAGATTAGGAGATAAACATGAAAACTGGTAATGATACATGGAAATGGGGTCTGGTCTTCGTTCTTCTCGCTATTTTTCTTGTGACGGCAAATCAGGCATATGTTCACGTCACCAGTCAGGAAGATTATCCCCCTCCAGATGACTACAAATACGGTGATTCATGGGACATCGAACACAAAAGCGGCCCGGGAGCTGGCCAGGCGATGCAACTCCCTGAGGAACTGCAGACTCCAGATATGCCAATTATACCAGAAACAGATGATGAGCCGGCTCAAGAAGAAAAAGTAGATATCCAACATCCAGAAGAAATTGACTGGAATCAGGTTCCCAACCCCGCCGGAGATTAATATTGGCCGACTCTTTAAAAAATCTCCTGATTACTGGAGCTTTTGTCACACTGATCTCGGGTTATTCTGCCGAATGTTCCGAGATGGTGGCTAGTTTGCGCGAAGCTGATCGACTTTATCAAATTGGCCGCTACGAACAGGCAATTGAGGTTGCCGGTAAATTCATTGAATTTTCCCCTGATAATCTTGAAGCAATACTGATTTTAGGCATGTCCCATTTTAATTCCGGAAATTACCCGGAAGCCCGGCAATGGTTTCGCAAAGCCCTGAAAAAGCAAAGAAAAAATATTCTTGCCAGTCAATATCTTGAACTTATTAGAGAAATTGAGCATCGATACGGTCCTTTTTCGGAAAATATCGATCTGGCAAGAACTTCTAAAGATCCACAAGTCTCGGGGCAGGCATTTAAAAAAGGCTGGTTTGGGCACGGTTTCCCCAAAGAATCCGAGCCAACCCGTCAATACTTTGATCCCGGCAAAAATATCCCCGCCCCTATCGCCCTTGAGGTCAAGGCACCGTTAGAAAAAGTTCTTATCGAGCAATCAGTGGCTGATATGGCCAAGGAAGCTTTTTCAAACAAGCTTTTTGTTAAATCATATCTTTTTTATTCACAACTGCTCGACGCAAGCCCCGAAAATAGAACTTATCTGTTGGGCAAGGCAGAATCTGCTTTCATGCTCGAAAGATTTGATGAAGTGATCAAAACACTTGGGCCAATAATGCTTTTCGGCAAAGAAAAAAGCTTCAGTCCCCAAGAACTGAAGCTGGCCAACAAACTAATCGATCAATCAAGACTTAAAATCAACAGTCTTAAGTAATTCCAAAATGTCCTATTCCCAACGGAATTCGCGCTTCACCTTCTTTTGTGTTGCCATAATCACGATTTCCACCCGGCGATTGGCCTCCCGATTTTCAGCTGAATCGTTGGGAAACCTCGGACGCTGATCTGCGAACCCCTGCGCCGAAAATCTTTCCGGATCTAGCTGCATGGTTTCAGTGAAAAAGCGGACCACCGAACAGGCACGCGCAGTCGAGAGCTCCCAGTTTGACGGGAATAAGGTATTTCTCGCCGGTAAATCATCGGTATGACCATCGACACGAACAAAATTGTTTACTGAAGCAATAATCGGTACCAGGGCAGTGAGAACTTCCTCAGACCCCTTTTTCATTTCAGCCTTGCCGCTTTCAAACAAAACCCCTGAGGGAATATGAATCTTGACCATCTGATCATTGGATAGAACAAGAATCCGGTCAGCCAGAGAAACCTTCTGCAGTGTATTTTTTATTTTGCGAACAATTTTGGGCATTTCGCTTTTTCGACTGGCGGGAGTGATCAAAATACCTTTGCCGCCGTCATTTAGCCACTGGTAGGCTCCCTGAGCGTTGTTGATACTGAATACGGCCCAGTATCTTTCGTCTCGCGATTCACTTTCCTGGCGTTTTTTGGGCGAATCAAGCGTTGAAAAGGCAAAGAGCATGACGAAGAAACACAGCATGTTGGTGACCAGGTCTGCATAGGATACAAACCATAATGGGGCCGATATTTCTTCTGCTTGTTTTTTCTTAGGCACCCTGACCCAGCTCCTCTGACAGATGCAGTTCGTTGAACTGGATTCTTGATTTTTCCGACAGGAAGGAAAGCAGCCTTTCCTGAATTATGCGTGGATGAACTCCAGCTGCGATGAACAAACAGCCACGCGCGATGATTTCACCGTAAAGCTGTTCGGCCGCAC
>CAZTHA010000472.1:0-3132 GCA_964613435.1 uncultured bacterium
AATTGGTTACAGTAACATTAACATGGTCGTTCTAAAAAAAGGCGAACCGATAGCAGTAAGAACTTCTCTGACCGGATCGGTTAAAGAAATCGAAAATAGACTGATGTCGGTTCTGAAGCTTAACAGAGCCGCAGTTGTTGAATTGCTTGGTGGTAAAACCAAAGCCGACCACGAATCGATAGAAATACTTCAACAAAATGAAAGAGAATTACTTTCCCGAATTTCTCCATTCTTTGCATATATCAGATCACTTGAGACGGGAACCCATCAGTTAGAAATCTATCTGGCTATGCCGTATATAGCCCTTCCGGGCTTGTCAAACCTTCTTGAACAAAACTTCAAGGCAAAAGTGTTTTCCCTTAATGCTGTAAAACCAGAAAAAATCAAGCATGATGAGCTGCAAGCTGACTTCAGCTGGCTTCCAGGTGTATTTGCCAAAGGCGCTATGAGTTTCACGACCCTAAGACCTGAATTTTTGCGCTTTTCCGTTACCAACAAGCTTGCCTGGCTATTTGTTATATTTTTCACCATGGCCCCACTTGGTCTTGCCAAGCTAAGTACAATAAACACCAATAATAAAATTGCGTTACTTCAGCGTCAGTATGCTGAAGTAGAATCTCTTTACAGCATGTCGCAAAGAAACAGGGCTAACTTTGAAACCTTGAAAAGTTTTGGGGATATTTTATCGGCAGAGACTACCGGCAAGAAATCCCTGGCAAAATTTATTTTTAATGTTTCCAGGTACATCAATGAAGATTTACGCCTTGAAAAGTGGAACATCAATCCGCAAACAAATCAAATGACCATTTCAGGGGTTGCAATTGATAATGAAGCTGCGTTAAGTCTCTGGGATAGACTTGACAAGTCTACCGAGGTAAGCAACGTAAGGATTAATTTCTCAGACAAACAGGCGAACAGCTTTCCAGGATTTACCATTACAGCAGAATTGGGGAATAAATAATGTTAGAACGAGTATTGAAGACCCTGCTGGCAATTATGTTAATCGTATTCTTCGTTCAGAAAGTGGTTCATCCTGCTTTCATGGAAGCTGATGCGGCCAAAAAGAAGCTTGCCGAGGTCAGCTCAGCTTTGCGTTACATGGCCTCGCCAGAACAAAAAAATGTTCGCAATATTCTTCTAACAGAAGAAAAAATGATTTTTTCGCAAACAAAACAAATGAATTCCCTCTTGCCAGATTTCCAGACCGCACGAGTTGAAGCTGTTACCCGCCTGGAAATCTTGAGAGAAAAATTTAATGGAACCTGGAAAATTCAGCCCAGCACCGTGCCTCTGACAGAAGAAAAAGTTGTCCGATGGCCAGTTAAGCTCTCCTATGACGGAGATTTTGCCTCAGTAGTAAAGATTCTAAACAGCCTTGAGAATGACGGTTCTCTCAACCGATTTGTGAGTCTGGATCTAGCTTCGACAAAAACCGGAAGTATTGAAATGACGGCCAACCTTGAAATGCTATTCAGAAATTCAAAACCATATTTAAATATTGGAGGCACACAATGAAAAAGGAAGTTCAAATTGTCCTCCTCTTTTCCATTGCAGTCAGCATCTATTTCATGATGCAACTGTACCGACAACCACAGCCTTCATTGAACCGACACCTGTCCTCTGGAATAGCAACCTGGCAAGCGCCAGATGTCCAGAAATCAAGTCTTGATTTGAAGCAATTGAGCAATATTAAGAATCCATTTTCCTCAAGATTTTTTGAAAATGCCAACCTTTGCGGTTTTGTAAAAAACAGCAAGAATGAATGGTGTGCGATTTTTACTTCGCCCGGTTATCAGGCTAAGATTCTTGAGCCTGGGATCCCAATAAACGGTTTAACCCTCCTTGGGGGAAATGGAAAGTATTGTCGAGTTAAGTTTGGTTCTGTAGTGCGCGAATTCAGGCTATGAAAATAGCCCGGGCTCATATAAATTGAATGCAACCCGGAAGGGGAGGTCATAATCACAACATGAAACAGGGAAAAATGGTTTTGGGAAATTTTAGACTAATTGCAAAGCTTGGACTTGCTGCTATTTGTGTGGCATTTCTTCAACGCTCATCCTTGCTTCCCCGGCCTCGGGGGAACCGGGCCAGACTAAAACTGTCGAACTGGTTTTGCGGGACACACCCCTTGGATCAGCTCTACAAATTATTGCTGAAAGCCAGGGCTATAAATTCGACAGCCAGGTTCCATTAGAGGAGCCTGTCAGCATTAATGTCCGTGGCGCAAGTTTTAACGATACCGTAAATCAATTGCTTGCCGGAAAGCCTTATAATTGGACGACAGAAAACAACACTCTGAGAATTTTTCATGGCAACATCATGCCCATGCCAGACGTTGCTGCCCCTGATATGATGATGGCAAGTCCGCTTCCGGTTACCAGCCCCATAGAAGAAAAGAAAATCCTCATTCTCAAGAATAGAAAACCAGATGAAATGGTGCTTCTTCTTACCCCGTTGGTTCCCGATGTAAAATTGATGCCCGATGTAAGAACAAACTCAATTTTGATGAGTGGCACAAAAGAGTCCCTTAAAACCCTGATAAATCTGGCAACCGACCTCGATGGAGTTAAAACCGTAGAAGGTATGGAAAGCAGAAAAGAATTCCTCAGTGAGGTTTTCTCACTCGATTACATTTCAGATTTTGAAGACCTCGAAAAGAACCTGAATTACATTCTTTACGGTTCTCAATCTGCACAAATGAACGACAGCATAAATCAACAGCAAAATTATCAGAACTCAGGTTCACAGATGATTGAAATGCCGACAACCCCTGTTAGAAAAGAATATTATCTTTTCGATAAAGCAAGGCGTCTGCTCATGATTACCGCAAGCCGTGATAAAATGCTCATTATCAGAGAATTCTTTGCGAGAGTTAATACCCCATTGCCCCAGGTCCTTATCGAAGCTCATATTGTTGCTCTTGATGATGGCTTTGAGCGTTCTTCAGGAATCAACTGGAGCTTTGTTGGCGGTTATCAAGGACCAATCAGACCAACCGACCGACCGTTGGGCATGCCCGCGCAGACAACTGGTGGTACAGCCGTCGATGCTGCTCAGGATTTCCAGTTTGGTCAGTGGAATCTCAGCAGTCTGGTAGCGACACTTGAAATGGCCCAGGCAAAAAATAAGGGC
>CAZTHA010000473.1:0-3109 GCA_964613435.1 uncultured bacterium
CAAATCTGCGCGGGCTAAAATTTTCGCAGAACAACGGCCAGACGGCGGCAATGGCTGCCGGAATAAAGGCGGCACGTGGTGAAATCATCATTACTCTCGATGCCGACCTGCAGAATGACCCGGCAGATATTCCACTTCTATTGGAAAAAATTGCCGAAGGTTACGACGCTGCAGTTGGCTGGCGAATCAAGCGCAATGACAATCTGATTCGTCGTCTTTCATCGAAAATAGCCAACAGCATTCGCAATTTTATCAGCGATGAAAACATTCAGGATACCGGATGCTCTCTAAAAGCCTTCAAAGCCTGCTACATTCAACCGATCGAGCTTTTTGAGGGAATGCACCGGTTTTTGCCGACACTGGTTAAAATGAATGGCGGGCGGGTAATTGAAGTTAAAGTGAGTCATCACCCTCGTTTCAAGGGGACTTCAAAATACAACGTCTGGAACCGGATCTGGCGCTCTTTTCTCGATCTGTTAGCCATTCGCTGGATGAAATGGCGAAAATTGAGGTATAAGATCGATGAGCAGCTTTAATCTTTGGTTAATTGTCGGGTTTGCCGGCCAGATTCTTTTTTCTTTACGTTTTTTTGTGCAATGGCTTGCCTCTGAAAAACAGAAGAAAAGCGTTATTCCCGTATCGTTCTGGTATTTCAGTATCGGCGGCTCTTTGCTGTTATTGCTTTACGCCATTCACCGCCAGGACCCGGTTTTCATTCTCGGGCAATCGATGGGGTTCGTGATTTATTTTCGAAATCTTGTATTGATCGACCGGGAGAAAAAAGGAACATTAAGCGAAAATGCTACGGAGCTCAGCAGTCAGGAATAAAAGGGATTACCAGAAGTTTATACCCGTATTGCTTTTTTTACTGGGCACTTTGACTATTCTTTTTCACCTTGGCACCTGTGGTTTGCTTGAAACCTCGGAAGGTCGCTACGCATCGGTTGGCCGGGCAATGCTCGAAAGTGGTGACTGGCTGGTTCCGGTGCACAATGGCCTGCGCCATCTTACCAAGCCACCTCTGACCTACTGGGCCAGTGCTGCTGGCATGAAAATTTTCGGCGTCAATGAATTTGGGGCACGTTTTTTTCTGGCGATAGCTGCGGGTTTTACCAGCCTGGGTTGTTTTTTTATTGGCCGGGCCCTTTTTTCTTCGGCTGTAACGGGAACGGTTGCAGCCCTGATTCTGATTTGCTCACTTTTTTTTCAGGTTCAGTTTCGCGGTTTGACTACCGACCCTTTTCTAACCATGTTCGAGACTTTCATGGTCTTTGCATTTTTGCGTTATCTGCAAAGCAATGGCAAATGGCAGCAGGCCCGCTTCAGCATTTTATTCTGGTTAATGGCCTCCTTTGCTATGCTGACCAAAGGCCCACCTGGTCTTCTGCCTCTTCTTGGTATCGTTCCGGCTGCTTTACTCAAAGGGCACAAGGACAAACTAAAAAACCTTTTTAAATCAAATTTTGGCTGGGCGGCTTTTTCAATAATCGGTTTGGGTTGGTATCTTTATCTGGCGCTTAAAATTCCCGGTCTGCTGCAGTATTTTCTTGTCGATGAGACTCTGAATCGTGTGGCAAGCGGTCAGCACGGCCGTTCGGCACCTTTTTACCTCTTTTTCATTCTTTTGCCAATCGGGGTTTTTCCCTGGACCAGCTTCTTCTTCAGAGGGCTGAAAAGTGCCATCAAAGGCTGGAAAGAAAATTTTCCCCAGCTTTTTCTGCTGTTATGGCTTGGTGCACCCCTGCTGGTTTTTTCTCTAAGCAGATCGAAGTTGGCAGCCTATGTCTTGCCTTTGCTGGTACCGGTAGCGCTTATTGCCGCCGCCGGGGTCCGCGAAGTTTTCCGGCAAATTTCCGCAAAAAACAATGATTATCGCCTGCATCTGCGAATTGTTGGGATTTTGTTGATTGTCACCGGTGTCGCCATGGGAATTTATGGCTTTGGGGGTTGGCTGGTAGCATCGTCCCTGAATTCCGGCTTGAAGTTTTGTGGTGCAGTATGGGCGTTTTTGGGTATATTCCTGATCTGGCAAACCTGGTTCGGCAATCGCCTGATTTCCTTCACCCTCTTGTGCCTGGTGGCTCCCGGACTGATTTTTTTCACGATTCCGGGCATTCGCGGCAACGAAGAACTGAAACCAGGCAAATTCATGTCCAGTCAATGGTTGCTTCTGAAAAGAATCGCCAATCTGCCACCGAATCAGCAGATAATTAATATTGAAGAAATGATTGAAGGCTGGTATTTTTACACTGGACGCAACCCAATAACCTGGAATGTTACCCGTGTCGACCGCTTCGATGCTGAATCTGCCCAAAAACTCTCTCTTGAGGGTGACGAGGCTTTGCGCCAGGCCGTTGACCCGAACAGCATGCTGGTGATCAGAAATAAAGACCTTGCCAAAGTTGGCAATATATTGAATTACAATTTGAAGACGGTTGCCTCCGAAGGAAAATGGCTGGTTACTATTCCTGAAAGAAGGATCGGACCCTGATGATAAAAATGATTACCATTGAATCGAAAGTTGGCGGCTTTACCTATTACCCGCTTCTGGAAATGGGAACCGGTGTCTTTTTAATAATCTGTTCACTGGTCGTGCCAATCCTGTTTGTTTATTATAACGGGATTAAACCAGAGCAATGGGGCGAACTCCTTTTTTGCCTGGGTTTTCTGATCCTTTTTCTATTCATGGGCAAGTCTTTGACTTTTCAATCGATGCATGTTGAACTTAAGGGTGAAAATGTTCATTTTTACCAAAATCTGCGTGAACCGCCGACAGAATTCGTCATTCCCAGAAATGAATGGCAGGGAATTTCCACCCGCGACGAAGAAGTGGGCGATGAAACAAACGTAATTCTCTTCATCAAAGTTAATAATTCGGAAAAAGAGTTTTACCGAAGCGTTAACCGTAAAGAAATTAATAAAATGTGCGACGCGTTGATAGCACTTGGAAAAACCGGCTAAGGAGGGTTTCAATGCCAATTTTTCCCAAAAAAGAAAGTATTCGTCTTTACAATCTCTACCCGCGGCTTTTTGGCAGCATGACCCGCTGGCAGGAACAACTCGATCATATTGTAGAAATGGGTTTCAATGCCGTCTGGGTAAATTCTTT
>CAZTHA010000474.1:0-3105 GCA_964613435.1 uncultured bacterium
ATTCTATGCTGAAGACTTTTTCGCTCATATAGATATTCGGAGAAAGGATTTCTTTAGTTAAATCAATTAATTGGTCAAAAGTAGGTAAAATAATAAAGGTAAATTTCACTAATAGTTGAATGTAAGACAGCCTGATTTATTCCGGGTGGTCTTGGCTTCAATGTGCCCGGATGGTCTCGGCTTCGCTCGACCACCGGGCTCCGCTCGACCACCGGGGCTCCATATTTCGGATGGTCTCGGCTTCGTGGTATCCGGATGGTCTCGGCTCCGCTCGACCACCGGGGCTCCGCCCAACCACAATTATGTTTTGAATTTTGTTATGGTGGTCGAGCGGAGCCGAGACCACCACACCTCCACGCATAGCCGAGACCACCATACCTACGAGCGAAGTCGAAACCACCACGACCAGGAAGTTGCAATTGTAAAATATTTCCGACCCCGGCGGAGCCGCATGTTTAAGGAAACTTTATTTTAAAGCGAATCGCTGATCTCCTGCATCTTCTCAGCAATCAGCTTCATGAGCTTGTCTTTTTTCGCCTGGTCAAGGATGCCGGTTTCGAGGCTGATGGTCACTTTTTTCTGGCTTTGCCTCATCTTCCATGATTTGACGGGCGGATTGTTCGCCGGCTTTTTCAGCATTAAAGCCAACTCCTTACGGCTCATCTTACTGAATAGCACTTTCCTGTACAATTCCCACTGGGCATTGGATACACCTTTACTGTCAACAGGTTCGTAAAGCCTGATCAACCGCAGCAGGCGCAGGTCTTTGATCAGGTTGTTTTTTGCCAGGTCTTCAATGATGCGGCTGTCAAGCTGCAAGGTTGAAAGCAGATCGCCCACATAGGTTTCATCCTTGCCGATGGCTTTTGATAGCTCCCTTTTATCCTTAAAAATCCTTGAATCCAGCATTTTCTGATAGGTGAGCGCCAGTTCAACAGGTTTTAGGTTTTTGCGTTGCAGGTTGCCTATTACATGCATGATTTGCGCCTCCCGGTCCGAAACATCGCGCACGATGGCCAGGATCTGTCCACGGCCCAGTCTGCGCATGGCCTGCATTCGCCGGTGACCGTCGATTAATTCATAACCACCTTCAACGGGGCGTACGATAATGGGCTGCAATAACCCGTTTTTGTCGATGCTGGCAGCCAGTTCTTCAATATCGGTAGCTTTCTGAAGCTGGCCCTTTTGGGCGGTAATTGCCTCAAAACGCGATTGCCAGGGCGATTCCTTAAGGTCAGTAAGCCGGATAAATACAATCAGGTCTTTGCTTTTGGGTTCAGTGTCACTCATAATTGCTTAATTTTTAGTGTTGGTTAACATCCATTTCCATACGGGTAAAACCGGTATGTTTTTTCCATTATGCTGTATTTCAAATTCCTGATCCATCGTCAGTATCAGTCCATCTTTCAGATTGAATGCCAGCATGGCTTCCGAAATCCCGTTCAGTTCGCGGGTCTGGTTTTCAGGCGTCAACTGGTAGCAAACCTGCAGCGCGCTTACCCGCCGGCTTTTATCAAACACAATGAAATCACATTCGCCTTTTCCGCTGAAGGAATACACTTCCGATGTTCCGCGCCGCAATGCAAGAAACACCGCGTTTTCAAGCTTACGGCCCTGGTTGGGGGTTGCACTGAATCCCACCAGGTTGTGAAATGCCACATCGTTCAAATACACTTTGCGGGGAGACCGAAGTTGCATCTTCAGTGAATCATGGTATTGATACATTTCATAAAACATATACGCGTTTGAGAGATAGCCCATGTATTCTTTAACGGTATCGGCATTCGACAGGCCAATACTTTTCTGAAGTGAGGTAAATGTAACGGGCAACGAAAGATTGCCCACGAGTAGTTGAACCAGTTCACGGAATTCGCGGTGACGACGAATTCCAAAGCGCACGATAATGTCGCGGTAAAGTATGTTGTCGAACAGCGTTTTTACATACTGTTCATCGTTGTATTTCAGATATTCGGGCAAACCGCCCTGCTCAAGCCACCGGGTAAACCAGGTTTTGAGCATGACCTTGGCCTCGGGCAGATAAAAATCCTTTTCTTCGAAACTAACATTCTGAAAACGAAGATATTCGCTGAAAGAGAAGGGAAAGAGCTCCAGTTGTTTGTACCGTCCGGTTAGTTTTGAACCAAACTCCATACTCAGCAAGGACGAATTTGAGCCGGTTATCACCATCTTCTTTCCGCTGTCCTGCATGCGGCGGACGGCAACTTCAAAATTGCCTACATTCTGAATTTCGTCGAAAAACCAATAGTGCGCCGGGCCATAAACTTCGATCAGGGCTTCTTCCAGTTCGCCGAAATGTTCAACCGAAAACCCGAGCAGTTTTTCATCTTCAAAATTGAAATAGGCCACATTGTCCACTTCTGACATCAATTGCTGCAGCAGCGTTGATTTGCCTGTGCGGCGCATTCCGCTTAAAGCCAGTACGCGGTTATCGTTTGTTAATGCCGCTTTTGCTTCCGGCAACAGGTCGCGGGCAATTAATCCGCCCTGCACCAAAAGGCGCTCCTTCTGCTGCCAGGCCACCTGAAGTATTTTTGCTTTCATGCCGGCAATTTTTTACAAATATAAGAAATATTCATTGCTGATTAGTATAAATGTCAATTTATACTAATTACTAATTAGTATAAATTTGTAAAAATTGATAATCAATTTAAGAAACGGACATTGCTTATTTGCAATTCATATTGAATATGCGCTGTAAATAATTGTAAATCAATTAAATATGTAATATTCGGACATGACCGAGTCAGATACAAACACACTCTGTTGTAAAAATCTTATTAATAAGGGTTCTGGGGTTACGAGTTTTAGATATGCTAGTGAGGGTTCTTTGTTTGAGGGTCATGTTTCTGTTAATAGTTCAAAGACGAATTTTGGCGAGTCTATGTATATGGGTTTTCCTAGTGCTTGTTTTTTAAAGAATGATTGTAATTTGTCTAATGGTGAGATTTGTTTGTTTAAGGTTTGTGATTCGGTTTTGGATTGTAGGTTAAATGGTTCTAATTTGTATTCTGTGGATAATTCGCATATTGCTGATTGTAATGTTGCTAATCATCCTTTTAATAATTCTTTTTCGAAGCAGGTTTG
>CAZTHA010000475.1:0-3104 GCA_964613435.1 uncultured bacterium
TCCAATGATTATTTGAGGTCTTATTTTGGTATTTTTTTGCAAAACCAGACCGCCTGCATAATACGAAGGTTTTTCCTAAAGAAACAAAAGGAGCCATCTCGATTGAGACAGCCCCTTTTGTTTAACATTTTAACTCAGTTTTTCATGCTGTGAACCGGCGGTGGAATCCGGCCGCCACGCCGCACAAATACCGATGGTTTTTCTTTGGATACGGCAATGATCGGTCCTTTTCCGAGCAAACCACCAAAATCGACAACATCACCGGCAACCATGCCGGGCACCGGAATCAGACGGCAAGCAGTCGTCTTGTGGTTTATCATGCCGATGGCAGCTTCATCGGCGATGATACCCGCTATAACATCGACGGGGGTGTCACCTGGTATAGCTACCATATCAAGGCCGACCGAGCAAACACAAGTCATGGCCTCAAGCTTTTGAATATTCAGGGCGCCGGCCTCTACTGCACGGCACATGCCCGCATCTTCAGTTAAAGGTATAAAAGCGCCTGACAAACCGCCAGCGTAGGTTGCCGCCATCATGCCACCCTTTTTAACTGCATCGTTAAGCATTGCCAACGCGGCAGTAGTGCCATGACAGCCAGTGCGTTCCAGGCCCATCAGTTCAAGAATGTCAGAAATAGAATCGCCTTCAGCCGGCGTTGGCGCCAATGAAAGATCGATAATACCAAAGGGGATACCAGTCGCCCTCGATGCTTCACGACCAACAAGCTCACCAACTCTGGTTATTTTAAAACTGATCTTTTTGATCAATTCTGAGAGCTCGCCGAAACTAAGGTTACCGGCACCCTCCAAGGCGGCACGCACAACACCGGGGCCGGAAATTCCGACGTTGAGAATAGCTTCGCCTTCACCTGGGCCATGAAACGAGCCGGCAATGAACGGATTGTCTTCGACGGCATTGCAAAAAACCACAAGCTTGGCACAGGCCAGACCATTTTTATCTTTCGAGCGCTCGGCTGCTTCTTTTACAATCTCGGCCATGCGATAAACCCCATCCATGTTGATGCCGGCCTGAGAACTTCCGATGTTTACGCTTGAGCAAACTCTGTCGGTGTGGCAAAGGGCATCGGCAATTGAATTCAATAAAATTTGATCGCCACGGGTAATGCCCTTTTGAATTTGGGCGCTGAAGCCTGCGACATAGTCTATGCCGAGATCTTTTGCCGCCTGATCAAGAGCCTGGGCTATCGGCACTGCAGTCGGTTCGGTAAAAGCACCGGCCAGATGGGCTATTGGTGAGACCGAAATTCTTTTGTTAACAATGGGAATTCCGAATTTCTTTTCAATACTGCGTGCTGTCGGGACCAGATCTTTAGCGACCCGGGTGACTTTCTCATAAACTTTTTCGGCACAGCGGTTTACATCTGGATCAATACAACTATGCAGATTGATGCCGCAGGTGATTGTGCGAATGTCGAAGGTTTCAACCCCAACCTGAGAAATGGTTTCGATTACTTCTTCAATAGAGAAAAGCATTGTTTTCCTCCATCAAAGCCGATGCTGAAATCTGAATACATCTTCGTGTTGAATGAAAATTTTCACCTTCAACTGTTCAGCGACTTCCTGCATACGTGTCTGAAAAGTTTCAAAACTGCAATTGGCCATGGAAAAATCGGTCATCATCATCAATGCAAACAAATCCTGCATGATTTTCTGACTTACGTCTTCAACGTTAACATTGGCATCGGCGATGGCCCTGGTTATTCCGGCAAGAATACCGGGCTTGTTTGCGCCAAGCACTGTAATCACTACCTGTTCCTTTTGACTCTGGTTCACTTGTGAACCTCCCTGTGCGAATACAATGATTATCGAAGCAACTTATTCAGTACCCCGCAATATAGCAGAATATTGCCCGCAGGGCAAAAAAGAATTCCCTGAAAAGCATAAAAGTTTCACCACAACATACGGGGCCACCTCTCACATGCTCAATTCAAAATACTCTGCCAACAAGAAAAATATCCTCCACGGCAAATAGACATTAACACCACTATTCTTCTATCATTGAATGGGGTGACAAATATTGAGATTCAGCAGACTTACTTCAATTTTGGCATGCATTTTTATCGTTGTTTGCTTTGGCAACCGCATTTTTGCCGCTTCTTACAAAATTTCAAACAATGCAGATTTTATTGCCGGCAGCCTTTCAGAAGAAATGGCCAATGACCCAGACGGTGCGGCAAGCAATTACGTTCGCCTATTCAACAACAACCCTGGCCGCTATGGCAATCCGGGCAACATACTGGCAACTTTAGTTCAGCATACCTTCTAACGGCGTTATATGACAATATCGCTGTTTTGTTGAAAAAAGACTATTGTCCCGGTAGAATCGGGGTATATGAAAAAGCTTTCTGTTATTGTTTCTATTTTTGCATTTCTGGCAATTGGCTTTTCAGCCTTTGCCGATCTTTCGCAAATTGAAGAACTGAAAAATAGAGGGGTTTTAAGAATAGCTCTCAACAGCAAAGATACGCCGCCGTTTTTCTTCAAAGACGAAAATGGAAATCTGCGGGGCATTGAAATTGAACTCGCTTCAGAAGTTTGTAAAGGTCTTGGTGTAAAGCCGGAGTTTATTCGCACAACCGCAAGCTATAATGGACTGGTGGAGCAGGTTGCGCGAGACGAAGCCGATGTTGCAATTTCATGGATTTCCATCACTGCCAGCAGAAGCCTGAAGGCTTATTTTTCTCAGCCTTATATGCGTCTGAAGGCCGGGGTTCTTGTTAGTTATCAGTCTGCACTAAAACATGGCTGGAAAGAAAAACAGGAAACATTTTTCAAGTATCTGATTAAATCAAGAGGCAAGGGCTTTACAATTCTTTCAGAGACGGGAAGCTGGCATTCCCGCTTTATAGCTGAATCATTGCCAGAAGCAGAGTTGATTCTCGAAGAAAATTGGGAAAAAAGGATCCCCGACCTTCTTTCGGGAAAGATTCACTGTATTCTTTTTGATGGCTTTATTTTGCAGGGTATTGTCAGAAAACATCCTGAACTGCACATCAAGGTAAAATATGAAAATCTACCCGATATAGAAGATTTGATCGGCATTCCGGTCAATCCAAAACTATCTCAGCTTGTTCCATGGCT
>CAZTHA010000476.1:0-3097 GCA_964613435.1 uncultured bacterium
TGGGCAGGTAGAGAAATGACTCGACCTTGAAGCTTCGGTCAAACTGCGATACAGTGCAAAACATGCGAATTGCACCTTCATTGTCTGCAGAAGTCCAGGCAGTGTTAACCTCAACGCCTGGTTTATGGCGAAACCGGGACGGTGCGGCCGCCGGACCAGGTTTTCTTTGGCCGCTTAACAGGTCGGCTTTAAGTAATTCCAGCTCACGTTCGGCTAAAAATGCGGCTTCTGCTTCGAAAGCAGAATAAAGGCTCAATTGGTTTGAAGTATCGAAGCCGGAAAACATCGTTGCTATGGCCCCAGAAAGCACCAGAAGCGAAATCAATATTTCAATCAGGGAAAAGCCTTTTTTATTCTTCATTTTAAAGCTCCACCGTCAAAGTTCCCAGGCGTTTTCCGGGAAGATAAACACTGAGATCGAGTTTCGAAACTTTGGTTCCGTCTGCCAAAACGACAAACTTGTCAGTGAAGGTCATGCCGTTTACTTTTTCTCCGGATTCATTGGAAAGCTCAGGAATTCGCAGTCTCAGACTGCTCGACTGCTCAATTCCAAGGTTTGGGTTAAGATAAGTCACTTTGACCGGGGTCTTGCGCATAATTGCCCGGTGTCGGCAGGCGGTAAAAAAACCACTCAGCTCATCGGTTATGGAACGCATCTGTGAGTCGGCAGTGGCTCCGGAATACATTGAAACGCCGGTTGCGCACAAAATGCCAATGACCAGAACCACTATCAGGGTTTCAATCAAGGTAAAACCATCTGAAACGATTCCAAACCTGCAAACTATGTCGCTTAGTTGGAGGCGGTCCGGTATCGTCGTTTCAGCTTCAGAATTGCGAAAACCCCGAGCAGAACCCATCAATTACCAGTAATGATGTGCGCTGTCTTTTGAACCGTCGGGACCCATCTGGCCATTCATGCCGATCCAGCGGGGCCCAAGCCTCAGGGCGCAAACTACGCCGCGTCCGCCCATTTTACCATTGGAACCGATGATCCAGAGGCCGGTATTGTCGGTATTGTAAAAGCGATAACTTGATCCGTCCCAGGTGTAGCCCCAGCGATTAGCCGCTTCCGGACAAATGAAAAGTTTGGTGTCCTTGGCGATGTCGTTGAGTTGTAAAAGGGCATTTGAATATTTCCAACGCATGTTGCCATGGCGATCTACCCATGTCCAGCGATTTTTACCGCCATCTAACTCGAAGTTTTTGGCTTCCCATAGCGAAATCAGGCTTTCGATGCCTTTTTGATTCGACAAACAAGATTTTGCACGGGCAATAGAGGCTATGCTCTGATATCTGGGAATGGCAATTGCCACCAGAATGCCTATTACAAGCACAACAATCAATAGTTCAACAAGAGAAAAACCTTTTTTTTGCATAGAGCCTCCATAAAGAATATGCGACAGATACAGATTAAACATATTTAATTTACTTCACAGTCTTAATTATGTCAAACAATGGCATGTACATCGCCAGAGCCAGTGTTACCACAAATATGGCGAGAAAAATAACCAGAAAAGGCTGAATAAGTGAAACAACAGTTTCAAGGGTCGTCTCCAGGTCTCTTTCATAAATAATACCGGCCTTTTCCAGCATTTCGCCGGTATTGCCGCCGCGTTCACCAACATCGGTCATCAGAATGATGCTTTCGGGAAACAGGCTACGATAATGCCCTAATGATTGGGAAAGAGACTCTCCACGGCTGATGCCCTCGCGAATGTTGTTGAGCGCAGCTTTGTATGTGTAATTGCTCAAAGCTTTTTCGACAGCCTGAAGGGAAGTTAAAATCGGAACACCACACTTGAGCAGAGTTCCCAGGATTCTCGCGAATAGAGACAGTTCCATCTGCTGTAGCATTGGGCCGAGCAAGGGGGCATTTATCAGGGTTTTGGAGATTATTCTTGTACCTTCTGTGGTTCTTTTAGCTCCGATAAACAGCAGGACGACTGCAGCAATGCCGATGAAGATCGTTATTGAATTTGTGGTCAGCAGATTGGAAACATAAAGAACGATTTCGGTGGGTAAGGGCAGAGCCTGCCCGTGTGACTGAATCTTTTCGATGAAAGTCGGAAAAACATAAACCAGAAGAGCCCAGGCAACGACGATTGTGTTGATCAGAAGAATTGCCGGGTAGATCATCGATTTAACTATTTTGGCCCTGATGCGGTACATGGCGTCGTGGATGTTGGCGTAGCGCTCGAGAACTTCGCCAAGAATTCCGCCGACCTCGCCGACCTCAACCATGGTGATGAAAAGATTGGAGAAAACGCCACGGTGGGCTTTTAAAGCTTCTGAAAAAGATTTTCCCGATTCAATTTTTTCGCGCAGATCTTTTAACAGCGTTTTTAAGGGGCAGGAAGGAAGCTGGCGATAGAGAGCATGAAGACTCATTATCAGAGGACAACCGGCGTTGATCAGACTTGAAAGTTGCAACAAAAAAAAATTCATTGCTTTGGTGTTGATGCTGATCTCTTTGGTTGGCGCAGCGATAAGGGTTTGCAATGGGGCAGTAGAGATGTCGACAACGAAATACTGGCGGTCAGCCAGCCAGGTGCCCACTTCTTCGGCAGATGCCGCTTCCATGTATCCTTCCAATGTTTTTCCCTTTGAATCTAGGGCCTTATAGGAAAAGCGCTTATTCATCAACAACCTGTTCCAGATTTATCTGCCTGATTTCTTCGCCGCGGGTGAGTCTTAAGACTTCTTCAATCGTGGTTACCCCTTTTACCGCCTTGTTGATGCCATCAAGGCGCATCGTTCTCATGCCGGCTCTTATAGCGGCCTGGCGAATCGTTCGCGCCGAAGACGATTGAAGAATCAGACTGTGAATTTCTTCGTTGATAGTCATTATTTCGTGAATCGCTGTTCTGCTTGAGTAACCGCTTTTGCGACAGGTCAGACAACCTTTTCCGGAAAACAGTTCTGTCTGGGAAAAGCCATTCTCTGCCAGCAATTCAATAATTTCCCCGTCAGGTGCATAGGGAGTTCTGCATGAGGGACAAATTTTGCGTACCAGGCGTTGGCCACCGACACCGATGACCGCAGACGCGACAAGATAAGGCTCTACGCCCATTTCGATCAGACGGGTAACCGCTGAGGC
>CAZTHA010000477.1:0-3085 GCA_964613435.1 uncultured bacterium
AGTCCGCCTGCCTGGTTGAAGCTGTCGACAATGGCCAATGCCTTTTCCGGCAGAATCTTTCGTCGATTGGCCATAGCGACACTTAAAAGGAGACACACCGGGAGTCCTGCCAGCGCGAATCCGACATAATCAAAGCTGAAAAAGCGCATTTGCCGCAAAATCAGGAAAACAAAACCAGCAATGAAGTTGTAGATGGTTACGGTTGAAATAAAATACAACCAGGAAACGCCGACAAGATACTGGCGGGAAAACTCAACAGCAGCTTCTCTTACGGCGTTGCGGCTTTTGTCATTAACCATCACTCTCAACTCCGATTACATTTCCGGTCTCCATATATTTATACCGGATTCTTGGCTGCCTGTCACCAACATTGAAGCTTCGGCCAAAAAGCAAAGCAAATTGACGCTTTTTTGCGAATGAAAGTACATTGCGGCCTGAGAAAAATACCTTATAATTAAAAGAAATTGGAAGAGCATTTTATGAAATTGCTGATGATAAAAAACCGATTAAGAATGCGGGCAATCACGTTTTTAGTGCTTGCAGCAATGCTGTTGCAGGTTTTCCCGCCTATTTTCGCCCAAAGCCCCCAAAGCAAGGATAGCTACGTAAGCGCGGGCATGCGCGAATTCAAAAACTCATTTTCTGGCGTCGGCACACCCGCCTGGATACTTGAAAAATTCGGCATTGAAATGGGCTACCATCTTGTCGAATGCGCCAGCAAAGGTGAAAAACCCAGCGTAGTCAAAGTAGTGAAATCGATGGCAACCGCAGACTATCTGGCCCGTACTGCCGGAGGCCTTCTCGGCGGAGCTGCCGGCAGCGTTTTTGTCCCGTTTCTTTCGGCAATTCCGGTTTTTGGTGGCCTGCTTGCCAATTTTGTCCCGACTTTCACCTATTATCTAGGCGCTGACATGGCTGGCGAAGGCGTTGCCGGCCTTAAAAACGGCAAATTCAGTTTCAAAAACTACTTTAAAACCCTGGATTGGACAGCAATGCTCGCCGGAAGTGCCGGCTGGGCAATTGGCTCGATGCTCGGTTCAGCAGTGTTTCCGCCAATTGGCTCAATCGTCGGCGGCATGCTTGGCGATATCGTGGCAACAAAATTACTCGACAAATTCCGCAAGTGGCGCAACGGCTCAGACAATTCTCCCCCGCTGATGCCAACCGGTACGGGCGGACCAATCAGAACCATAGTCAACAAAGCCGGCTACGCTCCGACCGCCAGACCAACTCTTGAAATACCAGTTAACGATTCGGCAATAAATGGCTCGAATACTGATCAGATCATTGAACTCAGCACCCGTTATGAACAGCTTTACGAACTTTATCAACAACAGCTGTCAGGCAACGACGTCGGTGCATTGCAAAAAACCAGCAGAGAAATGAATCTGCTCAAATCACAGCTAGAAAAAGCAAGAAAAGGCCAATAAAAATGCAATTACGCCAGCTGAAAATTGAAATCTCCGAAGAGCTGCTCGAATCATTGAAAAAAGCTTCCGAAGATCAAAACATAAGTGAAGAAAAGCTTGCCGAAGAAATATTGACTAAGGCTCTGAAGCACGAAGAAGAGCCGAAAAAGCCGACTATGCCGGGCGTTGCTTTGATAAAGAATGATTTTGTCCCGGAACCACCCAGCCAAAACCTTATGCAGAAGCAGGTTTCTGGGCTTAGCATGCCGACTACCAGCCCCGCGTCAGCAGAAAAGATCAGGCGCAAACAAGAGCTTGAAGCAAGAATGAAAGAGGTCTCAATGCTGATCGAAACCGCAGAAAATCTCAGTAAAAAAGAAGAATATGTCGAGCTTTATGCGCAACTTGCCGCGGAACTCGACGCCCTTCTCTAATCTAAAAATCTGATTTTTCAGCGATACCAGGACCCGCCTCTTCGCTGTCTGAAGACGATATTGCGTTCGCTGCGGCTGCGGAAGATATTGTCACTGAACAAGGTAGAAGCTTTTTCCCAGTCTTCTTCGCGAAGATCAGGACGCAGACCGGCTGCTTCGATTTTATGCCTCGCCTCAGGATCGCCCCAAATATTGTCGCGCAGCTCATCGAGGAGTCGGTAAAGTTTTTCTGAGCACCAGTAACAGAGATTACCGGTTTGAATGCTGGTTCCGCAGATTCGGCAGGGATAGAAAAATTTCAGGCCAAAGCGGCGCAATAGCCCCTCATGAACCAGTGAAGTAATTTTCTGAGCTGAAATACCGGTGCCAAGACTGATATTTTTTATGTCACATCTTGGGTTTTGTCGCGCATAGTTTACGATGCGACTGATCAACAGCTGTTCTTTCTCGCGACATTCAGGACAAATATCGCGGGAAAATTTCATAAACAGTTTGCCGCAGTCACGACAACCAATCATTGGATTTATTGAAGCTGACATAGTAAGTATCCGCAGTTTTTTTAGTATTGTAGCGTCAAATCAAGCAGTTGGCAAGGTACACACTTCGGCGACCCAGTCGGCCTTCAGGCCGTAATTTCAAAATCGCCTGACAATGATCAAACATACTATTTCATGATTTTTTTAAAGCTCTGCTGGAAAAGTGTTATACTCATTGCATAATCCTGGAGGGAAAACTAGCCGATGGGCTGCGTATTTCAATTTTTTCTGACCGTAACTTTCTTTTCGGTAAGTGAAGTTTCTTTGCTGCTTTATGTGGCCCAGAGCACCGGCATTTTGTTTACCATGGCCTGCTGCGTTCTGACCGGAATTCTCGGCGGCTATTTTGTCAGGCAGCAAGGCCTGGCGACCTTTGCAAGATTCAGACAAACTCTTGACCAGGGTGCACTTCCGGCCGACGAAGCCATCGAAGGGCTTTTACTGCTGATAGTAGGAGTTTTATTATGTGTTCCAGGCTTTATTACCGACTTTATGGGTTTCTTGATTGTTATTCCCGCCATTAGAAAGCTTGTTGCCCGAATGCTTATTAACAGATTAAAAGCCAACATCAGTGCCGGCAATATCAGATTCAGTTCTGGATTTGCCGGCCCGCAGACGGACCAGAACTTTTCCCAGCCTGGACAGGCTGACAACCAACCAAGTGAAAGTTCGATCGAAAACGCGACGATAGTTGAAGAAATCATCG
>CAZTHA010000478.1:0-3078 GCA_964613435.1 uncultured bacterium
GAAACCGGCCAGGCTTTTACCGACGACGGTCTCGAGCTTGCATACGATTTGACCCGCGGTCAACCCTGGCTGGTAAACGCCCTGCTGCAAAAATGCGCCTGGGAAATCGTGCCCGAAGAGACTAAAGAAACCGTAACCGCCGATCATATCATGCAGGCCAAAGAACTGTTGATCAGGGAAAGGGCCGTGCATCTTGACAGCCTTGCCGAGCGCCTGCGAGATCCGAGAGTCAGACGGGTGGTCGAGGCTATTCTGGTCGGTAAAACTGATCCTGCGATTGGCAGAGCCGATCGTGATGTTGAGCTATGTATGGATCTCGGTCTGGTAACTTATGAAAACAGTCTTAGAATCACAAATCCGATTTATCAGGAGATTATTCCACGGGTTCTGTCGCAAAATGCCCAGGATAACGTGCCGGCACCCGAATGGCGCTGGCAGAAAGACGACGGCTCACTCGATTATGCTGCCCTGTTCGCTGAATTTCAAAAGTTCTGGCGCCGCAACAGCGAAGTCTGGGAAAGCAAAATGGAATACGTCGAAGCTTTTCCGCACCTGCTGGTTATGGCATTTCTGCAACGGGTCATCAACGGGGGTGCCCGCATCGAACGCGAATATGCCGCCGGGCGCGGCCGGGTCGATCTCGCTATCGAATGGCAAGGCATCTGGACGGTCATCGAAATCAAACTGGTTCACCCCCAGGACAGCCTCGAAACCACAATCGAAGAAGGTCTGAAGCAGACGGCCCGCTGTCGCGACAGTGTCGGCGCTGCTGCCGCATGGCTCATCGTCTTCGATCGCCGCGAAAAAACCAGAGCCCGACCCTGGGAAGAACGTCTGAGCCGCAAAACCTGTGATGCTCCGGGCGGCCCGATCAATGTGGTAACCTGCTGAGCGGCGGGGAGCAACTAACCAGGAATTTTCAGCTTGGGTTAGAGTTTGATGCCGGTTTTGGCGGCGATGATTCTTGCCAGGCAATTGAAGTCGGCTTTGGCATCCTGCACGGCGTTGGCGTGGCTGCCGATTGCGCCGTCGGCAGAGGTTAGGTTGAAAATGGGTTTGCGGTGCTCTTGCGCCATTGATATCAGGCTTCGGTAATGCTTGATGGTTGCCAGGCAACAGGGGTCATTTTCTTGCCGAACGTTATCTGATACCGGTTCAGATAACACATATTCTCTATAAACTTTCGGAATGCGCTGGATCCATTTATCGTATGCTTTAACCGGTCGGTCCAGGCGCACTCCGTGCTGTTGGCAAAGATAACCGATCGGTTGCATTTTTCCGTGCGGAAGCTTGAAATCAGGGAAACTATTTTTTTCATTGCTGTCATTAAAGTTGTCTAACCTTTTTTGCCATTGGTTTTTCCACCTTCTCAAGGTAGGCCCGAGATTTTTCAGCCCCTGAAGAGAAAAAAGATCGGCTCCAAGGGGGATAGCAACATAATCGGTGGCGATTAACACCGATCTATTGATTGCGCCAAGATTCGGGCCAATATCAACGAGAATGATATCGGCCTGAATTTTTTGCGCGGCCATTTGCAGGATCTGCCAAAATGAGCTTAAAATCCGCATCGGCCGGTAAAGGTTGTTGTCTCGCAAGCCTGAAGGCCATTCACTGGATAAAAAGTCTTCATATCCGGATAAACCAACGTCACCGGGAAGAAGATAAAGATCAGTGGCAATTTCCTGCAGAATCGGGTCAGCCAGTTCGGTGCCGGCAATGCGCAAAAATTGAATACTTGCGCCTGGCAGGAAGTCCTGAGGACTCTTTCCAATCGACAGAAGCCCTAAAATGGTGGGGTTGAAGTTCTCGACCGATGAAATCATTTTGCAGCTAGCCAGACGCTCTTCATAACTTCGGTTGTTGGTTTCTAAAACGTCGGCAGCAAAAGAAGCCGGTAGAAATTCATTTTCAAAGATGGTTCTGGATAGATCGGAAATCTTTGCCGTGGGCACGGGATTTATATCGAAAGGGGATATTACCATCTGTTTTCATATCGGCCAGAGCACGCAGCAGCTCGTCGGTAATGGGTTCATTTGACGGCGAGCCATCGTCTTTGGCACCAACAAAAAGAACCCCGGGCTGATTATGGTTCGGCAGGTCATTGGCAAAGGCACAAACCGCCTGCCGGGCTTTTTTCGGCGTGTCGCCCCTGAAAGACTGTTTGCGTTCAGCAAGATCAGATTCCGTGTCATTTAAAAGAGTTTCAAGTTCGATATTAGAGAATCTTTTCATCTTCTTTGCCTCTTTGCTGAAAGCGTTGCCGGAGTCAAACTCAAAATCTGCGTTTGAACCAGCTCGAATATTGTAGCAGCTTTTAATCACGCATTCAATGTGCTGGAAAAATGGTTTAACAGAGCCCGGATCTCAAAAAAAACAAAGGACTGCTCAGCCTGTGTTTCTATTAGTGCGCCTGGTTTTGCGGGGTTTGTAAGCGGCGCGAGGCTCGGCGACTTTCTTCAGGTCTGGTAACGGCAACTGGAAATTCCCGGCAACTATTCCGGCCACGGTGAGGTCTTCGTCGAGTTTTTCCCAGCGCAGGGCGTAGCCGTTAAGTCGCAGTTCAACTTCGGCAAGATCTTTGTCTGAAGCGTTTTTCAGGAGTTTGAAACGGTCGGCAGGGAAGCCAATGATACGGCCGTCGGTAAGCTCGATAAAAACCATCCGCCCCTCAATCCAGGCTCTGACCGCCAATACTTCAGGGTTTTGTTCAGCTTTTTCTGATCTTCTGAAACTCATTGTATTTCTCAACTAACATTTTCTGGTGCTGGAATACCAACTTTTCAATCTCTCTGACAGTATGTGGTGCCAATCCGATGTTACGCGCCAGCCTGACCGGGTGGAGCCAGAATTTGCACTCTCCGTCAGGGGTTGCAACATGAATGTGCGCCGGCTCAAGACCTTCGTCTGAATAGAAATGAAAGCGGAATGCTCCTATACGTAGTACTGTCGGCATTTAAGACTTACTTCATGTGATTTACAAAATAATTCTAGCAGCTTTTACATATTGGTTCAACAGAGTCAGGGAGTATGCTTAACCAGAATTCCGCGGGACAGGATAACTCGAAATTCCGCGGGACA
>CAZTHA010000479.1:0-3078 GCA_964613435.1 uncultured bacterium
CAAGCCAGCGGCTCTGGCGCCTTCGGCCAGTTCCTTGACGCGACCATGATACTTGAATCCACCTTTATCAAATACCACTGTGGAAATGCCTTTAGCCATTGCTCTTTCAGCAATTTTCTGGCCGATCTGTTTGGCGCCGTTTTTGTTGCCGCCGGTTACAGAGCTGCGCAGGTCTTTGTCAAGAGAGCTTGCCATTACAAGAGTTTCGCCAGTTTCGTCATCGATGATCTGGGCATAGATGTGCTTGAGGCTGCGAAAAACTGCAAGGCGTGGCTTCTGGGCAGTACCGGACAAATAAAATCTGCTGCGGGCATGACGCCGCTGACGCATATCTTTTTTATTCAATTTCATAATCTACCTTCCTTTAACGCCTTAAGCTGCAAGTTTCTTGCCGACCTTGATGCGAACGTTTTCGCCCAGGTATCTGATACCAGCGCCATCCTTGTAATGCTTAGGAGGTCTGATTTTGCGAATTTCGGCAGCAGTCTGGCCAACCACTTCTTTGTCGATGCCGGTAACGAATACCTTGTTGGCTTCAACTTTAAGAGTGATTTCCTTGGGAGCTTCATAAACAACCGGGTGTGAATAACCGACGTTGAGCTGAATTTTGTTCGGAGCCTGGCTCTGAGCTTTATAACCAACGCCAATGATTTCCAGTCCTCTGGTGAAACCTTCGTTTGCGCCAATAACCATGTTATTGATCAAACTTCTTACCAGACCAAATCTGGCTCTGATTGGTTTCGGGCTGTTTTCGGGAATAGTGCATTGAATCTTGTCTTCTTCCTGTTTGAAAGAAACGCCTTCGGGCATTTCTTTGCTGATGGTGCCTTTCGGCCCCTTAACAGAAATGGAAAGACCACTGATTTTTACTTCGACGCCCTTGGGGACGATAATTGCTTTTTTACCAATTCTTGACATGTGCTTTCCTCCTGACTACCAGACGCGGCAGATTATTTCACCGCCAACACCGGCGCTTCGGGCTTCTTTATCGGTTAGAACGCCCTTGGAAGTAGAAAGAATAGCAACACCCAAACCACCAAGAATTTTAGGAATTTCATCTTTGCCGGAATAGATTCTGCGGCCAGGTTTAGAAACTCTTTCGATTCCCATGATGGTAGTGGAGTTCTTTTCTCCATACTTCAGGAACACTTTCAGATTGAATTTGTTCTGAAATTTATAATATCTGAAATCCCGGATATAGCCTTCTTTTTTGAGGATCTTGGCAATTTCGATCTTCATTTTGGAAGATGGCATTTCAACACTTTCGTGTTTAACCATGTTGGCATTCCGGATTCGAGTCAGCATATCGCCAATAGGATCAGTCATACTCATAACTCTTTATCTCCTTTACCAACTTGATTTAGTTACGCCGGGGATTCTTCCAACTGAAGCCATATCTCTAAAGCAGATACGACACATCTGGAAATCTCTCATAAAACCGCGCGGCCGACCACAAATATTGCAGCGGTTGTAGCGGCGAGTAGAAAACTTGGGAGTTTTCATCCATTTTTCAACTAATGCTTTCTTTGCCATAACAACTCCTTTTTACTGCTTCTTCGTGGGTTTTCTGAACGGCATGCCCATCTTTTCGAGAAGCTCTTTTGCTTCACCGTCGTTTTTTGCAGTAGTAACGATGGTGATGTTCATACCCTGAACCTTTTCAACTGAATCATAATGAATTTCAGGGAAAACCAGCTGTTCCTGAAGACCGAGGCTGTAATTGCCACGACCGTCAAAAGCTTTCGGGGAAAGACCGCGAAAGTCTCTGATACGAGGAACAACGATGTTGAAAAGTTTGTCCAGGAAATAGTAAGATCTGTCGCCGCGAAGGGTTACGCAGCAGCCGATCGGGACACCAGCACGCAGTTTGAAGTTAGAAATAGACTTCTTGGCGCGGGTAACAACAGGCTTTTGACCTGAGATCTGAGTTAACTCTCTTGTTGCTGCTTCAAGAAGTTTTGCGTTCTGAGTAGCCTGACCGACGCCCATGTTGATAACAACCTTGGTTACCTTGGGAACGCGCATCGGGTTACCATACTTAGAAACCAGCTTCGGAGCGATTTCTTTAACGTACTTCTCTTTCAGCCTTGGGAGAGACTTTGTTCCCTTTTTGGGAGCAGTTTCTGTCTTTGCCATGCCGAATCTCCTTTATTTTCTCCTGATTTTCTATCAGGTTGATTACTTACGACCAAGTGGTTCGTTAGTTTTTGTGCAGACGCGATTTTTTTCTTCGCCCTGCTTAACGATCTTGGCGCGGGTCAGTTCTTTTCCATCGGGGGTCAAAAGTCCGAGCTTGCTGATGGCAATCGGTCCTTCTTTTTCGATGATTCCGCCCTTACCAACATTTCTATTGGGTCGGGTGTGTCTCTTTACGAAGTTAACGCCTTCAACGTAAGCCTGACCCTTTTCTGCTTCCACAGAAAGAACCCGGCCTTTTTTACCTTTGTCTTCTCCACTGAGAACAACTACCATATCGTCTTTTTTGATATGGGGTTTTTCAACAGCGCGTCTGGCTTTTACTTTCTTATGCATCTGTTAGGCTCCCTTACAGTACTTCTGGGGCAAGAGAAACGATTTTCATGAACTGTTTTTCACGAAGTTCTCTGGCGACCGGCCCGAAAATACGGGTTCCACGTGGATTGTTATCATTGTTGATGATTACGGCTGCGTTATCATCGAAGCGAATATAGCTGCCATCAGGGCGGCGATGTTCTTTTTTGGTGCGAACGATAACGGCTTTCACCACTTCTTTTTTCTTAACGGTTCCATCGGGAATCGCATCTTTTACAGAAGCCACGATGATATCACCTACAGCGCCGAAGGTGCGGGTGCTGCCGCCTTTTACGCGGATGCACAGCAGCTTTTTCGCGCCGGAGTTGTCAGCAACTTTTAATACGGTTTCCTGTTGAATCATTACCGAGCTCCTTATTCTTCCACTGAACCGGCGGCTTTAACGATTTCGCGCACGATCCACTTTTTGTTCTTGCTAACCGGTCTGCATTCTTCAACGCGGACCAGATCGCCGACCTTGCATTTTTCTTCAGGGTCATGAACCAGGAATCTGGTATGACGCTTGAT
>CAZTHA010000480.1:0-3066 GCA_964613435.1 uncultured bacterium
TTTTCCGAACGTTCGTTCCTTGAAATATCGCGAAGCGTTGGGATTACTCAAAAAGTTTGTATTAAGGGAGAAGTAATCGCAAGCAGTATTTGCGACAAATCATTCGAAAGGTTGCACAGAAACAATGAAAATTGTACTGGTTATAGATCAGTTTGATAATTTAAACAATGGTACAACTGCAACTGCTCGAAGATTTGCAGGGGCGCTGCGAGCACGCGGACATACCGTTACAATTCTGGCAAGCGGTATGGCAGAGAAAGATAAGATATCAGTCGAAGAAATGAGGATTCCTATTTTTCAACCATTGATTGAGAAACAGGGCTTCTGTTTTACGCGTCCGAACGATGAAGCGTATTTTCAAGCTTTTCGTGGCGCGGATATCATTCACTTTTACCTGCCCACACCGTTTTGCCGAAGAGGTGAGGAAATTGCGCGGCAGATGAAAATCCCAACCGTTTCATCATTCCATCTCCAGCCTGAAACCATCACCTATACTTTCGGGGTCGGGAAAAGCAAATATGCCAATGCCGCGCTCTACCAATATTTTAACCGCAGCTTTTACAACCGTTTTCGTTACATCCATTGCCCGAGCAGCATGATCGCGGGCGAATTGATGCGGTATGGGTATACCGCACACTGCCGCGTGATATCCAATGGCGTAAGTGAACAATTCAGACCGCGTGATGTCTCGCGTCCGCTATCATTTCAAAATAAATATGTCGTTCTTGTGGTCGGGCGCCTCTCTGCGGAAAAGAGGCAGGACGTCGTAATAAAGGCGGTTCGCAGCAGCAAGTATGCCAACAGGATCCAACTCGTTTTTGCGGGCCGCGGCCCAAAGGAAAAAAAATATAAAAAGCTGGGCAAAGGATTGCCAAACACACCGTTGCTCGAATTTTATCCGCAGGAGGAATTGATTCAATTGTTCAATGCCTGCGATCTGTACGTTCATGCATCCGACGCAGAAATTGAAGGTATCGCTTGCATGGAAGCGACGGCCTGCGGCGCAGTGCCGGTCATATCAGATTCCGATCTCTCCGCAACAAAATCATTCGCACTGCATCCAAACAGCCTCTTTCGCGCCGGTGATGCACAGTCGTTAGCTGAAAAACTCGACTACTGGATCGAGAATCCACAAGAAAAAGCTGAAATGAGCTGGCTTTATGTGCAAAGGGCGGAACAAATGCGAGTAAGCCGCTGTGCTGAAGAAATGGAAGCGCTGTACAAGGATGTCATTGCGGATTATTGGTCAAATGGATATAAACAGCCGGAAGAATCCCGTTTTCGCCGGATCACCCATCCCAATGCAGCGCGGACAATGGTTACATACTCAAAAATGACACCTGTAAAACGAATCTTATTCTCCGCTTTTACGAATTTTTTGGCGTTAATTCTGTACGTCATCAACACGATCTTCTTCGGATTTAAAGTGAACGGGAAAAAGACACTCAAAAAGGTTAAAGGTGGTGCGGTGACGGTCATGAACCATGTGCATCCGATGGACTGCACCATGGTCAAGCTGGCGGTTTTTCCCCGCCGAATCTATTTTACGAGTCTACGCCGGAATCTGGAACTTCCTTTTGTCGGCTGGCTCGTCAAAATGTGCGGTGCACTGGCTTTGCCATCGGATATGACAGAGATGGTCTGGCTACAGAAGCAACTTAAACACGGTATCTATCAAGGAGATTGGGTGCATTATTACCCGGAGGGTCTGCTGGTTCGTGACCACGAAGAACTGCGCGATTTCCATTCAGGTGCTTTCTTTACCGCTGTACACAGCGGCTGTCCCGTAATTCCTATGGTAATCACCAACTCGTGTTCCCACGGCTTGTGGCGTCTGATAGCCGGAAAAAGACGGATGTTATTATCCATAGGAGAGCCGCAATATCCAGACAGCGCCCTTTCCAGAAGGGAAGCAGTATTTGACCTGCAGGCGCGTATCCGAGAAAGCATGCAGCAAATGATAAATGAAACGGCAAGCGTTGAAAAATTAAACTTGCCCATAGCGTTCCGCGCATCCTGCATTTTGTTGCTGACAATATACCTGCTTCGCTTTTTTGGAATTGGCTGATAAAGCCAGCGCCAAAGGACTTAATTTAAAGAATCTAATGAGGTGAGATCATGATCAAAATAACCGCAGACAGTACTTGCGATCTTTCTACAAAAATATTAAACGACCTGAATATCACTTTGGCACCGCTCCTTGTCCTTATAGGCGACGAGGTGTTCCATGATGGTGTGGACATCACGCCTGCGGACATATTTAGGTATGTCGAGGAAGAAGGGAAAACCTGTAAGACTACTGCTGTCAATATATATGAATATGAATGCCTATTTGAGGAGTTTTCATCTAAATATGATGCGGTTATCCATATATGCATTGGCTCTGGCTTTTCATCTTGCTTCCAAAATGCGACCATAGCTGCGGAAAACTATGAAAATGTATATGTTATCAACTCGCAGAACCTGACTTCCGGGAGCGGTCATCTAGTCTATGAAGCAGCCTGCATGGCACAAAATGGTGCAAGTGTTGAAGAAATCTGCCGCAACCTTACAGAGCTTATCCCCAGAGTGGATGCAAGCTTCGTTATCGACCGTATGGATTACCTATACAAAGGAGGTCGGTGCTCCGGCTTTGAAATGATCGGTGCAAAAATACTTAATATAAAGCCGTGCATTGAGGTAGTCAACGGAAAAATGACAGTCGGCAAGAAATACAAGGGAAGCTTTGATCTTTGTCTTGAGCACTACATAAGAGATAGATTATATATAAAACAAGATATTGATTATAGCAGGGTCTTTATCACGCATCCTATGTGTTCATCCCAGACCGTTGAAAAAGTAAAGGAAACGCTTCTTCGCTATGCCCATTTTGACGAAATCATTGAAACGCCTGCGGGATGTACAGTATCTAGTCATTGTGGGCCTAATACGCTAGGGATAATATTTAAACGTATGAAAAGAAGATAAAATAATATCAGGAGGGGTTGTAAGGAACACGTGCGTTGTTCCGTCAGCAAGTGGATTGATGATATGAAAAGCTTTCGCCTTACTCGAAACATTGCACTG
>CAZTHA010000481.1:0-3041 GCA_964613435.1 uncultured bacterium
ATTCATATATTTAAAACGGGTCAGATTCATTCGAATCTGACCCGTTTTCCTTTTAGCGCTTATTGAGAGAGCTATGAAGAGTTAAAAATAGTTCAGAAGTCTTTCAATTGTGACCAGGTCTTAGGTCGCCAATTATACGCAAGTTCTTCAGCTGCTTTAATTTTTTGCGCTGAAAGCTTTGCCGCTATAGATTCCCGGTATTTGCTGTCTTCTATTCCAGAATAGGCGCCGCGGCTGTTCGAAGCAACTATGGTTAGCCACATCAGAGCTTCAATCTCTTTTTTGGGGGAACCACGACCCTGCAAAAGGCACTTTGCCAACAAGCGCTGCCCATCGGGGTCTCCCTGCTCTGCAGAGTATCTGTACCAGCGAACGGCTTCATTGTAATCCTGGTTAACATAGTTGCCATATTCATATGAGCTTCCAACCAGCCACTGGCAATAGCTGACGCCGTTAACGGCTTCTTCCATTCTTCGCTGAAAAGTCCACCTTTTATCAAGTCTGTTGAAAGCGTATTTTACCAGGTCGCCGTCTTTATAGATTACCAAAAATGTTATAAATCCTATCAGTATGGCCACGAACCCAAGAATAGCTACAATTTTATTCATTTCAATTCCTATACTAAGCATGAATCAATGACCAAAGCCAAATTTAATAATAACATGGAGTCTGTTTCAAAATTTAGACCTGGTGCAAAAACAATTCACCCTCTCAGAACAGTTTATTTGCTCCGCTTTTTTTCAGTTGAACCGATTTGGCCTTTTGCTACGACCGAGCTTGAGGGCTGCTGCCGCTGTGCCATAAAGCACTTCTTATTTCTAGCTGGTCACAAGAAACGCAAAACTGATGGCGTATAATCATTTTTTTACTACGGTTCTGTACTTTGAAACTCCAAACAATTCTCGCAAAGCAGGAAACTGACCAAGAAAGGTGCGATTCTTTGAAAAATATTCCTCTGAGTCTTGCTGTGAACAATCCTTTGTGGCGCTGAAATCAATCACCATCCTTGACGCTGTGGGAGAAGCGATAGCAAATCTTTTTAAAAACTCTTCTTTGATTGTCGGTGCTTCCTGGTCTGGAAAACCGCAGGAAAGGCAAAAAACTTCCACAGCACCTGACGCGTAAGGAAAGCCCACATAAATGCAATCTGGAAAAGAAGTAACTGGAGCCTTCAAATATCCTTTCTCCACTAGAAACCTTAAATCTATTTTCCCATTGCCGAGATTTATGGGATCATGGATAACTACTTTTTCTTCGTAACATTTCTCAATTACAGCGGCTATTACCCTTGAGTTTGCATTGCAGGCATTTCGCGGATTTCTATGTGGGTGTCCGAAATCTGGCCAGGCAATCAGAAAAAAGAATGCAATAAGCAAAAGAACGAATCCCTTTAAAAATGTAGCACCAATGCTTCTTTTGGCTTCTTCCCCATTTTTTGCAGGGGGGGAACTAAAAATGGAAATTATTGTGCCTAGTATAGCTATTCCAAAAACGGCAATTATGAGTATTCCAATCACTTCAAAGTATCCTTTATTCTATGATTCAGGAAAAACAAAAAACTTCCTGAATTCAGATTCACCTGATCTAAGTTTAACACTTTTACCTTCTATAGTTTCAGATTCATTTTCCCTAAATATCGGTTCGGAATTAAAAGGGCTAAGTTTTGCAAAAATCAAGTGAATCCATCGGCCTAAAGCCTTATTTCGATTTCAGAGTCAAAATATAAGCCGTCTTCCCTAGTGATTGCTTTAATTGCAAGGGCTTCAACACCATGCTCGTAAATGGCCTCTTTTAGAAAACGATCGTATTTCGGGTCAATATCCTTGGCGGTCGTCATACATCTGGCGCTGTTTCTGCCGACGAAAAATAAGATGATTGCGCGGAATCCCTGCTTTTTTAAATCAATCAATTCAAGCAAATGTTTTTGTCCCCTGGTGGTTATAGCGTCTGGAAAACTTATTAAGCCGTCATTTTCAAGCAAAGTGACATTTTTAATTTCAACAAAGCACAGTTCTTTATTGAGGTTGCCGTCCCCTGTGTGAGGAGTCAGCTTTTGTGGGGTCCTTTTGCCTGGGTGAAAGGAGCGAGCCTGCTCTGAAAGTTCTTCTGTCCAGAGCATTAGGTCTATTCTGCTGTTTTTGGATATTTTTACTTCGGGAAGAAGAAAGTCGTAGCCTTTAAGGCTTTTGATTAGTCCCTGCGCCAATACACTTTTTACTGCCTGATTCGGGTTAGATGTGTTTATGCCTACCCAGCCATCCGGCATTTCAACTGCCTGCAGAGTATATTTTAGCTTTCGCTTTTCCTGGTTGGAAAAATCAGAAACTATGACGGGGCAGTTTTCCTGCCAACAGGTTCTCATGCTTCCAGAATTCGCAACATGTGCCTGAACCGTTTCTCCTGATTCAAGAACAATGTCAGAAAGAAATCTCTGGTAGCGTTTTTTTATAATACCCCTTCGCAGAGGCTCGGGAAACTTGAAAATTTGTTTGAATGTCATTCTTTGAGAACCTTTATCTGGTTAAAGATTTTGAGTTTAATTTAAAGGCCGGTGAATCAATAAGAGCCATTTTGATGCCAAGAAAATCACAAAGCATAGCGGTATTGGCAGGATCCTTAATTTGAAAACTGAATAATGAATAATTAATTGGAAAAGATCCGGCCATTCTTATATAGACGCGAATTTTGGGGGCAAAGATATGTGACCATTGAAATATACATTAATAGAAGATTCAGAACAAGGCAACAATTGTCATGGCTTTAAAAAGAAGGTTCGTTTCCAAGCATAATTCACCCCCTTGAAAGCTTAAAATTAGCTACAAACTTTTTATAATTCTGCTTTTGATGTTTGTTGGGAATCTTTGATTGTTTTAAAAATATGTTATGATTTTTCTCAAGCAATTGAAAAAAAAGAGGTAATTAATGGAAGATTTCAAGCTTTTAATCGATCTGCATAAGAATGCATATCGCCAGGGGCCCGGCGGTGATACTGAAACAGAAAAAGCTCTCGATTTAGCTGGAATTGATCGTTTGCTGCCTTT
>CAZTHA010000482.1:0-3032 GCA_964613435.1 uncultured bacterium
AGTCGTTGGTTTCTTGCATCTGCACGATATTCTGCGTGCCCGCCTGGTGTGATTTATATTAAAAACGTCACTCCTGGTTGAAGATTTTTACGGTAGCGTCTTTGGCATGAACAACTGAAAAGTTATCGATTCCCAGCACTGCTTTGCCGGTTTTGAACAGGCGTAGATAACGAATCTTAGGGGTTGCATTTACGAGTTGCTCATTGAGCTTGGTAAGCTCCAGAAATTTTTTTGTCTTGTCCTTCAGATTGGTGGTTTTTCTTATCCCCGCCGCTTTGGCAAGAGCCTGGTTGTGTTGTGAAGACCCGGCCATAGGTCGGATAATTGCCAGTTCACTGCCTTTGCTTATTTTGAACCATTTAACGTTTTTGTTTTTTGGATTCATCAGTTCATCGCCTTTTACCGTTGCCGAAACGGCCAAGATTGTATCTGAAATTCCGTTTTTTGCCAGCTCGTCTTTCTGTTCACGCATAAACTTCATTATTTGGCTGAGAAAAGGCGGCGCACTCGGAGAAAAATCTCTTTTAAACTTAAGGGAACCGCCGGCTTTAATTAGAATCGCTCCGACCGGAACCAGCTTGCCCAGGTCAACTTCCCACCATGGTTGCGGTTGTTTTTTCGAGATAAAATGGTTCTTTTCGGGATAAGGCGGGACCTTTGCCGCAGAAAATTTGTTAACACCTGGCTTTGAAAGAGCTTTAACCATTTCAGAATAGAGATAATCGCCGTTTTTCAAATCACGCAATACCGGACCCTCTGGATGAAGTCCCGCCGACGAAGACGTTTTACAGCGATGAGCCTGGTCGACAACCCAGTCTGAGTTGTAGACAATTTCGTATTCAAATGGAGTGCGTGGTTTCTTTTCTTCTTTAGCTTTTGATTTTGATTTCTTTTTGAATGGATTTAACTTATTGGCAACATAGCCGATACCATCTCCGATTTTTTCAACCAGGCCGGCGGCTTTCTTGCCGGTTGCCGCTGCTGCAGACTCAAAGCCTGATAATGCGGCAGAAGTTCCGGCAGCAATTGAAATGACTGTCTTTTGGGTGTTGGTGTAGATTCCTTTAGCTTGATCACCAACGTCTTCCCAGGTTTCTTTTGCAAACATTTTGTTAAACTCAATGGCTTTTACCAGTTTATCAGGCTCGGTAAAAACAACCCCGGCCTGCGAAAGTTTGTCTTTTACCGCGCAATAGGCATCGACACCGGTTTCAAGAAGTTTGCTTACCGTTTCGTCAAAAAGAGTGAAATGCAGCTTGAAATTGTTGGCCGAATCAAGCTGCATTCTTTCAGAAATTCCTTCCAGGCTGCCCAGGCCTATGCCTGCCAAAGTTGCCCTGGCTTTGAAGCTCAGCTTTTTCGGGGCAATAGATATTGCCAGTTGCTGCTTGGCAACATCAAAGTCCTTAACGGTAAAACCAGTTTCCCCAGACAAATTCATTTTGGCAACTTTGGCTGACAGCTCAAGGGCAAATTTTGCTGAACCCATTGAGATCGGTCCTACTTTAAGATTACTTAGACTGGCATTACAATGAAGGCCGGCCTTGGAAACATCGAGAACCAGACTGGCAAGCTGGTGGTGTAAAACTTCACCGGTTCCGTTTATTATCAGCTTTGGCCCCTTGATTTGGTCATTTGGCAGGTTTATTGCCGGACTGGTCGAGAGTGCGAGAAGAAAATCTTTGGTGTCGGGAAAACTGTTTTTATTGGGCATGCTTTTCCATTTGGGGTTGGAAATGGTTAAGCTGTCCAGGGGAAGCCGATCCAGGCCTGTTACTGAAAGCGGTTTTCCCGGCAGAGCGTTTAAAAGTGCTGCAATGGTTTTTAGACTCATCGTTTTGCCATTTAATGCCAGGGCAATACCGTTGTTTTTGGCTTCAGTCGATTGTGACCGCTCTGCGAAGAGAAAATAATCCTCTTTCTCAATCTGTATCTTTCCCCAAACCATTTGAAACAGCGTGGTTTTCTTTACTTTGTTTTTTGTTTCGATTTCCTTGCGAATGGCAATTGTCGGATCGGTAATTGGCAGATCGATACCAAGAGGTTTATTCCAGGTTCCTTTGCGGGTAATCAGGTGTTGGCTGTTTTTTCCAAAGCAGCTTTGCAAGACAAGATTGTCCAGGGGCAGGCCAATTTCCTGCAGACTCTTGAGAACCTCATCGAGCTCGTTTTGCGTATTGATTTTCGCGATCAGGTTAAGACCCTTGCGCAGAAAAAATTCTTTGCCATTTTTTTCGAGAACCGTCTTTACCTGGTCTGGAAATTTATCTGCGGAAATTGATTGTAACCCCGAGTCCCGGTTAGGGTCGTAGATTATCACCACATTTTCAAGAAGAAACGCGTCGAGTGGCGTTTCTTCAAGTTTATCGAGAATTCTGCCAAGGCTGATTTTTTCGATGGTAACAGCTAAAGAGGCTTTGTTATTAAGTTTAAAGACGGTAAAAACTACATTGGTTTCAAACAATTCGATCTTTTTGCTGTAAATATCCTGTCCTTCTTTGGTAAATTCAATGTCTGGCCTGGAAAATGTCGGCAGGCTTTTGGTAAAATCCGCAAAAATAGCCTGCGGGTCCAGAGTTGCTGCCCCGACGTTGTTAGCAGAAAAAAACAAAAAAAATACAGCAGCGATGCAAGCCAGTTGTCTGCATGAAAATGCACGATCGTAAACTCTCAAAATCTGATTTGCCATTTATACTTCCCTTTCAAATTTTCTTTTTACTTTAAAGTAAACTCTTTACTAGTTCAATCAACTTCTTTCCCATTCCCGATTTTTTCGGGATGGCGGGAAAAATATTTTCCATTATAATCATGTACATGATTAAAAGAATTTATGCCGTTTTTTTGCTGTCTTTGATACTGCTGGCTCTTCCGGTACAGCAGGCTGAAGCTTCTTTTGTTTCCGATGCTCTGGCAAAAGCTCGCAAAGTAATGCAGAGTGCCTTTCAGATGACTTTTCTGCCCAGTCTGCCGGTTATTTTTCATAAAGAAAGCTTTAATCAGATGTTTGCCCATACGCAGAAAAGCATCGATGA
>CAZTHA010000483.1:0-3029 GCA_964613435.1 uncultured bacterium
CGCCACCGGCGTGAATAGATCTTTCCGACATCTCAAAAAGCGAAAAATATGGGCTGTTGAAGACTGGCTTTGCAAGATCGCTGTATTTATCGGCGATTTTCAATGATCTGGTAATTCGGTGGGGTTTCCAGTTCGACCAGCCGAGAAAAGTGTAATTGTTGCGAATCTCTTTGTCGCTCAGGGCTTGCATTATCGTTTTAACCGAGTTTTGGCTTCTTTTAACCGGTTCGAAGTTAATGAAGTCGGCATCGTCTCTGTGCATGAGATATACAGTGGGGAATCTTCTCAGGTTTTTTAAGGTATGACCCATTTCTTCACTAACTCTCGCGACTATTTGCTCTTTGCTGCCGAACAGGCGACTGGCATAGGTTCCGTTCGGAGCGTTTGGCAGAGCGGCATAGCCGTCGGCCATCATATTTTTCGCCTTAAGCATTTCCAGCAGACAGTATGAGTTTTCGCCTTCAGGCAGTTTTTTTGACCAATACAAATCGAAGGGGAAACCGCCTTTTGAGAGCGCATAGACCCTGTGACCCGGATTTCTCAGCCGATATTTCTGCATCCATTTGCCGAGTTTGTATTCGATATCGCCGACATAAATCGGCGAAGTGTCGAAGAGATTTATCCCCAGGCGGGCCGCTTCATCGAGTAATTCGTGAATGTACTGCTCGTTTATTTTGCGGGGGGTGTCACCATACCAGTCTTCCTGGGCGATGTGATCAGTGCCCATGATCAGGCGAGAGAATTTTATGCGTTCGTTTCTTTCATTGCGAACCTCGATATACTCCATTTCTGCTGGGGAAACGTCTTGGGCCATGAGAATGCCGACATCGAGCAAACCGCAAAAGAACAGAAATGCTATTAGAAGCAAGGCATGAAATCTTTTCATAACTATTTCTCCCGACCAAATTTTCATCATGTATGGTTAAACACTCAAATATCTGTTAGGTTCTTTTAACTATTAATGGCTTTGCGGGTTTCCGGCAAATCAATCGAAAAAATTTCGACGGAATTCTGCTTACCCTTCAGGTCATAAGCTCCCATGTTTACACAATTGAAATCGCTGGTGACGACGTCTTTCAATTCAGGGGTCATGGCCAGATAAAATGGCAGAAGTCTGGTTAGCTGTTCAAGCCTTTGCGCTGTGTTGACAACATCGCCAAGAATTGTATAATCCATGCGGGTCCCGGAACCAACATTTCCTTCAATTGTGCTTCCAATGGCCATTCCGATGCCGCAGGATATTCTTTTTTCAGAAAGGATGGAATTCATAGCCAAAGACATTCTGGAAGTTCGGCGCAAGATGTCGATCGCCGCGTGAATGGCTTCTTTTGGTTGCTCGGCCGGAAAAGAGGCCATAACGCAATCGCCGATAAATTTTTCAATTTCACCGTTATGGCTTTCTACCGACAGGGTAACATTTTCAAAAAAGCTGGAAACCAACTCGACGACAGCTTCAATCGGATTTTCCTCGCTGATTTTGGAAAAGCCCACAATGTCGGCAAACATTACAATCTTGTCAATGCGCCTCGGGGCAATCTCTGCCGGATTGATTCCAGCTTTGATTTTTTGCAGAATTCCTGAATGATTGTATTTGCCTATGATTTCATGACTTTTTATCAGGCTGCGCAAAAGAATTTTTACTGAATATTCAAGGGCGTCCGGATTGCGGTCGAGATTGAAAATTTTCATGTGCCAATCTTCAAACTGCCTGGATTGAATATTTTCTTCGCATTGGATAATCGAGATTTTTGAATGGCGCTTGTCCTGGCAAATTTTCTGAAACAGCTGGTTTATTTGAGCTTCTGGACCCTCGATTATTTGAAAAAACAAAAGGTCAAAAGTAATCAGAATTCCGGTGATGGAAAGTTCACGATTTTTTGTTGCGGCGGCATCTGCAAGTTTTTGCAGTTCGTCGAACTTCCAGTCATAAGAATAATGGCTCAGGTAAAGAATTCTCTTCAAAACATGCCTCTTTTGAATTGCCAAGATAGCGATATCAAATTTTTATGAAAGAAATATAAAGAACCACCAGAACTTTCTGCTACCGTCTAAATCCTAATTTATCCGGCATCGAAAGTCAATTTGTCGATGATGGCAAATTTGTATTGGCCGATATTTTCAACCAGGCTTAAAGCTAAGAAAAACCGGCCACAAAAAGGGCGGCCGGTTTTGCAAGATGTGTTTTTGCCCGTTAGAGAGGTCTAAAAGGTGAACTGCTTTTTAAATTCACTGCCGGGTTTTAGCTCTATTTCTTTCTCAAGAACTTCCTTGCGGGAATCGTAATTGTATGCTTTGATGTCGTATTTTCCGGGGGGCAGGATCAGTTTTACTTCTCCGGAACCCTCATCAGCTCTGATCTGCTCATCAGTGCCTGACCTTAATATGCTGAAGTTGGTATAAACCTCTTTGCCGTTGGCATCGACGCAGCTAAGAAGCATTGTTGCTGAAGAAAACTTGAACTGTTTTCTGAATGGGGTCTCGCCGGTAACCTCCACATCCTTTTCCAAAATTTCCTGTCTGGTAGCGGAATGATACGCCTTGATGTCGTATTTACCCGGGGGCAGGATCAGTTTGATTTCTCCGGAACCCTCATCAGCTTTAACTTCCTTGTCGGTTCCAGATTCAAGAATGGTGAAATTGGTATAGGTCGCTTCGTTGTCATTTTCTGTTGCGCTGAGCAGCATTTCAGCCATGGCAAATTTGAAGCTCTGTTCTGAAGTTACCCCTTCAGAAAGCTCAATATCCTTTTTCCAGAGTATTGTTTTTGTTTCACTGTGAAATGCTTTGATATCATATTTTCCGGGTGGCAAAACTATTTTTATCTTTCCCTCTCCTTCGTTTGCGGCGACTTCATTCTCGGTGCCGGATTTATAGAGAGTATAGTTTGCGTAGGTTTCCTTGTTTTTATCATCGAATGCCACAAGAATAAAATTGGCGTCTGCAAACTTGAAAACAGTCTCAGTGGCTTCGCCGCTTTTGATAACCACATTGTTTTTTCTCAAATCTTTTTTTAAGTCTGAGTTGATGGC
>CAZTHA010000484.1:0-3023 GCA_964613435.1 uncultured bacterium
CGCTCCTTGGGTCCATTGGTGTTCTTAATCGAAAAATAAGTACCGATCATTCCCCCAATCAGTCCGAGGAAGGCCCCTGCAATACCTCCGAGCCAACCCCAAATGGCCCCTTCGTCCATATGCTCCTCCGGAAGTATCAGCCTTAATCAACTCAATAGATCCGGCGAAAACCAACCATCACTGGATGATGATAAGCTCAACCCGGCGATCGAGCGCCATTTGGGCTGGAGTGGCTTCCAACACCGCATCCATGTCCCCTCTGGAAAGGATATCGATACGGGCTGCTGAAACGCCCATCTGAACCAGATAATCCCTGACGCTATTGGCACGGCGTTCGCCCAAAGCAAGGTTGTAGTCCGTCGTGCCTCTCCAATCGCAATAACCGGTCAAGAGCACGCGCATTTCTGGATTCTGGAGAAGCGTCTGAGCCGCTCCGTCCACTATGGTATGGTCGATCGGCCGAATGGACCACTTGTCGAGGTCGAAATAGACTTTTGCCTTCGGAGCATTCGGATCGTCACCCCAAATGGCCGGATCGACATTCAATATCGAGGGCCTCAGCTCGAGATCCTCTTCCGAAAGAGCCACCACCACACTGGACTGCTCGTCCAAACTGAGCTCTTCGATCCAATCAGGCCTGACTTCGGAAGTATTCACAAGGACCGTATCTTCAGGCTTGGGACCCTTGGTCGTGCTTTCCCCACAACCAACCAGCATCCAAAGACACATGACAATCGCCAGACTCCGAAAAAGCTTGATCATAACATTCCTTAAAACTGAGAACTTGGTTATCGTCAATTCATTATCCGACGCATTCTTCGAAAGCCATTCTCGAAATCAGCCACTCTGGAGGTTCGGGACGCTTTCAAGGTAATAGACTCGATCCAGCATTCAAAACGAATCGATCCAGTAAAATCAACCCCATTGTTTGCAGGTTGAAAATCCCATGGAAAAGGATCGGCGCCCGGATGTCCCCCGTTTCCTCATAGACAAGGGCCAACACAATCCCCAGAACAAATAGCGGTAGTAGCACTGACACTTCAATATGGATAACAGAAAACAGGGCGGCACTGACAATGACAGCCAACTCCGGCCGAAACCGAGACTTCAGGAATCGATAACCAGTTCTTCGGCGAGCGGAGCAAGCACCACGGTGCTGAAAACGGCGACCACCCAGAGCCGCGGGTCATCAATCCGCATCATCAGGATGATCACTTCCTGCGGTTCAATCACGATCCCGAGCTTCTCATACGCAAGATTGACCGCAAGCGATGCCAACAGAACAAGAGGCAAGAACTGAAAGAATCGCAGGATCGTGGTTCGCATCCACCGGCGATTCCGTTCCAATCCCTGGATTCCACTCAATACCCCGGGGAACCATTCACGGGTGAAGTATGCGCAACATACGAGCACCGCGATCATCGCAACCTGCATCCCGACATTCAGGAAAAAGGTTTCCCACAACCGGAAGGCATCACTGGGCGATTCGGATCCGTAAAAACCTAAGATGTCCCACAAAGCAAAGGGTAAGATCATCGCGAGGGCAAAAACCAGCCAGAGCAGCAAAAAGAACCGCATCCATGTGACCTCCCAGGCATGAACACGGCTTTGGGAGGGAATCCACCCCTTTCGCATTCCGCTTAGCCAAATGAACAGGGACACGACGGAAATGATCAGCGTCACCCCATTCCATACCGCCATACTCGATTCTGAAATATACGATTCCATGATTCAGATTTCCAATGCCACGGATCACCCTGCCACCAGAAGATGCAGGGCTGGAACAGCCCCGACTGTCAACGCTTCGCTGACCAAACCCGCAACACATTCAAAAGGAATGCTTCGAGCATCCTGGAACTGCTCAGATTCAACTCCAGCAGCCCCCGAAGCCGCTCCAACGCAGACACACATTGAGCGAGCCGGGAAGCCACATCCGCCGATGCATCGGCCCCATCGCGGACAAGGTTAATCCGCCCCATCGCAAAATCACGCAGGCACAGCTCCATTTCTCCCAGCATCCGGTCGCGGACCGATTTCGCAACGCCCACTTCAAGCGCATCCTTTTCCTCGTCCGTGACACCATCGCGCAAGCCCGCGGATTCAGATTCCCAACGGGAGGCATGTATCGCATCCTGACAGCGTTCAAAACCCTCGATCAAACCATACAACCGCATGATCCGAAGGGTCCCGCCCCGCTTGTCCACGATCGGCCCGGAAGCCAATTGCAGCCAGTCCGCAAACTGCTCCAGCCATTCCATCCATGCGGGATCAGCCAAGGGAGTCTCGGCCTCGGAAAACCAAAAACCAAGGCATCGGCTGAGGATCGTCTCCAGAACAGCATGAGGACGCACCGTGACCAGGATGATCGTGGTGTCGTCGGGCGGCTCCTCCAGCGTTTTGAGAAACGCGTTCGCGGCTTCGCGGTTCATCCGGTCGACTTCCATGACCAACGCCACCTTGCGGGAACCCTGACTGGGGGAATGCTGGATCAAACGGATCAACTCACGCGTATTGACCACGTTGATCTGGCGCATCTTGTTGGTTGGGCGGAGCAGGAAGAAATCGGCATGCCCTTCCACTTTGTCAACCGGTGTTCCAAGAATCCGGCCCGCTACTTCGTGAGCCATGCGCACCAGTGCTTCAAGATTACGACCTTTGAGCAGCAGGGCATGAGTCAGCCGGTTGGCGGCGATCGCATCATGAATCACCGACCTTGCATCCGCAGCTTCAGTCCTCATCGAAGAACCTGCGGGAAATCTCTTCCCAGATCTCTTTCTCGAGCTGGTCCTTGGGCTTGGTCCCATCAAACACGGAGAATCGCTGAGGCAGTGAACTTACCAACAAAAGGTAGCCTTCACGAACCGCCTGATAGAATTCGATATTCTCCTTCTCCATTCGATCCGGAATCCCGGTGGCTCGGTGTTTGATGCGGTTCATCCCGATCTCAGCCGGAATATCGAGCACGATCGTGAGGTCCGGCATCAGATTTCCGACCGCAAACTCATTGATGAAAGTCACGGGGT
>CAZTHA010000485.1:0-3020 GCA_964613435.1 uncultured bacterium
GGTAAGGCTCACATTCCACGCCGTTGATCAGCAGAACCTCGGCTTTCATGCCTTTCGGCGGAACCAGTTTTACGTGCGTTGGGAAGGTAGCTCCCCCCAAACCTACAATTCCGCATTCCTGGATCTTTTTGACGATTTCCGCCCCGTCAACCGAAATATCTTTTACCAGTGTTTCGGAACGGTCGATGTCTTCCATCCACTCGTCGCCTTCCACATCAATAAAAATTCCTTGCTTGGGATAGCCCGAGCTATCGGCCGAGAAATCAACTTTTTTAACTGTTCCTGAAACGGAAGAATGAATGTTGGTGGAAACAAAACTGCTGCTTTGCGCAATTACCTGTCCCACTTTTACCTTGTCGCCTTTTTTAACAACCGGTGTTGACGGTGCTCCGATGTGCTGTGCCACCGGAATAAAAACAGCCGACGGAATCGAAAGTACTTCGATTTTCCGGTCTTTCGACAATTTATTTTCGGGAGGATGTACTCCGCCTATTTTGAACGTTTTTAACATCCTGAATTATTTAGCTATTGGTTTCAACTTCTACTTCGGGTTTCACTTTTCGCGGTGGAAAGTTCAGCTCGATAATGGCATTGGTTGGGCACACCGGCGCACATTTGCGACACAGTTTACATTTGTCTGAGTCGATGAAGGCCAGGTTGTTCTCGATGGTAATGGCGTCGAATTTACATTCTTTAAAACACTTGCTGCAACCAATACAAGCTACACTGCAAGCCTTTTTCGCCACACCGCCTTTGTCCATGTTCCGGCAGGCCACCACCACTTTGCGGTCTTTGGGCATGCGTTTGCGTAACTCGATCAGGTCTTTCGGACAAGCGTCCACACAGGCTCCGCAAGCCACACATTTGTCGTCGAGAACGAGCGGAACGCCCATTCCGGCGCGCAGGTCGATGGCGTCGAATTCGCAGGCGTCGTAACAATCGCCGTAACCCAAACAGCCGAACTGGCAGTCGGATTCGCCACTGTAAACAGACGAGGCGATGGCACAGGTTGTTGCGCCGTCGAACTGGCTTGTTTTCGGACGGTGGTCGCAGGTTCCGTTACAACGGATAAAGGCCACGCGCGGGTCTTTTGCAACGGCTTCCAATCCTAAAATGGTTGCCACTTGTCCCATGGTGTCGTTTCCGCCTACCGGGCAGTTCAGATCGCCCAGGTCGGACGCTTTAACACATGCTTCGGCAAAGGCCCTGCAGCCTGCAAAGCCACATCCGCCACAATTGGCTCCCGGAAGCGATCCTTCCACATCGTCGATGCGCGGGTCTTCCACGACCTTGAATTTTTGCGCCACAAAGTAGAGGATTACAGCCGCGGTTGCTCCAATCACTGCCAGTGTGACAATCGTATATACAACGGTGATACTCATTTGTTAATCAGTTTCTTCAAGTTCGAATTTGAATATTTTTTTTAATAAATGCCTAAAAAAATATAATGTTATATAGTAGGGTATCAGAATCGCCAGCGATACCAGCCCCGATTGCAACTCGTTACCGGTAAGCGACTGCATAACGATCAATGTGAGCAATACCAGTAAAAAGGGAACGACGTAGCCCCAAAGCAGCGCCGTAAAACCTTTTGATTCTTTGAAGAGAATGGTGACTTCCTGACCGGGTTTGTAATCGCCTTTAAAATCGGTGATTTCAATTTCCTTGTCCTGGTAATCGGCCACCGTACAGGCTCCTTTTGCATGGCACGAAGAACATGCAGACTGGTTGATGATGGTAACAATCAGTGAGTTGTTGTTTACCTCCTTTACAAAACCTTTATGTCGGATATCTGTAGTCGTAGCTTTCAATTTTGCTATTTAGAGATTGCAAATGTAGGTATTGATTTGAATCTACAAATGACAAAAAAGCAATTTTTCTGAAATACGGGAAATTTAGAAATAGTCTAATTTAGCTTTTGTAGTTCAGAGTTTAGTGTTCAAAGTTCAGAGTTGGGTTCGTGGGTGGGGATTCAATGTCGGGGTTCTGTAAATTCTGTGCTACCGGCTTTCGTATTCTTTCGGGGAGGAGAGAACGTTTTTCAATGGGGACCGGAAGCTTTTCTATGAACATAAAATGAGTTTCGATGTGGATAGAACTTTCTTCGATAGGGATAAAACAAGCTTCAATGAAGATAGAATTGCTTTCAATGAAGATAAAATAGAATTCTGTGATGATAGAACCTGTTTCGAGCCTGGCAGGTACAGTTTCGATGTTGATAGAATTGGTTTCGATGAAGATAAAACAGTTTTCGATGTTGTAAGGTTTTTCGTCTATGCTGAGGCACCTGGTTATTGATACCCTCACTCAAAGTGAGGGTATCAATTAAAAAGGAAATTTTTATTCAAGCGGTTCTTCGGGTTCCTGTGTTTTTTTTCCACCGGCATTCATATTGGCCACTACGCGGCTAAAGGTAAACTGTGCTTTTAAAATTTCGTCGTGCTGGTAGTAGGCCGAGGCAATTTTGCAGATACCGATTATTTCGTTGTAGATTTCGTTAAGAGCGGCAACCGCCGTTTCCGACACCGATTTTGTTGTCGACTTTAAACTTTCCTGTGCCAGGTTTGCCTCGCTAAGCTGGGTGGCGTACCCGATTACGTTGTCGATAAGTGCCGGGTTGGTGCCTTTGGCCACCATATCGTCTTTAAGCGCGTTGGTCATTCCTTTTTTGAAGGCAAACAGCAACTGGATCAATGCTTCCTGGTCGCCGGCACGTGCCGCTTTCAGGTATTTGTCGTAGCCCAGTGTTTTAACGATTTCGTTGGCATCTTCGCCAAAATCCACTTCAATCTGGGTTTTCAGAAATTGGAGGGCCTGCAAAGCGGGCGCCTGTATTTCGGTAAGGGCAGCCGTGGCATCGCGCAGGGCTTTCTTTTTGTCGAGGCCCAGGTAGTCTTCCATGGCAGTGTCGATTTTTGTGTGCAGGGCCTGGGCATATTCGGGTGTCCAGTTGCTGCGCACCATCGAAAGATCGGGCAATTGGTTGCTTAGCGAAGTGGCAATTACTTTGCTTGCCATTA
>CAZTHA010000486.1:0-3010 GCA_964613435.1 uncultured bacterium
TAGTTAACAGTAAAACCCTTTACTGATCTGACTTTCACATTGTTGCCAATAATAAGGCTTATGTAAACCACTTCCAACTTTTATCGTCTGGAAGCACATCTCCAAATTTCTGCCCGACCGAATGTACCGAGCTACAACATAATAAGCGTCAAATAAAAAACCCGTTTTAGAGGCATTGCCGTGCCCTGTACGGGTCGCAAATGATTCAAAACGACCCCAAGCCCATAAAATTAAAATAAACGCTAAAATGACCGCCATTTTCAATTTCCTTAGTAAGCTCTTAACCTTACCGGGTCTACGAGTTCATACCAGACTTTCTGCAAAAACGAATACTGTGGAGCTTTCTTAGGTGCTGGCTCCCAAACTTTAACGCTTATCGGATCAACTTTCGGTGGTTCCAGGCAAAACTGAATCGCTTCAAGTTTTTTACTCTGGTTATTAACGGTTTGGACTAGAAGCATGATTGCTTTTTCCAATGATTCGATTCTGCTGTGAAGCGCGGCTGTGTCTTCATTTCGAGGTTCCGATGATTTAATCATCAGTTCATCGGCCAATGTGTTGGCTGCGTCTCTGGGTCTGATTCCTGCGTTTATCAGATCAGCCATTTTGCGCAATTTCTCAGCGTCTTTTGGTGAAACGTGACCAGCTCTTGAAATCACTTTTGGGCTGACATCAAGCAGTTTACACCAATATTTCAGCTGAGGAACACTTGCTTTCTCAGTTACTTCATCAAGTCGAATCAGTATTTCATCAGACATTTCTTGCACACCTCGTAAGAATTCATCGTTTCATCAATCGACAACAGCCATGGATTCTGTTAGAGCTAAAACTTTTCATCGGATCATTTCTAGTTCGTCAGCTGACCAAAACCTTGTAATCGTTTCATCAGTTGTTGCCTTTAAGGTTTATGGGCTTATGTTGTTTCTTAACTATGACAAAATCAGGGTCAACTATAAAAGATTCTTTCTAATTGCTTTAATCATTGGGTTTTTGATGTTTTTTTATAAAAACAAACAGACCAACTAACCGGGTATGTTTCTGTTTGTATGTATGTTTAGTACTTTTAATACTTTTAATACTTTTAGCGCCTCTGTAACTAGCATAAAAAGAGGGGTCAACAGACCTAAATATGACAAAATCAGGGTCAACTATGACAAAATCAGGGTCAACTATGACATTTTCAGGGTCAACTATGACAAAATCAGGGTCGAAATATGACAAAATCAGGGTCAAATTATGACATGTTGATTTTTGTGTCATAGTTATGATAAATTCTGCTTATGAAAAACAACATCGTCAGAAAAGCTAACTCGCTGGTGGAAGCTGCCTACAAGCTTTCCATCAACCAGCAAAAAGTTGTTTTGTTACTTGCGTCTTCCATTAAGCCTGGTGATGAAAACTTCCAGCCTTATCAGATCAACATTAAAGACTTCGCTAGTTTGCTTGGTCTGAAAAACAAAAATTTCTACAATGAAATTTCTCATCTGACTAAAGATTTACTGAGTAGAACACTTTCTATTGCAACCGAAGACTCGCTGTTGCAGATCAACTGGCTTTCATCAGTTCAATACTTCAAGGGTAGCGGTGTTATAGAGCTGTGTTTTGATCCCAAAATGAAGCCGTATCTTCTTCAGATGAAGGAGCGGTTCACCACATATCGATTAAAAGAGGTTATTCAGCTAAAAAGCTCATTTTCAATACGTATTTATGAGCTTTTGAAGCAATATGAGAAAATTGGCGAGAGAATCTTTCTTCTGGATGCTCTGAGGCAACATCTTGGCATCGGTTCAGAAGAATATTTACTCTATGGCGACTTCAAACGCAGGGTTTTATTAGCTTCTCAAACTGAGCTGGCGGCAAAAACCAATATTTCGTTTGATTTTGAAGAAATCAAAGAGGGCCGGAAAGTTACTAAAATTAGGTTTGTGATTCATGCCCAGGCATCAGAAGAATCTTTTGATCCTGTGGTTCAGGGTGCGCTCTTTCAGCTCGCAGAACATGGCAACCTTGCTAATCCAGAATTGGAAATAATTCTGGCCGAATTGCCAAAAGAATACCAGAAACAAAGATCTATTCGGAAACTTGTTGCTGATGCCTTGGCTCACTATGGCACAGAGCATGTTATCAGGAACATCAGGTATGCCAATGATAACTCTAATGCTACCAATCCTGGTTCAAATGTTGCAAAAGGTGCTAATTATCGTAACTATCTGTCCAAAACTCTAAAACATGACTTTGGCTTGGCTTACCAGGAAGACCAGGAAGCGTTAAAGGCTAAAGAAGAAGCCGCCCGCGCAAAAGCAAAGGCTGAAATGATCTTGAAAAGGCAGGAAGAAGACAGAATCGAGAAAGAAAAAAGACTCCTGGCAAAAGCCCAGGAGTTTATTCAAAAGCTTGATCCTGATGAGCAACGCGAAGTAGAAGCTGCCGCAATACTCAGCCTTCCGCCAGAAATGCAGAAAATGGCCTTGGAAAGTCGCCTGACAGCAAAAATTGCAATAAGGCGAGCCATGGAAAGAGTTGTTATCGAACGCTATTTCAAAGACGAATCTTTGAATCAAAAATCTGCAAAATCATCATCGGGAGAGGAATAAAACCTGAAAAATGAAAAGCGCCTGCAGATCATTGGTTTCGGCTCATTTTACACAAAACAGAAGCCGGCCGGGAAAGGGAAACCGGTGCTTGACAGAACGCGGCCCACGTCCTGTTGACCGGGCCAACACTTCGGCGGCTTCGCCGCCTCCGCTTTTGCCCCGGTCTCGGAAAGCCCTTCGGGCTTCCGCAGGAGCGTGCAATGTCCTGCCTGCCGGTGCCTGGTCTCAGCCTTTGTCATTTATTGTCATCGGCTGCCGTTTTTTCTGTTCGCCTTGCCGCCAGTCGCCCCGGCAGTCCGGACATTGGGGCCGCTAACCGGTTCGCACTGACTTTCGTTGCGATCCGGGGCATATGAAACAAGCCGCACCCGGAGCCGCTTGCTGGAAGAAAAAGACCGGCGACCAGTCAGAGCCCT
>CAZTHA010000487.1:0-3003 GCA_964613435.1 uncultured bacterium
TTTTTCAAGGGCTTCGACAGCGCTGGCAATTGCCAGATAGGTTTTACCGGTTCCTGCCGGCCCTCTGGCAATGGTAACGATGTTTTTTTCAATTGCGTCGATGTAATTCTGCTGAATAAGGGTCTTCGGCTTAACCGATCGCCCCGCCGAGGTTTGAATGACCTCCGAGAAAGAAAAGCCTTTGCCGCTTTTGCCGCCAGCCTTGATAAACTCGGGATCACTCATCTGTTCAAACACTCTTTTAACTTCAAAAGGGTCAAGCGCTTCATCATTGCGCAGTTTCAATTGCAGGGCCTGCAAAAACCTTTTTATCAGAGCTATTTTTTCCGGTGCACCATCGACGAAAATGTTGTTGCCCCGCGCGCGGATGGTAAGCCCCGGAATGCTCTGCAGCAAAGCCAAACCGTTGTTTTCAAAGGGGCCAAGCAAATGTCGGGAAAGGTCTTCGCTTAGTTCAAAACTTTCGCCGGATTCAAGCATCAGCTTCCTCCGAATCATCCTCTAATTCTCTCTCAACAAAAAGAACATCCTGGTCGGACTTTTCAATGGTTACCGGGCCAAATCCTCCGGACTGAAATCTCTTGATCAAATCGGCGGCAGCTCGATTTTCGTCAACCTCGCCACCTTTAAGCAGAAAATTCATTTTGCCGGCATACTCGCGCACAAAGCGATCAAATTGGCCATCAGCTTCGAGCAGACCTGGTATAATGCCGCCACAGCCAGTTAGTGTCAAAACCTCACATAAAAGACGGGCTTGCTCACCCGAATCATTTTCATTGCCGGGCATGGTATTAATCAACTTAAGAATGTTACCGCGACGAAGCAGAGAAAAATCGAGAATGCCGGGAAGGTCGAGTAATTCAAGCTGACCGGCTAATTTTATCCACTGGATATCTCTGGTTACTCCCGGCATATTCGCAGCCCGTGCTGCCTTTCTGCCTGCCAGCGAATTGATCAGGGTCGACTTGCCGACATTGGGAATGCCAATGATCATTACCCGGCGCACCTTTCGTGCGGGTGGCGTTACGCCAGGCTTTGTTGCGAAAGCCAGCTTCTGAATCAACGAAGCAACCTTTTTTACTGATGAGCGATTACGGGAATCAAGTGCCAGACAGGCATTTCCCTCAGACTTGAATCTATCTATCCATTTTCTGGTTTCTACCGGGTCGGCCAGGTCCGACTTTCCCAGGGCGATCAAAGACTGCTTTCCAAGGCGGTCAACCAGACCAGTCAAACGTGAACCCTGGGGCATGCGCGCATCTACGAGCTCGACAACCAGATCGACAACTGGTAAAAATCTATCGATCGATTTAAATGCCTTCTTGATGTGACCAGGCAAATCTCTTTTCATGGCTCAGATGTCTGATCCTCCAGCCTCTGCCGTTTGCCGGACATAAGGGTGAGGGTAACTTCGAATCGGGTGAATTCTTTTAAGCGGCAGGTAAGCAAAAATAGCCTGCCCCTTGAGATTGGTCAACGGCATCGGGCCCCAATAGCGACTGTCGGCACTGTTGTTGCGGTTGTCACCCATACAGAAAACCGTATCTTCCGGAACGACAGTATCAAAATCTCTTACCGGAGGCTCGGCGATGTATGGTTCCTGTAGCGCTACGCCATTGACATAGACAATGCCATTTTCGATCTGAATTTTATCGCCGGCGACACCTATGACTCTTTTAATATAATCTTTCGGGGGATTACTCTTATCCGGGTCGGGATACTTGAAAACGATGATATCGCCCCGACTTGGCTTTTTCAGCCAGATACGTGGCCCAAACGGCAATCGGCCGTCGAGGGAAAGGTCGATGACATAGGCGAAGCGACTTACCAGAATTCGATCGCCATTGCGCTCGAGTTTCTGGGAAAAAGGCTCCCGCTTTTCGCCCAGCAGAGTGGGTTCCATGCTTCCGGTGGGGATCCAGAAAGCCTGGATAACCAGGCTGCGAATGATGATCGCCAGAAAAAAAGCAATGAAAATAGTCTCGTTCCATTCACGAAACGAGCCTTTGTAGTGCAATTCAAATTCCTTGCTGTCTAAAACAGCACTCTCGGAATCAACAACACTGAGCTTCAGTTTGTTGATTCCGTTGTGCAGCTTCAGATCAGTCCGGAATCGTCCGCGATTTATTTCGATTTTTTGAACAGCATCGGCTTTAGGCTTAAAGGCTGGCCGATAAACCTGATCGATTCTCAGTTCAATTCCATCTTCAAGCTTTCCGCTCACGCTGCCCGAAAGCTGCAACTGCCTTTCAGCAAGCACTTCTTCCGTGTCAAGCGCATCGAGTGGAATAACCTGCTCAGCATATCTGATCGATAAATCGTGGATATACACTCCGACGTTGCGGTCGGATGAGGTTGATTCTTGCAAGATCAGTTGTTGTCCTTAGCAAAGATTTTGTCTTTGACGCGGGTTTTCTTGCCGACTCTGGCGCGCAGATAATAGAGCTTGCCACGGGCAACCTTACCACGGCGCATTACTTTGATGGTAGCAATACTGGGCGAATGCAGCAGGAAAGTTCTTTCGACACCAACGCCATAAGAAATCTTTCTTACGGTGAAGTTTTCGCGCAGACCGGCATAACGACGGGCAATTACCACGCCTTCAAAAGCCTGCAGTCTTTCTTTTTCTCCTTCACGAACCTTGATTTCCATACGAATGGTATCACCAGGAACGAAAGAAGGAATGTCGCTTTCTTTTTTCTGATAGTTTCTTTCAATACTTTCAATAACAGGATTCATTGATAAAACTCCTTCCGGATTGATTTTCAAAAATTAAAGTCAGTCAGAGCCTGACTTCAGCAGCTGCTGAAATTCATTGCGGTCTTTTTCGTTAAGACCGGAAGCCCTGAAAACGTCGGGGCGGTTAACGGCAGTATTCAAAAGTGAACGCGCCCGGCGCCACTTCTCGATAGCGGCATGGTTGCCCTGTTGCAGTATTGCCGGCACCGCCTGCCCTTCCCAGGTTGCGGGACGGGTATATTGTGGGTGATCCAGCAGACCGTC
>CAZTHA010000488.1:0-3002 GCA_964613435.1 uncultured bacterium
GTCTTTGGCTGTGTAGGTATGTGGCTTTTTTGACCTTGTGCCGAATTCAAAGTCGAATTCAAAAGATTTTACTTCATAAGTTCTATAAGCTTTTGCAATGGACTTTTCCGGGTAATGTTTTTCTTCATTTGTTATGGCACCTAGTTTTACAGCCCACAGATCGGCTCTTGTAACCGGAAATTCAAAGACCTGTTCTTCAAATTTATCATTGAAGCCCTTGTGGGCTTTATTAAATAAAGCCTCTGCACCTACAATGCGCAAAGTTACAGTTGCTAAAACAGTTGCAGCACCGGCATCTTTGAAGTCACATTCTGCCTTAAAACTCTGGGGATCGGAATCAAGACCCGCACAGTTTGCCGGAACAGAAACAACAGACCACTTGACCGGATCAATAATAGCCTTTGTTTTATCTGCCCAGTAAAATTCCTTGCCGGGTGCTTCAACAACGCTGTTATCAACCTTTACCACCAATTCGACCGGAATCTTGGGAGGCAAGCATTAAGGCCTTTAAAAAGGAAGTTTAAAAAATTTAAGAGGGATTTTTTCTTCATTCATAAGCTTTTCAAAGGAGCATCGAAAAGTATTTTTAACTACTTTTGGAAGATCATCAAATGATATTGAATTTACTGACTCAAACTCATTGTTTTTGATAAATATTTTACAAGGCGGGGAAACAATGATACCTTTTTCATTTGGAGCTGGAATTGCAAAAATCATATAATAAATTCCGGTTTGTGCTTGCTTAAATTTGCTTGACTTAACTATGCAACCAGAAACATCCCCGGGCGCAATGTTAAACGGTTTTGAAAAGACAGAATTACCTGCTCTGGAATTTGATGCAACCCTTTTCATTGGAAGAATTGGTTCGCCTGAGGAACTTACAAGATATATCGCTGTAGGAGCCCCATTGTTGAAGGAGAAAAATCTTTTTGTAACCTTACTGTGGTTTTTTATGTGAAGCCATAAATCATTTTTAGAGCCTGGATTCAAAAGGTTATTTCGAGTTATTTCTAAAGAAATTTCATTTGCATAACAAGCCGAAACGCAAATAAAAAGACCAAACAAAAATATAATTAATTTTATTCTAGTTTTAAATCTATTTTTCATTGATTTCTCTCCATTTTGGCGACTCAGGAGTCCCGTCAAGCAGAGGACCATGAGCATAACCAGTCCATTGGGGGTAGGTAACTGGCACGAACTCAAGGGTTTCAAATTCATAATTTTCTATTTTATCCGACCAAGTTGATTGGGATGCCAAATATTTAGCATCCCCACCCAAGTGCCAAACCATAGTTCTAATTGGGCACCATATTGTGGAACCAATTGGAGCAGGTTTTGCCCAAAACGTAACAATAAACTTCGCATTGGCATTAAATTTATCTGGTATACCTGGCTCATCCAAGTCAAGTACAAAAGAAGGTATATCATCGGCAAGAATTGCAGAAGTTGCGAGCCCTGGCATCAATATATCGGAAACGTAGTCATCAGTGCCCGGGAAAACTGTGTCAAGCCACCATTCAGATGGGCTAGAAATAGAGACGTTTAATGGCACTGTTTTCCTGATTTGGTTTTTGGATAAACCTGGCTCTGAAGTAAAATTCCTAGTATTTTCTAACTTTACTACCGAAGTTGAGGTTATCAAGTAAGGTTTCTCGGTTGGGTTAAAAATAATACCATCTGCGCGGGCGCCAAACATTGGAATTTTCTGAAACCCAAATCTCCAAAGTTTGTATTGTTGATCAATAAAAACTGTCATTTTCTGAGTTTGGCTTGTTGGAACTATTTCAGTATTAATCAAAAAGGGCTTTTTGTAAAAAATTTTGAAAGGAAATACATGGTAGGCATTGTCAATTTTAATTGTTAAACTACCACTTTTAAAGCCATTGCCAACATTCACTTCCTCTGAATCGTAGTAATCATACAAGTACAAATCTAGTTCTCGGTTCTTATAATCTTCATCTTGAAGAAATTTAACCTCGCCGTGTTGGTAATTCTCTACCATTATATAATCTTTAGGGCATGGAGGGTTAATAGCCCAAGTTTGTTCTTTAATTATGATTGAGGATGAAGCAAGATCCTGGAACCGATAAGAAAGTTTGATGGGTTGCCCAAGAAAATATTCTTCACTGCCCAAAGATTTTCCATTAATCAATATTTGAATAGGTTTTACAGAAACGTCACCTGAGAAATTATCGACTGCATCAAAATCTTCAGTTTTAAAGCTTTTTAATTCCTCAACTTCTAACTTGCCTTTAGCTTCGCCATTTATTTTACCAGGAATGTTTGAAGAAAATTCGTAAGGATTGCTTTCTATAGAGTTCCTAAAAGATGTTGATGAATCCAGGTTGTATGACCATTCAACATTTTTTATGGTCAGGGCATACGACTTATCGAGCAGGGAAATGACATCGGTGACAGGGTTGGTATCTGTTGGTGGCGGGTTGTTTTCAAAAGAACTTACAACGTATTTTAAAATTTTGGGTTCACCGACTGTTACTGTGAAGCTGGCCGGATCAACTTTTGTTTCTATAAGAGTGAAGAGATCAACTGCATTTGCAGAGGTTGAAATTTCACCAAGCTTAAGAGCGGAACAGCCAAAATCCAGAGCGACTTCAGCCGCAACTTTGTAGGAACAGACTTCAGTCGGTTTGATAACCATCTTTGTTGGCTCTACCAGTTTCTGCTCTATTTCCTTATTTGAAGTCACCTGCCATTTAAAATTGATTGAAGCAGATAATGGCTCTATGCCAGACAAGGCAGGTTTGAGCGAAATGGGTTCATCAAGACCGTCTTTGGCTGTGTAGGTATGTGGCATTTTTGACCTTGAGCCGGATTCAAAGTCGAATGCAAAAGATTTTACTTCATAAGTTCTATAAGCTTTTGCAATGGACTTTTCCGGGAAATGTTTTTCAACGTTTGTTGCTACACCGATTTTCACCGCCCACAAATCGCCTCTGACGGCTGGAAAAGTAAAAACAGGTTCTTCGAATACATCGTTTGGA
>CAZTHA010000489.1:0-2991 GCA_964613435.1 uncultured bacterium
TTTCCTCTGATTGCCTGAATCCGTCCGTCCATCATGTCGGAAGGCGCGACCATGTCTGCCCCGGCCCGAACATGTGCCAGAGCCATTTCAGCCAACTGCTCGATCGAGGCGTCGTTACTGACCTGATCTTTCTCGATCAATCCGCAATGACCGTGACTGGTGTAGGCGCAGAGACAGACATCGGTAATGATGTATGCTTCAGGACATTTCTTTTTAAGCTCACGAATTGCTCTGGCAACGACCGAATCGTCACCGAGGGCAGAATTACCTTCGGGTGATTTTTCGTCAGGCACGCCGAAAATTATGAATGCCTTAACACCTTTTTTCAAAGCATGAATGACCGGTTCGTGGATTTTTTCGACCGGCCAGTGGCTCTGACCAGGCATAGCTTTAATTTCTGCAGGCTTCTGCAGCCCATCAACAACGAAAATCGGGTAAATCAGCTGACGCGGATGCAGCTCAAACTGCTGAATCATTTGCCGCAATCTTGTGTCTTGTCTTAATCTTCGGGGTCGCTGCACCGGAAAACTCATATATCTTCGCTCCAGTAATATATTTTCACACGCGAGTGTACCATTATAGCGACGATTGTTTCAAGACAAAGCATGACTTTTAACATTTAACTCAAAAGTTCAATCAGCTATTCAGGGTGTATTTTAGCCCTCTCACAGAAATCTACGATCAATTTCCACCCGGGTGAAAGCTTGCTGAAGAGCCAATAAAAACAATATCAACAAGCTCAAACTAAAAAAGTTGACGGCCACCCTGGTAAAAACTAAAATTAGGGTACAGCGAACGAATAAAGAGGCATACCATGAAACTGAGTCCCGCTTCTCCGACAATTGATATAAAATCTATCAGCAGCCAGAGCGAAGCGCAAATCGAAGCCGCTAAGGTTAAAAACCAGGCCAATTCCGCCTTTTACAAGTCTTCTGGAGAACAGAAAGCTTCTGCGATCAAGCAGCTGAACCAGGCTCAGAAAACTGCCGGTTCACGCCAGCTGGCCAATTTCAATCAAAGACTAAGCGAAATTCGCTCGACTACGGCCCAGCTCAACCAGGAAACCAGGGAAAACAGCGCCGATGCCAACGTTCTTATGGCAAAGGTTCTCAGCCCGCCAGGCAGCAAGCTGCAGCCACAACAGCTCGGTCAATTCATCGATAAATTCGCCTGAGGCTCATTCTTCAAACATCAGCGATTCTTCAAAGCGCATCATCGGCAGCAGTTCAGTTGATTCAGTGTTCGTATCAGCCGTGTCAAACTTGAGCAATTCAATTTCCGGCTCTGCCAGGCTGTTAAGATTATCGTAACTTACCTGCATTTCATCATCATCGGAAGCTGGGTATCCCGCGTTTTCTTCGCCATAGTCATCTTCTTCGACAAATTCGCCCTTATCCGCACTATTATCAGCTATTTCCTCATTGGCAAAAAAGAAGTTGCCGCCCAGCTCATCTTTGAGAATGTCCATTTCAGAGCCGATCAACTCCGAACCAGCCGAAGGCTGGGTTTCAGAATACAGAACCTTGGCAACTTCAGTTTTCTCACGTGCCGGAAGCGGCGAAAAGCCTTCTTTAACTTCTGTTTGGACAACATTCTGCCGACTGCCGCCTCCGAGAAGAAACAGCGGCAATTTTTCCTTCGATGCCTCCCGGGTGCGACGAACGGCATATTCATTGCCAGATTCAATATTCAGACCCGGCTTAAGTTCGGCACCACCAGATTTAACCACAGCCTGCATATCGCTGCGCATCTGGCGCACATCCTCTTTTACCCTTTGGAAAAGCCCGGCGACCTGATTCTGAGCATAGTTTGAAATCTGCTCGAATGCTTTGTCCTGGCCATTCGCTGAACCGGCAAATTTAAGGGCTTCACCGACTTTTGCACTCAGGGCGCTTACGAGATGAGTGAACTGCTGCGCGGTATTTCTTACCTGTGAGTCACCGATTGTCAGGGTATTGTTAACATTTTTAAAACTGTTGCCCAGAGAATTCAGCTGAACATAGATCTTTTCGCGTGAAGGCGCAGGAAGATTGATCAGCGGAAACTGCCTGATCGCAAAATGGTCCGAAAAGCGCAATGTTTCGCGAACCGTGCGAGTAATGGTGTCGAGTCCCGAAAGAGATTGCTCGTAACTCGCCTGCACGTTCAGCATCAGCCCTTTGAATGCTTCGGCATTCGATTGGGTAATCTTCATCATCTGCTTCGATGAAGCGATGGTCATATCAGTGCCGGTAACCGACAATGAGGGGATCAATTCGAGAGTTTCATAGGCTTTTTCACAAATTTCGACGATTTTTTCCGAACCGACGAGATATTTTTTCACGGTCAGGTTCTGCTGCTGGCCGGCAGCCTTAAGCCTGGCTACAGATTTTTCCAGGCTTTCCAGTGTTTCCTGGCCCGGAGCCGTTATGATACGGGAAAGATCGGCAAGTTGCCGACGCATTTCTTCATTCGCCGCTGCAAGTTCATTAACCGCCATTGCCGAATTCTTCAGCGCTTCCTTGTAAACCTGGGTATCAATGACGAAAATTTTGGTAATCAGATCAGAAGTAGCCCGGTTATTGCCCTTCTGAACGATTGCCCGACAAACCTTTTCAAACTGGTTGCGGGAATGGCTCCAATGAGACTTGGCAAACGCCATCGGATCGAGATTCTGGCCAGAAAGGTTTGCTGAACCGGCATTGCCGCCAAAAAGAGATTCGTCAGGGTTTTCCTGGGTCATCAGGACTCTCGTTTCCTGAACTTTTTGACTTTTGCCGCTACCTCTGAACCAGTCCAAGGGACCAGCCTGAGCCGGAACTGACGCCGAAGCAAGCAGCATGGCCACGACGAAGGCAACTGCAGACTTACGTCTGCCGGATTTTGCATCACCAGAACTGTCTAAAAACATGAAACCGGACATGTTTCCTCCTGAAACGAGCACCTTTTTTTAGAGTTATCGACATTCCGGAAACATTTTCGAAGTCACGGCCAATGTTTAATTAGTTTTAT
>CAZTHA010000490.1:0-2991 GCA_964613435.1 uncultured bacterium
CAATGAAAGAACGCAAAACCCGCGTTGAAGACGCTCTGAGCGCAACCCGCGCCGCCGTTGAAGAAGGCGTCGTCGCTGGTGGTGGCGTAGCTCTCCTTAACGCCCTGGCAGCTCTCGACAGCCTCAAAGTCGAAGGCGATGAAAAAATCGGCGTAGAAATCGTGCGCAAAGCTCTGCACAAACCGATCCATTTCATCCTGACCAACGCCGGCCTCGAACCAGCCGTCATCATCGAAAAAATCAAGAACGAAAACAAGCCGGGCTTCGGTTACAACGTTCTGACCAATGAATACATCGATATGTTCAAAGCTGGAATCATCGATCCGGCCAAAGTCACCAGATCAGCTCTGCAGAACGCATCTTCAATCGCTTCGATTCTCATGACCACTGAAGTTCTCGTCGCCGACCTGCCCGAAGAAAACAAACCGGCAGCCGGTGGCATGCCGATGGGCGGCATGGGCGGAATGGGTGGCATGGGCGGCATGATGCCCGGCATGATGTAATCGACCCAATCCCTGCACAAACTCGCGGGGGGCTGAGTGCTCCCCGCCGCAAATTCCAATCAGTATCAATAAGTAAATCAGGAGGATTCTATGAACCTTAAACCCCTTAACGATCGCGTAATTGTTAAACCGAAAGATACCGTCGAAAAATCAAAAGGCGGAGTGATTCTGCCCGACACCGCCAGCAAAGAAAAGCCCATCGAAGGCACCGTCATCGCAGTCGGCCCGGGCAAACTCAATGACAATGGCGAAAGAACCGCCCTTGAAGTGAAAAAAGATGATCAGATCATCTTCTCAAAATACGCCGGCACCGAAATCAAGGTTGACGACGAAAGCTATCTGATTCTGCGCGAAGAAGACATTCTCGCAATCATTCAGTAAACCTCATTAACACAGCCCAATAAGCTTATCAGCAGGAGGATAAGACATGACTGCCAAGCAACTTAAATACTGGGACGAAGCCAGACATTCACTCGAAAAGGGTGTTAACCTTGTCGCCAACGCCGTTCGCGCCACTCTTGGCCCGAAAGGTTGTTATGCGATTCTCGACAAGAAATTCGGCAGCCCGACCGTAACCAACGACGGCGTGACCATTGCCAAAGAAATAGAAGTTACCGACAAATTTGAAAACATGGGCGCTCAGCTGGTAAAAGAAGTAGCCAGCAAGACCAATGACGTTGCCGGCGACGGCACCACCACCGCTACCGTTCTGGCTCAGGCCATCGTTCAGGAAGGCTTCAAAAATGTTGCTGCCGGTGCTAACCCCAGCTTTCTCAAACACGGCATCGAAAAGGCCGTTGATGCGGTAGTAGCTGAAATCAAAAATCTCAGCAAAAAAGTTGACGACAACAAGGACAGCGTCGCTCAGGTCGCAACTATTTCCGCCCGCGACAATGAAATCGGCAAAATTATCGCCGAAGCCATGGACAAAGTTGGCAAAGACGGCGTTATCACCGTTGAAGAAGCTCAGAGCTTCGACACTACCCTTGATTTCGTCGATGGTATGGAATTCGACAAAGGTTATGTCAGCCCTTACATGGTTACCGACCATGAAAGAATGGAAGCCGTTCTCGACAACCCATACATCCTCATCAGCGAAAACAAAATCAACAATATCAAAGAAATTCTTCCCCTTCTCGAAAAGATCGTTCAGGTTAACAAACCCCTGTTGATCATCGCAGAAGACATCGAAGGTGAAGCGCTGGCAACTCTGGTTGTAAACAAGCTGCGCGGAACATTCAATTGTGTTGCCGTTAAAGCCCCCGGCTTTGGCGACAGACGCAAAGCCATGCTCGAAGATATCGCCATCCTCACCGGCGGCGAGAAAATCAGCGAAGAACTGGGCATGAAACTTGACAAAGTAACCATTGACCAGCTTGGCCAGGCCAAAAAGGTTGTCGTCAGCAAGGAAATGACAACAATCGTTGAAGGCGCAGGCGATACCAAAGCTCTCACCGCAAGAATCGGCCAGATCAAGGCTGAAATTGAACACAGCACCAGCTCATACGACAAGGAAAAGCTCCAGGAAAGACTGGCCAAACTTGCCGGTGGCGTTGCCGTGATCAAAGTCGGTGCAGCGACCGAAACTGAAATGAAAGAACGCAAAACCCGCGTTGAAGACGCACTGAGCGCCACCCGCGCTGCAGTTGAAGAAGGCGTCGTTGCTGGCGGTGGCGTAACTTACATCAACGCTCTCAAGTCTCTGGAAAAACTTGAAAAAGAAACCACCGGCGACGAAAAAGTTGGGGTTAACATCATTCGCAAAGCTCTCTATGCTCCAATGCGCATGATCCTTAGCAACGCCGGTCTTGAACCTTCGGTCATCATCGAAAACGTAATCAACAAGAAAACTGCCGGTTACGGTTACGATGTAACTGCCGACGATTATGCCGACATGTTCAAGTCAGGCATCATTGACCCGGCCAAGGTTACCAGATCCGCATTGCAGAATGCTTCCTCAATCGCTTCAATTCTTCTGACCACCGAAGTTCTCGTGGCCGAACTCCCTGAAAAGAAATCAGCTCCCTCTATGCCCGACATGGACATGGATTACTGAGCAGCATAAAAAGGCAGTCTCAGCGGCACCCGCCGTCGGGACTGCCTTCTTTTGAATAAAGCAGTACCAGTTGTATGAAAAATTTTGCACTTGCTCCCGAATTGAAAAACGAACAGGCTGATGAACTCAACGATCGCCAGAAGTTCGTTCTGAAAGAAGTTTGTGACGCGTTTATCAGCACCAGCGTTCCGGTCGGTTCCCGCACCATTTCCCGATCGGGCAAAATTTCATGCTCGCCGGCGACCATTCGCAATGAAATGGCCGATCTTGAACTGATGGGCTATCTCTACTCTCCACACACCTCGGCGGGCCGGGTGCCCACCGAAAAGGGCTATCGGTTTTATGTCAATTTTCTTCTCGAATACGAACGAATCAGTCAGCTTGAAGAAGCACTGATAGGCAAAATAGCCGACAATTCAGATCGAGACCATC
>CAZTHA010000491.1:0-2987 GCA_964613435.1 uncultured bacterium
GGTTATTGAAATTTTCCGGTCAGGGTAGTATTAATTGATAAGATCAAGGCTTTTACCGGCTTTTTTGCCAATTCAGGTAAAGGCCGAGAATAAGGAGATAAGTTAATGGGAAAGGAAACCGAAGAAATCATTATGGCGGGCTTCGGCGGCCAGGGAATACTCTTCCTCGGAAAAGTTCTGGCTGAAGTCGGTCTGGCAAATGGCAGCAAGGTTTCATGGATTCCATCATACGGCCCTGAGATGCGCGGTGGTACCGCCAACTGCTCAGTGGTGATTTCGCAGCATGAAATTGCCTCGCCGATCGTGATCGAACCCGATACTTTGATTGCCATGAACCTTCCCTCGGTGACAAAATTTGAGCCGAAGGTAAAAGCAGGTGGAATGATGATCTATAATTCTTCTTTGATCAACACCACTGAATTCCGCAAGGATATCAAGGCCTTCGCGGTTCCGGCCAGTGAAATGGCCATCGAGCTGGGTAACGACAAAGTCGCGAATGTCATTATGGCAGGAGCTTACGCAAAATTGAGCGGTATGTTCAATTATGACGAAGTGATTAATGCTTTTCCCAGCTTCATGCCGGCCTCGAAGAAAGAGTTGCTTGAAATTAACATCAACGCTTTCAAAAAAGGCTACGAATACGCTGAAAAGTTGAATTAATCTGCTGTTTTCGGTTACAATACCGAAAGTAACACTGGAGGAAAAAGCTGATGTCCAAATGGGTAATTAATGAAAATCTCTGTAAGGGCTGCGGAATTTGCATTGCCCGTTGTCCCCTGAAGATCCTGGGTTTTGCCGATCACCTGACCGCAAAGGGTGTGCATCCGGCAACTATTTTGGATGAAGAAAAATGTACCAGTTGCGCAATCTGCGCTAGAAGCTGCCCAGACGTCGCGATTGAAATCTTCAAGGAAGAAAAGTAAGGAGATACACATGGCAAAGGTACTGATGAAAGGAAACGAAGCAATCGGTGAAGCTGCAGTTTTGGCCGGTTGTCGTTATTATTTTGGTTATCCGATCACTCCGCAGTCAGAACTGCCGGCATATCTGTCCAAGCGCCTGCCTCAGGTCGATGGCGTTTTTGTTCAGGCCGAAAGTGAAGTTGCGGCGATCAATATGGTATATGGCGCAGGCAGCGCCGGTGCAAGAGTTATGACCTCGAGCTCGAGCCCCGGTATCAGTCTCAAGCAGGAAGGCATCTCCTATATCGCTGGTGCCGAAATTCCCTGTCTGATCGTTAACGTTGTGCGCGGCGGCCCGGGTCTTGGCAACATCGCTCCGGCCCAGTCCGATTATTGGCAGGCTACCCGTGGTGGTGGCCATGGCGATTATCGCACTCTGGTTCTCGCTCCGAATTCGGTTCAGGAAATGGCCGACATGACCATCGAAGGTTTCGAACTCGCCGACAGATTCAGAAATCCTGTGCTGCTTCTCAGCGACGGCGTTCTTGGTCAGATGATGGAACCGGTTAACCTGCCCGAACCCAAAGACTATGATGTAAACAGCAAGAAATGGGCGCTCGGCTATCATGGCAAAGACAAGACCGAACGCAATCTCTGCACTTCGATCTTTCTCGATGTCGAAGAACTCGAAGAACATAACTGGCATCTTTATCAGAAATATCAGGTCATTTCCGATCTGTTCAGCAAAGGCGATTACAAAGATTTCGCCGTTGAAGAACATCTCTGCGACGATGCTGAAATCATTCTCGTCGGCTACGGCATCATCTCAAGAATTCTTAAAACCGTGGTGGAAAAATGCCGCAAACGTGGCATCAAAGCCGGCCTGTTGCGCCCCAAAGTTTTGTGGCCGTTCCCGACAGCTGTTATTCAGCGTCTGGCCGAAAAAACCGCCAATTTCCTCTGCGTTGAAATGTCATGCGGACAGATGGTTGAAGATGTCAAGCTTGCAGTAAACGGCAAAAAGCCTGTATATTTCTTCGGCCGCACCGGCGGAACCATTCCATCTGACTTTGAAATTCTCAACGAAGTAGATAAAATTGTAAGACCCGACTGAAAGGAGCCTGGCAACAAATGAAACAGGTTTTTAAAAGACCCGAAAGCTTGAGTAAAACTCCGTTCCACTATTGCCCCGGCTGCGATCACGGGACAATTCACCGCCTCGTCGCTGAAGCGATCGACGAACTCGAATTGAAAGACCGCACCATCGGTGTCGCGCCGGTTGGCTGCTCGGTTTTTGCTTATGATTATTTCGATCTCGATTTCAATCAGGCGCCACACGGTCGCGCACCGGCCGTTGCTACCGGTATTAAAAGAACCCGACCCGACAATATCGTTTTCACCTATCAGGGTGACGGCGATCTGGCCGCGATCGGAACCGCCGAAATCATTCATGCCGCCAACCGTGGTGAAAACATGACCGTAATTTTCGTCAACAACGCAATTTACGGTATGACCGGTGGCCAGATGGCCCCGACCACCCTGATCGGCATGAAAACCCAGACTTCACCCTATGGTCGCGACGCTTCAACCGCCGGCTATCCGATCAAAATGTGCGAAATGATCGCCACTCTCGAAAGCCCGGCTTACGTAACCCGCGTTTCGATCAACAATACCGCCAACCTGATGAAGGCCAAGAAAGCGATCTATAATGCTTTCAAACTCCAGAAAGAAGGCAAAGGCTTCACTTTCGTCGAAGTCGTGGCCATCTGTCCGACCAACTGGGGCAAAAAGCCGGCCGATTCCCACAAATGGCTGACTGAAAACATGCTGCCGGTTTTCCCACTGGGCACCTACAAAGATGTGCATGGGGTAGAAAAGGCTTGAAAAATTCCGCGTGGCCCCCTGAAGGGGGCTGCGCCTATGTAATAAATTCCGAGGAGGCATTTTATGTCGTCAAAAGTTGAAAGAATTATACTCGCAGGTTTCGGTGGTCAGGGCATTCTCTTTCTGGGAAAAGTTCTGGCTGAAACAGGCATGCGGGCTGGAAAGAACGTATCCTGGTTACCTTCTTATGGCCCGGAAATG
>CAZTHA010000492.1:0-2971 GCA_964613435.1 uncultured bacterium
AAGAAAATTACCGGCTTCAACCACATCATACCGACCCACCAGGGCCGGGCCGCTGAAAAGATTCTTTTCTCGGTAGCCGTCAAAAAGGGTCAGATTGTGCCCAATAACACTCATTTCGATACCACCCGCGCCAACATTGAATATACCGGCGCCGAAGCCGTCGATCTGGTCATCGAAGAAGGCAAGCACCCCGCATTGATTCACCCGTTCAAAGGCAACATCGATCTGACCAAGCTCGAGGCTTTTTTGAAAAAGAATCACAAGAAGGTTCCGCTTGGCATGTTGACCATAACCAACAATTCAGGCGGCGGCCAGCCGGTATCAATGGAAAATATCAGAGAAGCAGCAAAGATTTACAAGAAATACAAAGTGCCCTTTTTCATCGACTGTTGCCGATTCGCTGAGAATGCTTATTTCATTAAAATACGCGAAAAAGGTTACGAAAATAAATCGCCCCTCGAAATTGCCCAGGAAATGTTTTCCTATGCAGATGGCTGCACCATGAGCGCAAAAAAGGACGGTATGGTCAATATTGGCGGCTTTCTGGCAATGAATGACGATAACCTTGCAGCCCACTGCCGCAATCTGCTCATATTGACCGAAGGTTTTCCGAGTTATGGCGGCCTGGCCGGCCGGGATCTCGACGCACTAGCCGTTGGTCTCATGGAAGCACTCGACGAAGAGTATCTTCGCTATCGAATCCGCACGGCTGAATACATGGGTGAAAGACTTACCGAAGCCGGAATAGGCATTATCAGACCCACCGGCGGACATGCCGTTTACATCGACGCAAAATCCTTTTATCCGCATATTCCCGCAAACGAGTATCCTGGACAGGTTCTGGTTTGCGAATTATATAAAAAAGGCGGCATCAGAGGAGTCGAAATTGGTTCGGTCATGTTTGGTAAAAAGGACAAGAAAACCGGCAAAGAAATTCCAGCCATGATGGAACTGGTCAGACTGGCTTTTCCCCGCCGAGTCTACACCCAGAGCCACTTTGACTACGCCGTCGAAGCTATAATCGAAACTTTCGCCGGAAGGAAAAAAGCCCGCGGGTTGAAAATCACCTGGGAACCGCCATTCCTGCGACATTTCACCGCCAAGTTCGCGCCGGTAAAATAAAACAAATGTTCATTTACCAGGAACTTGAAGAAATAAAAAAAATGAATGTTCGCGGCGGCGAAGGAATGATTCGCTGCCGTGATTATCTGCAATATTGCCCCGAGGGCATGCGTTTCAGTTCGTTCGGACTGAATGAAATGGAGCCGGGGTCAACCATTCCTGAACATTGCCACCCCGATAGTGCAGAGCTATATTTCATCGTCGGAGGCACAGGCACAGGCATTCACAATGGCCGCCAATTTTCGGTAAATCCTTGTGACGCCTGGCTCTGCAATGCCGGTGAAACCCATGGCATCCTCAACGATTCGCAAGAAGTTCTTTCGTTCGTCAGCCTGTTCTTCACCAAATAGACAATACCAGGGATTGAAAAAGGGGCTGTCCACCTGGACAGCCCCTTTTTCAATCGATCAGCGAAATGTAACCTCAGCTTTGGTGAAAATCAGCCAAAATCTGGTTAAAAGTCTGGCTTGGGCGCATTGCCCGGGTAACCTTTTCCTTTTCGGGGTTGTAGTAGCCGCCAATATCCAGGGGCTTTCCACGGGTTGCGTCGATTTCTTTAAGAATTGTTTCCTGATTTTCTGCAAGCTTTGCCGCAAGTGGTGCAAAGCGATTTTTTAGCACTTCATCGTCGCTCTGACTTGCCATGGCTTCGGCCCAATATCTTGCCAGATAAACATGGGTGCCGCGATTGTCGATGCCCTTGCTGGCAGACCGTGAAGGTGCGATATTTTCTTCAAGAACCTTGCCGATAGCATCATTCAATGCTTTTCCAAGAATTCCGGCCGTCTTGTTCTGGTAGCGCAGGCCATAATCTTCAAGAGATACGCCCAGAGCGAGGAATTCGCCCAGTGAATCCCAGCGTAGATGGCCTTCTTCAACGAACTGCTGAACGTGTTTGGGCGCTGAACCACCGGCGCCAGTCTCATAAAGACCGCCGCCATTGAGCAAAGGAACGATCGAAAGCATTTTTGCGCTTGTACCAAGCTCAAGAATCGGGAAAAGGTCGGTCAGGTAATCGCGCAAAACGTTTCCGGTAACTGAAATAGTGTCTTTGCCTTCTTTCGACCGCTGCAGGCTTGCGGCGATAGCGTCACGAGGCGAAAGAATCTGAACGTCAAGACCATTCAGATCATAATCTTTTAGATAGCGCTGAACTTTGGTAATCAAACTGCGGTCATGGGCTCTTTCTTCGGTCAGCCAGAAGTAAGCCGGAGTTCCGGTTATGCGGGCACGATTAACGGCAAGTTTGACCCAGTCACGTATCGGCAGGTCTTTGGTCTGGCACATTCTCCAGATGTCGCCCTTTTCGACCGCATGCTCGAGAAGAACTTTACCATCGGAATCGATAACCTTAACCATTCCTTCACCAGCAATTTCAAAGGTTTTGTCATGCGAACCATATTCTTCGGCTTTCTGGGCCATCAGCCCGATGTTGGCGACGCTGCCCATGGTTTTGGGGTCGAAAGCACCATTCTCGCGACAAAAGTCTATGGTCTGCTGGTAAATTCGCGCATAAGAACGATCGGGAATAACGGCTTTCATATCATAAAGCTCGCCATCCGGGCCGTACATTTTTCCGCCAGCACGAATTGCCGCCGGCATTGAAGCATCGATAATCACATCCGATGGAACATGCAGGTTGGTAATTCCCTTGTCTGAATTAACCATCGCCAGAGGCGGCTGTTTTTTCAAAATTTCATTCAAATCATTCAGAATCTCAGCCCGCTCAGTTTCAGGCAATGCCTTGATTTTTTCAAGCAATTCGCCAACACCATTATTGGGATTAACCCCTAAACGTTCGAAAGTCGCAGCATGTTTGGTGAAGAGATCCTTCAAGAAAACACTGACA
>CAZTHA010000493.1:0-2969 GCA_964613435.1 uncultured bacterium
GGCTATGGGTTGGCTGCGCTCACCGGCCCATCAATTGGCGGCTGGCTTGCCGACCGTTCCGGCTCTTTTTCAGACGGAATTAACCTTAGCCTGGCAACGATTTTTCTTACCATCATCGTGATTTTTATTTTTTTCGACCGGGGCATCGATGAAGAAATAGACAACCCCGGTCCAGACCTTATAGTCGACAGGTAGCAATTCAGCAAACAGATTCCATTTTTGCAGATTTCTGTTATCATGCTGCTCAGGTATTCAGTCCAGGCATATTTTTCAGTTTTCTTGATTCGGTTAGAAAAAAATTCTGTCGGCAGGTGAAAAAATGAATGAGATTCAAAACGAAGAGACCAATGAGCAGGACCTCCCAACCATCGAAATAGACCCATTGAAAATGCAGCAATTGTTGCAGAAAATGCGTGACGAACAGAACCTGATGCTGGGTATTGGAGCAGGAGCAGCGGCAGCCCTGGTAAGCGCAATTATCTGGGCGGGAATTACTGCTCTGACCAATTACCAGATTGGTTGGATGGCCATCGGCGTAGGAGTTCTCGTTGGTTTAGCGGTCAGAACCGCGGGCAAAGGTGTGGATACTTCTTTTGGGGTTGTCGGGGGCATACTGTCAGCGATTGGTTGCGCACTTGGCAACCTGTTAACTGTAGTAATAATAGTTTCCAACAGCCAAAGTATTCCAATACTAGAACTTGTTTCCCAACTTACGCCGACCGCGATCGTCGAAGTTATGAAGGCAACCTTTCAACCGATGGACGTGGTTTTTTACCTGATCGGCCTATACGAAGGTTACCAGTTCTCTTTCAGGCAACTCACCGATGAAGAAATCATGTCGGTAGCACAAGAGCCTGCTGAAGGCGTCTGATCAACCCAGTCTGGCACCGTTTACCAGGTAGTTTTTCACGTAATCATCGATAGCTTGTTCAAGTGAATAAAGCTGTTTGTCGTAGCCGCTGGCGCGCAGCTTTTCGATGTTACCCCTGGTGAAATACTGGTATTGGTTGCGGATCGACTCGGGCATGTCGACATAACTGATCGAAGGCGTAATGCCCATGGCATTGAAGGTTGCCTTAACCAGGTCATTCCAGTTTCTGGCAATGCCGGTAGCTATATTGAATAAACCGTTAGCTTCAGGTTTTTCAAGAAAATGCAGGGTCATTTCGACGGCATCTTTAACGTAAATAAAGTCCCGAAGCTGTTCGCCATCCTGGTAATCTGATCGATGGGATTTAAAAAGCTGGACCTTGCCGGTTTCCTTGATTTGATCGAAAGACTTGAGAATGAAGCTGCGCATCGAACCTTTATGATATTCATTCGGCCCAAAAACATTGAAAAACTTCAATCCGACGCTTTGATCAAGCAATCCCTGGTCCTTAAGCCATAAATCAAACATATGTTTTGAATAGCCGTACATGTTCAAAGGCACCAGCCGGTCGATCATACTTTCATCATCATCGAAGCCATGTTCACCATCACCGTAGGTTGCGGCACTGCTGGCATAAATAAACCTTGCCCGGTGGGCATGAGCATAAACGGCCAGAGATTTGCTGAATTCAAAATTGTTTCTGATCAGATAACCACAATCGCTTTCCGTAGTGCTGGAACAGGCGCCAAGATGAAAGACAGCGGTTATTTTTTTCCGGTCGAAATCGCCGCGTTCAAGGCGCGGCAAAAAGTCGGTTTTCTCACAATAGTCGGCATATTTGAGACCGCGCAGATTTTTCCACTTTTCACCTGAGCCCAGGTTGTCGACCACCAGAATATCTTCATGTCCGCGCTGATTTAGAGCCCAAACCAGTGCTGATCCGATAAAACCTGCGCCACCGGTAACCAGAATCATTTTTTGCCTCCGACGTTTGTAATTATTCAGCAACTTCCTGCAGATAATATCAACAATGCAGCTGTTTTACAAACATTAGTTGAACCCGGGCCAAAGGAAAACCGCCCGGCATCACCGGGCGGTTACAATATTTTCAGACTCTTGAAGGACTCAGTCTTTCCAGCCGAGCAGGTAAAAGGCTTCATCGATACGATCGACGGTGGTGCCGACCATCATTGAATCAAGGGCTGCCGCCTTGTTGATGTAAACGGTAGCCTGATCCTGGTCACCGGCCAGAGCGTATGAGAGAGCGGCCAGCGCATGAACTTTGGCTGAATTAAGGCCAAGGCCACTGTGCTGCGGAGCAAATTTCTCCGGTGGCATGTTGCCAAGCATCTCTGCGGCCCGAACATAGTCAGCAGTAGTCTGGTGGCGGTAAATCAGAGCACCCGCCAGGCCAACCTTGGCCTCATTATCTAGCTCGGCAGCGATTTCAAAGTATGGAATCGATTCAAGCACTTCGCCATTTTTTGAAAGGGCCCAGCCCATGCCACTATGGGCAGCAACACGCTGTCCATCGGTCAAAGGTTCATTAAGAGCCTGCTGAAAGCTGGCTTTTGCCGTGGTAAAATTGCCGACCCCAATTTGGTCCCAGCCCTCGTTGATAAGTTTGTCAGCGATGATCAGGTCACTGGTACCGCCGCCATTACTGCTTCCGCCGCAGTTCTGAATCATCGGAAAGGTCATCAGAACCACCAACAGCAGAAAGAATTTTGCTTTTCTCATGATCTGTCTATCTCCAGTCTAGCGCAGAACTGCGATTTTACGTCGCTGTTTGGTTGATTGTCCGGCAAGGGTTGCCTTGATTTCCGCAAGGTAAACACCATTGGCAACGATATCGCCTTCGGTGTTGCGAAGGTCCCATCTGGTTTCATAAACGCCACTGCCGACATAACTTAAAGGCATCTGAGCAACCTTGTGCCCCTTGACATCGTATATTTTTGCATAAACGCTGGCCTGGTTGTTGGCCGGACCGGTGAATGCTGCACGAATGGTCGAATTATTCCTGGCCGGATTCGGATAGGTCGAAATCTCTTTCAGGGCAGTAGTGCCAACAACAAGAGCACGAATACTGGCGTTGGCA
>CAZTHA010000494.1:0-2964 GCA_964613435.1 uncultured bacterium
TATCCTGCCCCACTTCCTGCCATCGCTGTCGCCCTACGTGGTAAAGGATTACCAGCAGCCATGCCAGCTTTTCGGCAACTGGGAAAACTTTGCCGAACTGATGAAGTTCGTTGAAGAACTCGGGATGGACCGCATGATCGACATTCCCTTCAATCATGCCGATTTCAATGCCAGTCACCTGCAGACTCGATGGTTCAAAGATTACGAAAATAACGGTATCGAAGCCGGTGCCGATGACGTCGATGCCGACAACAACCGCATCCGGGTTAACTGGGGCGCGTTCATTCTCGACAACTCACTCGAGGAACTGCAGAACTACTGGCTCGAAAAAGTCATTTTCCCACATATTAAGAAATATCATGTCAATGCGATACGTATCGATGCAGCCTGGGGACTCGACCCGGCCGGCCTCGCCCGCATCGTCGGTGAAACCAGGCAGCGTTTTCCCAATGTCTGGTTTCTTGCCGAGAATCTTGGCATGGCGCCACTGATCGAACTGGCAGAATCAGGAATTGCGGCCGGTGCCGACCGTTTTTTCAACAACATCTACTGGTACAGCGGCGGGCTCTATATTCCCACCGACATCTACACGCTTTACAAGCGCTCTAATGGCGTGCCAACCTGCACCATTTACAGCAGTCATGACGTTCTGATGCCGGCCATGAAAGCTCTGGCCCGCATTCGCGCCGATGAGGTTCAGGGGCTTAACGACAAGGCTATCGTGCGCAAATTCGTGCAGTATGAAAATATTCACAGCCTTGCCCAACTCGACACCAATACCGTCGCCCAGATTCTCGCGCTGATGAAAATCGAATTCGCTCTCGCCGGCTTGATGAGTAGCGATGTCATGTTCGCCGCCGGCAGCGAAAAGGGCCTTTTTGAGCGTATCGACGTCTGCAGTTCGGGGCCGGAAAATTTCGCCGCCGGAATCCACTCCGACTTGCCCGAATTCATCCGCGACCTGATCAAAATCAAGCACTCAGATAAGGTTTTCAACCAGGAAGGCACGGTCATTCCCTTTGGCTGCTGGAAACCTGACCAGACCGGCCTCAAGGGCTATGTAAAAACCTGCAGGGATGGTCGTCAGGCAATGGTTTGCGTCAACACCGATTCGGCCCAGACCCTTTCACTCAGCTTACCAAAACGCATCCGCACTGCCGACAATCTTGCCATTCTCAGCAATGAGGGCAGCCACAGTATCGCCGGCATCGCCGATGAAATCAGTCTGAACCCCTATCAAATCATGATCGTTACCTGCGACAGGAGATAAAAAAATGATTTTCGAACATTCGATTCGCACCCCTTCATCACAGGCATTTGTCGATGTCACCCATCTGGTGCGTCAGTCGATTCGCGAAGCCGGCATCAGCGAAGGTCACATTCTCGTGGCCACGCCCCATACCACAGCCGCAGTCACCGTCAATGAAAACGCCGACCCCGATGTGGTGCACGATCTGCTAAAAAGATTCGACAAGGTCTTTCCTGAGCATGAAAATTTCGACCGCCATGGGGAAGGCAACAGCCACGCCCACATGAAATCCAGTCTTTTCGGGGCCTGCCATTCTTTTATCGTTCATCGTGGCGACCTGGTGCTGGGAACATGGCAAGGGATCTATCTTTGCGAATTTGACGGTCCGCGCACCCGCCGGCTTATCGTCAGCATCATCGCCCAGTAAAATCGGGCGCGTGCGGCAAAGAGACTGGCCACCGGCAAAGAGATTTTCCCGGCAACCGCAAAGCTTTTCCGGCAATAAAAAAAGGGGCATCCCATAGGATGCCAACTTAACAAACCCGTCTTGCCCCGACTTGATCGGGTCATCTCAAGATAGGCTTTAAATAATGATCGCCCGACAACCCCTTCGGGGCATAAGCTCGTCGGGCGATGACATTAAAAAAGGATCAATACTCGTAAATACTGCCGCCAATGTATTCGCGAATCAGAACGTCTTTGGGCACGATATCTTCGTCTTCCCAGGTCTTGAAAGATTCAAGCAGGTCATGCACCCTCTTGGCGCGAATGTAGGCATCCTGGCGCTTGGGGTCTTCCCGGTAGTCCTTGACGAAGTCCGGGAAAAACTTGAACAGATGCTTCTTGTAGATCGGTAACTCATAGGCGAGCGAGCCATCGATGATGTGATCGACAGTACCCAAAAACGGAATGATGTGCTGAATTTCCGATCTGCGCACATAATGCCAGTGTTCCAGGGTCTGCCGCGGATTGTAACTGCGATGCCATGAATCTCTGACCATGCGGCGCAACAGGCGCACATCGGTCCAGCGAATGAATTCGCCGTCTTTATTCTTGATCTGGCAAAGAGTTTCAATATAAAGTTTGAATTTTTTCTCATCGGCAACGCTGTCGGTCATTGGGCCATAGAGACCGTGCAGACTGTCGAGCAGCAGTATCTGATTCTTTTCCAGTTTCATCGGATCGGTTTCGGCTTCGCGCTTGCCGGTTTTAAAATTGTAGCGCGGCATTTGAATGGTTTTGCCGTCGAGCAGATCGGCCAGATGCTGATTGATCAGCTTGAGATCAAGAGCTTCCGGAGTTTCAAAGTCATAGTCTCCGAATTCATCTTTCGGATGATGCTCCAGATCGAAATAGTAGTTATCCAGCTCCATTGAAACCAGCTCATAACCCTGTTTGGCCAGATGCTCGCCGATCTTGATGGTTGTGGTGGTTTTGCCCGAACTCGATGGCCCGGCAATGATGACGATGCGCACGTCGTCTTTGCGGGCAATGATTTTTTCAACGGCTGAGGCGATGTCGGCATCGTATTTTTCGGTGGCTTCTTTTACCAGTTCAGGATAAGTGCCGTTTTCAATACGGGCATTGATTTTTTCAACCGAGTAACAATCGTGATCCAGAGCCCAGGTCAGCGTCTGCCAGATTTTTTTATAGGGAATGTTGCCCGACGAGGTTGCGCCCTGCTTTTCAACCCCCTGACGCAGCTTGTTATGGGC
>CAZTHA010000495.1:0-1495 GCA_964613435.1 uncultured bacterium
AATCCCGTGAGAATGCGGAATGTCGAGATAGGAGGTTTGTTTATATCGCCCTGCAGAACAAGCAAACCTCCTATCTCGACATTCCGCATTCTCACGGGATTCCAAGATCCGCACTGAACAAATTTCATCGAAAGATCGGCAGCAATACGATTGGCCGTCTATTTTTCAAAGACAGTTTTACGGTTATCAAGCCCGGTGACCCCCACGACGATTACGAAGAAATGAAAATTGACCGGGAATACGGCATGTGTATCGCCGCTCACATCGGCTGGGAAGGCAGAACATTCGGTTTTCTCGCCTGCTATTTTGAAAATGCTTTTGAAATTGAACATGGAACCCGCAATTTTCTATTGGCAATGGCCGGGGCCATTTCTGCAGCTCTTGAGAAGGAGCATCTGCTCAGCATCATTTCTGAATTAAAGCAATTCGATGTTGAAACCGGCATCTACACCCATCAATTTTTCATTTCCAAACTGGAAAAAGAAATCGACGTCTGCCAGGAACAGGAAAAACCTCTTTCACTGGTCATCATGGACATGGAAAATTTCAAATCCATTATCAATTTGCATGGCAATGACGTGGCCCACGAAATTCTGAAAAATTCCGCCGAAGAGCTCAAAACTCATATTCGCGGCTGCGATGTGCTTGGCTCACTTGGGGTCGACGAATTCGTCCTTTACATGCCTGATACAAGGGTTAAGCAGGCTGAAAAAATTATTCGCACATTCAGAGAAAAGCTGAAAAATCTTGAATTTACCAAGCACAAAATTCCGGCCTCATTTTCTTTTGGCCTGACCGAACTGCACCACGAGGACGACCTCGAAAGCTTTATACACCGTGCTCAGCTGGCGCTTTACAATGCAAGAAAATCCGGAGAGGGAACAATGTCAATCGAAGCCTGATCACCAATCAGGCTCGTCCGATTGGGGCTTTAAAGGCTTGCGCCCGCGATTCTGGAAGAATTCATGCAATTGTTGAGCATTCATGTTGAACGGATCCATTTCTTCCTGACGTTGAATCTGCTCATTTCGATAATATAGCTGAGCCTGCTTTTCGCGCTCCTGCATTTCCCGCATCAACTTTTCAACCATATAAGGGTTCATTTTTCGGTTCTTTATTGCCCGCGCTCGCTGTGACTCCTGAGGTTTCTGACTGTCGGTCTTTTCCTGGGACATTTCGACATCCTGTCGCTTCTCTTGCGCATCATTCTGCTGTTGTTCATCAGGTTTTCCCTGCTCGGAATCCTTTGCTTTTTCCTGATCATCACCATTTTTCGCCTGGGATTGTTCTTTATCAGATTCTTGCTGTCCCTGGTTGCCTTTATCGCCTTTATCGCTCTGACCATTTTGCTGATTCTCATTCTGCGAATTTTTGTCTTGTTGCTGGTCCTTTTCGCCGTCTTTTTGCCCAGCTTGGCCCTGCTGGTTCTTTTGGTTCTGTTGGTTCTGCTGGTTCTGCTGGTTCTGCTGCTGTTTTTCCATCTGCTCCTGCAATT
>CAZTHA010000495.1:1595-2959 GCA_964613435.1 uncultured bacterium
TGGTTCTGCTGGTTCTGCTGGTTCTGCTGCTGTTTTTCCATCTGCTCCTGCAATTTCTTTTCGGCCTGGTGCAGATTGTATTCGGTCTTCGGGTCCTGCCTGATTTCCAGACCTTTTTTGTAGGCATCAACCGCCATAGCAAAATTTCCCATGCGATATGCGGCATTCCCAAGATTGTGCAAGCTCATGAAGCCAAGCTCTTTTCGATCAGCCGAACCGGCCGCCTTGGCAAAAAAGCTTGCTGCCTGCCCGTAGTCACGCTTTCGATAACTTATCTGACCGAGATTATACTGAATCAAAGGATTATCGGGATCGGCAAATCTTGCCAGCTGCATTTCCCTTTCAGCATCTTCGAGAAGACCCTTTTCGAGAAATTTCAACCCCGCCTTGACGTTCTGGGCAGGGTGAGCCTGAACGCCAGCCACGGCAGCAAGAAACATCAATAAACATAAAAAAAGCTTTTTCATATTCTTTGCAACCAATGATCCTTTTCCCGCGAATAGGGTATCCGTTCCGATATCATCCATTCGCATAGCAACAATAGAAAAGCGATAATTACCGGCAGCCAGTAAAGCTCATGACGAACCTGCCTGGTTCCGCCAGCAATAGCGGTTCGACTCAACTCATCGAGCGCAGCAACGACCTCGCGAGCGCTGGCAATATTATTGGCCCGGAAATATTTGGCACCGGTTTTTTCGGCGATCTCCTTGAGATTTTTGTCTTCCAGACGGGTTACGACAAGCTTGCCCTGGTGCTTTTTATAAATCATTTCACCAAACCAGGTCTGCCCTTCGGGAATGTAGCCGCCCTTTTCACTGCCTATTCCAACCGTGTAGACCGGCAGTCCCTTGCGCCCAGCTTCTTCGATGGACTTGTCGAGTTTTTCGCGGTTATTGTCTTCGCCATCGGAAAACAAAAGAATGACCTTACTCTGTGAAGCAGTCATATCGAAGCGATCTATCGAAGTCTGAATCGCTCCGCCAAGATCGGTGCCCTGTTTGGCCAACAACTGTGGATTAACCCGTTCGAGAAAAGTCAGAAAGGTATTTTTATCTCGTGACAATGGGCTTTGAACCATGGTTTCACCCGCAAATACCACTAGCCCAATGCGATCGTCACGAAGGCCATTCAGCATCCGGGAAATAATTGCCTTGGCCACATCCAGTCGCGAGTTTCCGTCAATGTCTCGGGCATTCATCGACTTTGATATGTCCAGGGCAATGACCAGGTCGAAGCCGGTGCCAAAAACCTGTTCTTCGGTAATTCCGCCAAGTGGCCGCATTAAACCGATTCCCAGAAGTAACAGTGCCGCTACCACAAGCAACCATTTGAACGTGGGCCTTCGCGTGGGCTGATGACCGGCA
>CAZTHA010000496.1:0-2945 GCA_964613435.1 uncultured bacterium
CAGCGCAGCCAAAGCGGCCGATAGCCTGTCCAAGAGCCAGGGAAGGGACTAGCCCGGCCAGGGTTGGTGTCAGATCTATTTTCTTGCGCCGACAGTATAAGATCAAGCCAATGATTGCTCCGATGAAACCGCCATAGAATACCAGTCCGCCCTCATGAAGTGCAATATAGTCATAAAGGGTTGAAAATTGCTGTGGATAGAGTGCTATATAGAGCAGTCGTGCCCCCAGAATGGCTGCAAAAACAATTATCAAGCTCAAGTCGATGAAATTATCGATGTTGAAATTTTGGCCGGGCCGGTTGCGCCAGAACAGGAGAAGTCCGAGCGCAAATGCAATGGTCAGAAGAAAGCCATAGATATAGGTGCTGGGCATTTTAGCTGAGCTCTTTCGTCTCGGTTTCGGGTAAAACGCGCAGTTTTCTGGTTCGGTCAATGTGGCGGCGAACGTAGAACGCGCACAGGATAATTGCTATGCCAATCAGCTGAGAAAGCTTCATTCCCATAAAAATTACCGGGTTTTCAGCTCGGAAAAATTCAATGAAAAATCTGAAAAAGCTGTATAAGGAAGCAGAGGCCAGGAAAATTTCGCCATAATTGCGCTGATAGTTACGGAATTTTTTCAACAAGAAGAAAGTTAACAGCGCTGCAAAAGACTCATAAAGCTGAGTCGGATGAACCGGTGACGGTCCGACAAGAGGAAAAGTCACTCCCCATGGCAGCGAGCATTCAGTGCCATAGCAACAACCATTGAGAAAGCAACCAAGTCGCGCAATGGCTATTCCAAGAGGCATGCCAAAGCCAATACAGTCCATGACCTGCCAGAAAGGAATGCGGCGGAATTTCAGATAAAGAAGATCAAAAATGAAACTGCTTATCAATGAACCGTAAAAGGTCAAACCGCCCTGTTCAAAAGCGAAGAAGTCGTGAATGTTGAGTTTCTCGGGGGCGTATTCGAGCAGAAACAGAAGCCTTGAACCGCAGATGCCAACAATAAGCTGCAGCAAAAGCATGTCGAAAATGGCTTCTGCTGGCAGACCCTGTTTTCGAGCTTCACGAATTATAACGAAGGTGCCGGCACTGTAACCAAGCGCAATCAGCAAGCCATAAGAATAGATGTTAAACCATGGCGTGGCCCAGAAAATTGGATACATTCAAATCATTCGACGCGTTCAGGCGTTTGGCATCGGCAGCATCTGATCGGTTCCCTCGGTGTCATCTTCGGGACTGAGAAAGAAAATGTCGATAAACAGCATGAATACACCAAAGTCTATGGCAACGTCGGCGACGTTGAATACCGGAAAATCAAAACTGCCAAAGTGAAAGAGAAAGAAATCAACGACAAAGCCGTAAACCACACGGTCGTAAAGATTGCCTACCGCACCACCAACCAAGAGAGCTAGTGACCAGCGGGTTAAACGTTCCTCTTCGGGTAATTTGAGACTGTAATAAGCGATGATGATGATCATCGTCAATGCCATGATAATGGGCGGCAATCGCCAGTCCGGAAACCAGCCGAAGGCGACTCCCGGGTTCTTCACATAGGTTATGGTGAAGAAGTTTTCAACAACCTTTACGGGTAGCTCATGGGTGTTGTTGAGGATGATCAATTTGGTGAAACGGTCGAGAAGAAAGAAGATTAGAGCATACAACAATACCGAGGGGGATCTCAGGTGATAACCAAGGTTTCTAATCAGGTGCAGGGGATATACCACAACCGAGTAAAGGCCAGAAAAAAGGATTGTGGCCGACCACGCCAGAAAGGTTTTCAAAGGTTTCATATTTTTCCCGTAATTTAGAGTTTGGTTGTTAAATCATCAACCATATTCGACAGCTTTCAGATATTTCTGAATAAAAAATCAACAAAAAAACTTTGAAAACAAAAAAACAGCCTGATAAAAAGGCTAACAGTTCCGTGAATTTATGTCGATACAGCCTAGAGACCTGTGTTAGCAGGAACAAAATTGGAGGTCACAAATCACCTATGAAGTCTTATCGTCAGCTACGGATAAATTCATGGCTGTTACTGATCCTGCTTGGTTCAGTGGCATTCATGTCTGCCGGGTGTTCGTCTTCGACAACCTCGAACTCGAACGTTAACCCTCTGGGTGCCTATCAGACAACATCACCGGTCAACACCGGTCTGGTAACCGATGGTACGGTGCAGAATCCTGGAGCCATAGATTCTCCAATCATTTCAACACCGGCCGATGGTTCGGGAAGCATTGACGGACACAGTAACGCGCCACTTCTCGATAACATGCACCCAGGTTGGCAGCAGGCCGATTGTTTGGCATGCCATACCGAGACTTCAAGAAACCCCGACCATTACTATACAGATTCCAATATGTGCTATCTGTGCCATGGCACGAATGGCCTGCCCGGTTTTGGCGACAATATTCCTCCAATCATAAGCGGCGTAGTCGCCAACCCAACCAGCAAATCGGTAATGATAACCTGGAAAACCGACGAGCTCTGTTTGAGTCGGTTGGTTCTGCGAACCAAAGTAGGTGACCGAATCGAGTTTCCAGTGAGCATGACTTACGCCACCAGTCACAAATTTGAAGTTTCTGGTTTGCAGGCTTTGACCCAATATACTTACGAAGTTATCTGCACCGACAAGAGTGGTAACAAAACGACTTCTGCGTCGTTCGGTACTCTTTCTTTCACGACAACCGATGCCCAGATAGATGTGGATTCTGTTTCGACAGATACCGATACGGTTGCCGATGCTTTCTTCTCAAATGTTTCAATCAGCAGTAACGGGTCTTTCAAGGCAGATGTCAGGTTTACCGTTGATGATCCCAGCACTGTGTTCATTTATTTTATCTTTGCCGATTCCAACCAGCTTGCTGACCAGATCAGACTGAATGATCTGGCTGGCGGTGGACCGATGACCGCTTTCGATCAGACTTTAACCGGTCTGAATGCCGGCACTGACTACAAGG
>CAZTHA010000497.1:0-2939 GCA_964613435.1 uncultured bacterium
TAGCGCGTCAATATCACCCAGACGTAAATAAAAGCGATGATGCGGTAGAAAAATTTAAAGAAATTAATGAAGCCTACCAGATCCTTTCTGATCCGCAGAAAAGGTCGGCTTACGACCAGTTCGGCCACGCCGGCATCGACCAGAGCGGGTTCAACTATCAGGATATGGGCGGTTTTGGCTTCGGTGACATTTTCGGAGACATTCTCTCTGATTTTTTTGGCGGCGGCAATACCCAGCGACGTGGCCCCAGGCGCGGTGCTGATTTAAGATATGATCTTGAAATAACCTTCGAAGAAGCGGTTTTTGGCTGTGAAAAAAACATCACCGTTCAGAAATCCGCCAAATGCACTTCCTGTGCCGGCAGCGGCGCAGAGGCCGGTAGCCAGCGCAAACAATGCCCGGTCTGCAAGGGGCGCGGCACTATTTCCCTGGCCCAGGGCTTCTTTTCGATTCAGCGCACCTGTCACCAGTGCCAGGGCGAAGGCGAAATCATCGATAAGCCCTGTAAAACCTGCAGCGGCACCGGTCGCACCCGCCATTCTTCGAAGATCGACGTCAAGATTCCGCCGGGGGTTGAAACTGGCAGCAAGCTCAAACTCGGTGGCGAAGGCGAACCCGGCGAAAAGGGCGGCCCAAGCGGCAGTCTTTACATCTTTTTGTCGGTCGGCAAACACGATTTCTTCGAGCGCATCGGCGATGACATCATCTGTGAGAAGAATATAACCTTCCCGCTCGCCTCACTTGGCGGCGAAATTGAAGTGCCGACTCTCAAAGGCGTTGTCAAAATCAAGATTCCCGAAGGAACCCAAACGGGCAAAATCTTCAGGCTGCGCGGCTATGGCGTAAAATCATTGCGCGGTGGTCAAGGCGACCAGCTGGTAAAGATTTTCGTGCGCACTCCAACCGAACTCAACAGTCGCCAGCGCGAGCTGCTGATGCAACTCGCCGAAGAAGATCCCGAATCAAAAGCCACCGGTATCGGTTCAGGCAAGTCTTTTTTCGACAAGGTTAAAAAGGCTCTTGGCGGCTAACCTGGCCGATCATCGCGCAGAAATTTCCAATTCTTTTTTGAATTAAATCGCCCGATTGCTTTTAAGCTGCAATCGGGCGATAATTATTGTCATAGCATTTAAAATTTCTAATTGAAAACGGCTCTTTAATTATTGGAGAAAATGTCGGTTTTGGCTGGCTACTATCAGAACTGAGAAGTAAATATGACTGGTAAGAAAACTACTGTCCGTTGAAATCATGTATTTTTTTATCTTGTCGTTACACTCAACCGGAATCGAAAACTCGCCGCTGTGCGGGCCGTTGCCTCGATGAACCGGACCTGAAGCGAACTTCTGCTGAAGACGACTGGTGTTGGCCCAGTTTTCATTCAGTTCAAGAAAGTCGACTTTGATAAAAGTACTCCCAGCTTTTGCCGTTTCGTCGATTGAAGCTCCGTAGGCCTGTTTGATTTGATAGCTAATATGTATGCTGCAATGCGATGATGAGGCGGCAAGCCTCAACTCCCCGGCATTAAGAGAGCCGCCCCGCTTCTTTGGCAAAGTTTCATCCAGCAGAGTTGCTCCGTTAACAGTTACTGTCATTTCATAAGCGCCAGTTGAAAAGGTCCTGCTGACCGAGCCAGATTTGGTCTGGACAGGTTCGCTCTGTTTTTTCGTGATTGTTGGTCCCGAATTTTTCGTGATTGTTGGTCCCGAAATGTTTTGCGGAACAACTTCTTGCCCGGTCGGCTTCTTTGCCGGTAACGAAGATATTTCTCGGGCCACACTTTCTTTTTTCGCCTGCTCAAGCAATCGGTCGCGCTCGTACAGTGCCGCAATTTTTGCCCGCATATCGTCAAGGTATTTCAAGCTTTCCTGATACTCACGACCTTTCGCCTCAATTTGGCGACGTCTCGCAGCGATTTCCGACCGGGCTCTATTTTCAGCCCTTCTTTCCGCTAATTGATCTTCATCGACGGAAAACCTCGTCTTTGCCCGTTCATCGGCCCTGCCGATGAATATTTTTCATAAGTTCCCTTTCAAATTATTTATTCAGTATTTTACCAGACTTGTTGAGCCGGCAGAAAGAATATTCTGTTTTTTATCGTAGGCAATCCCTTCAAACACATATTTGTTTAAAAAGGCCCAGCGTTGTGGGTGGGTTATACGCATTTTCGGGCAATCCTGCCAGTAATAGCGCACCGCTTCGGCAAAATCTTCAAAAACGTTGGTGTGGCCATAAACCGATGTTGGCTGCTCTTTATTAGCCCCCGGCTGCTTGTTACCGGGCCAGAAAGTCTTACAATAGGCTTCTTTTGCCTTGAGGTTCTCTTTGGCAAACATCCAGCAATGCCCCATTTCGTGCACCAGAGTTTCTTCAAACTTAGTAGGCCGTGTACCCCAGTCAGTTATGTGCACATCGGGCTGCCCGGCAAAGACATAGCCCATTACCCCGCGGTTGCCACCAAAGTTTGCTACCCGTTTGAATTTTTTTGTGCTTTGGCTAAAATGTGCCGGTAGAACTTCAAGGAGTTTGACCAGATAATAAAGTTGCTCAGAATCCCAGCGCCCGCCACTGCTTTTTATTCCGCCTTCAATCTCGAAACCCATCTTTTTGAGTCTCGTAATAAGACTGGCGGGGCTGTCGGTTATTCTGGCGACAATGCTCTTCTTTTCTGGCTTTTTTTCCTGACTGGATGGTGCCGTCGCCTTGTTGTTGCCGACCTTTAGAGTTCTGACAGTAATGTAGCCTGCTGATCTGCCGAGGTTTTTCGCAAATTTTGCGGCAACTATTCTTACATTTATACGCAGATCGATAATTTTCGCGGACTTAACCTGCTTGAGCAGCTTGAAAATATCTTCCATCAGCCGGTTTTCGATGTCAGGCTGATAGACTTCAACGACTTTTTTTTCGGCCGCTCCCCTACCCTCTTCAGGTTGAATTTCGTT
>CAZTHA010000498.1:0-2932 GCA_964613435.1 uncultured bacterium
CGTTTTCATCTTCGAGCCTGTCCGTAAAGTCCATGTTATCGTAGGGGTCATCCTCGGGAACATCATAAGCCAGCGAACATTTCCAGCCTGGCTTGAGATGCTTCAACTCGGTTACTCGCAGATAGCCATCGACCTCAATGAGAATCAGTGTGTATCTGGACACCAGAAAAGTCTGCTCACTTTTTTCGTTGGCTATGGTGATTTTTCCCTGGAGCTTCTTTGGGTTGGTCTCCATCAGCTCAACTGCCTTGATGGCGCCATCAAAAAGAGTGCGAGCCGGCTTGCTTTCGTTGTTCGACTCATTGCCGGCAAGTCTTTCCTCAACGATGTGCGGGACGATGACGTAGCCATAACCATTGCAATCGATGCATCTCTCGCGGCCAGTGCCGTTACACTGATGACATACCTGGTTTACCGGTGTGTTGTTCGGTCCATTTACCACCACATGCCCCGAACCGTGGCAATAGCGACAGGTAACGTAACCATGCCCAAAGCAATGGCGGCAGCGCTCTTTTTCGCCATCAACCCTGAAATTGTTCTGCGTTTCAGCTGAGTAATTGCCGCAGAAATCAGCCTGTTTCACTGCCCAGGTGTATTTGCCGCCAATGCGAACGCTTCCTTCATCCATATCGCATTTGTGCGCATTGATCAGGACTCTTTCCCAGAGGGTTTTGCCGCTGTTGCGATCGAGCAGACTTATTGCCGAGTAGTTTCCGGTACACGACCAGCTGAATCTTGGGTAGAAACCCCCTGATACTTTCAAATCCGTGACAGGAGCCAGCGCCGGTGCCTCTGCTCCGGTTTTTTCGGCCTTCAGGGTAACGTCGATGCTGCCTTTGGCGAACCACAAAGTTGCCTTTGGCAGCCGAACCTTCACGTAATAATAGGTTTTGCTCAGTTCTTCCCGCTCGATGACCAGCTTCCCATCCAGTTTCAGCTCGCGTCCGACGAAAACTTTGCCGGCCGCCGCCCAGTCTGAGGGAAGGTCGATGCGGTGCTCGTAGCTTTGCGCAGCGTTGCCAAGCCCGAGTGAGTGCGAAAAATTCTTGTGTAATTCTTCGGCCATCCCTGGTGTACAGAACATAATCAGCAATGAAAGAAGAAAGGCCAGACCTCTCGATTTGGACATGTGTGCCTCCTGCAGGTAAATCATGCAAAAATTGCAAAAGAAGAGACTTCTCTGCCTATATTACATCGTCAAACCGCAGGGTATAACAAGGAATAAAGTCTCTTTGGCAATCGGAGCGCCTCTGGCAAAAACAGGTTACAACAAATATGCACGGAAAAGCTGGCTCTTTTTGATTTTTTGGCAAACAGTTGAACTTCTATTCTAAATTATGCTCGAACAAATGCCGATAGTCAGGCGATAACCGGGAGAAGTCCGCCATGAAAAGATTGATCGTCGTTCTGTTGCTGTCACTGATAATGTTGCTGGCAATGGGAAGAACCAGAGCCCAGGAAGCAAACCCGCTCTACGGCTTTGTCGACCCTGAATCTTTGCAGGTCATTTCGGCCAATTTTTCCGCCGATCCCTATTCAAAAGCCAACTATGATCCTTTCATAAAAGTCAGGGTCTACAACGATTCACCATTTGAAGTCGTGCGGGCCTTCATTCGCTTCACCATTACCTGTGACAATGGCAAACGTCGCGTGTTCAGCGAAATTTTCGAGCGTGTCATCTCGGGAGGGATGCCGGCCTATTCAACGCAAACCTGGTTGTTTTACCCGCGCAATGCCAGTTTTTGGGCCATGCACAACATTCCCTACGACGCCCGAATTAATGCCACCGTCGAAAAGGTTTTCTGCCCAAAGAAAAATTCGCCATGGCAATACGAGCACGAATTCAGTTACCCGACTCGCCATGACATGTATTATTGATGCCGATTCTGACCTGATGTCAGATCGATATCACTCCCGTTGAAATCAAAAGCACCAGAGTTGGAATTAGTGTTCCGACTATGAAGACCGAAATTGTCGTCATCCAGAACATAAGTGGGTCGCTTTCACGATTGTATGACCCATCTTTGGCAATTACTTTTCCCGATTCGAGGCAATCCCTGCCGTAGCCGAGAATGGCATACGCGATCAGGCCTGAAACGGGCAGCAAAAAAGCAGCCTGAAGATACCTTTCCATGTAAAATCCTCCGCCAATCAATAATACAGCTCTAATTTAACGATATATATTTTTATTATACCGATTTAGCCGCAGACTGGCAAATTCGCCGGGCCAAAAACTTCCGGTCAGAACTTGAAGATTTTCTGCAGGTCTTTGAGAATTTTTTTCGGGTCTTTTTTCTCGGGCTGAGCCGATTCATCGGCTTGGTCTTTTTTGCGCGGTGAAAGTATATCGATGAGAATCTTCTGCCCGGTGCGTTTCAAACCAAGTTCGAGAAGTTTTTCGGCGCTGAATCCCGGAAAAACCGGGGCGAGCAGGGTGCCTTCAACATTGCTGGGAATATTGGCGCTTTTGCCATCGAGGGATATTTGTTGCAATGCCTGGCTTTTTCTTACGGCCTCTTCAGCAAAAATCATATTCAGCTTGCCTTTCAGGCTTGTATCGAGCCCAACCTGGCCACGGTAGTAAATTTTGCCGGCTACCGCCACAAAAACCAGATCCTGGGTATGAAGAATGCCCTTTTGCAGATCGAAACTGCCCTGTCCAGATTGAATCTGACCTGATGCAAACTCTCGCAAATTGACCATCGAGAGTAGGGGAGTGACCACCGGAGGCGCCTGATAATTTCCATTGCTCATTTGCAGACTACCGGAACCAAACATCGAATTCAGACCTGAAGAGTTGCCTTTTGCTTTGAATGTAACATCTACCGGGCCAGAAACCACATTTTTCTGGGAGCTGTTTTCACCGAGAAATTTTTCGGTTCTTAAACCGTTGCCGTTCAGATCCATCGAAAAATTGATCTGACGCGTGGTA
>CAZTHA010000499.1:0-2921 GCA_964613435.1 uncultured bacterium
GTTGAGGAGTTACGGCTTTTGTTTCTTTTTGCCCCTGTTGCTCCTGGATGAGAGGTTCTGGCGGCTCAACGATAGCCACCTTGCCTTTTTCCGTTTCATCGACAAAATAGCTTATGGAGTTACGCGGAACCTTATAGGTCTGGTTTTCTGCGAAGAGACTATATGGAAAAATCAGGCAGAAAAGGATATATGCGAACATCAGTCTTCGGGTTCGGCAAGATTTATGTAAAAACTTCATTTCTTTTGCTCTCTTATTATCTTCAATTTGCGCCCTTGAGGGCTCAAATAGAATAACTTGCCGTAAGGTTCAAAGTCAATTTGTCGGACAAAAGAGCAAAAAATAAACCCGCAAATTTATCAGCTTGTTGATAGATTTGCGGGGTTAGCTTTTGTTTAAACTTCGCCGCGCGACCGCTCAATATGGACCAGAGAGCGTTTGGCATCGTTTGCCAGCGGCCCGGTCGGGTCAAGTTCAATAACTTTGTTATACTCTTCGCTGGCTCGATCGTACATGTTTTTAACACGATAAATACTTGCCAATCTGAAGTGGGCTTCGATGTAGTTGGGGTCTAGTTGAATTGCTTTGCGGTATTCCTGCATTGCTTCATTCTTCATGTTTACATCGTAGTTCTCGTTGTAAGCTTCACCAAGCTCATAGTGGGCCCTGGCATTATTGTCGTCAACTTTAAGCGCTTTTTTGCATATTGCAATCGCTTCGTCATACATGCGTTTTCCACTGATTGACTGCTTGCTGTAAACGATTTTCAAGCCCCAATAGGGCCAAAGGTTGTTGGGGTCACAGCTGTTGGCCAGCTTGAAGTAGTAAACAGCCTTTTGCTGTTCCTCTTCGGTTGGAGTAAAGCCAGTTCCAAGAGTGATATAGGCATAGCCCAGGCTGAAATTTGCCATGGTTTCTTTCGGGTTTGATTCAGCTCTGGCATGATAATCTTTGAGCAGCGCTGCGAGTTGTTTTTCCTTGTCTTCAGTCTTTCCATACATTTCTTTGTAGATATCGATCAATTTCATATGGTAATCGCCGTTATTTGGCTGAAGTTCGAGAAGCTGGCGGATTTCGGACAAGGCTTCGTCATATCTCTGCTGGGCCAGATAAAGTTCCGAGAGTTTTGTGTGCACATAAATACTTTCGGGGTCTTTTTCCAGAATCGCTTTGTAAGTCTGTTCAACTTCGGCAATAAGATTGCGTCGAAAGTAAACTTTGGCCAGTTCTGTCATCGCAAAAACATTTCCCTGGTCAAGCTCAAGCACTTTTTGGAAGCATTCGATAGATTGGGTGATAGCACTTTCTTCGTCAATTGAGTTGTCCAGACCTTTTGACACAAACAGGCCGAGTTCCAGCCAGTCACAAGGATTTGCACCCTGCGTAACCGCTTGGCGAATTTCGGAGTTCATGTCGGAAAGCTCTTCAGGTGATGAGAAATTATTCAAGGCCTTGAATTTTAGTTGCGTGATTAGATTTATGCGGATATCGACATCGTTTGGAAAATATTGTTTTGCAAGTTTGAGCGATTCGACAGCTTCGACAATTTTCCCTTTTCTGATGTTTAGATCGCCCAGCCGGACGGCAATATCCTTGTATTTTGCGCTCTTGTCCAGATCCAGGGCCTGCTCATATTCGAAAGAGGCCTCATCGAACATGTTCTTTGATTCATAAAGCAGACCTAGTTTGTATCTGGCATCGAGGTTGTGGTTGTCAAGATCGATAATGCTGTCATAGTGCATGATCGCCGTGTCGATGTCGCCCTCTTTTTCTGCTTCTTCGGCTTTGGTAAAGGCTTCGTCGATTTCCTGAGTTCTTTGCGAGGCGGAAAGATTGGCAAAGAAATCTGTCGCTGTCGAGTTGCCTGCATCAAGGTCGAGGACCTTCTGAAACCAGTTTCGTGCCGTTTCCAGATCGCCTTTTTCCCGATAGAGGATACCGAGCTGTAATACCGGTTCCAATTCATTTGGAACAACTTCGTTTGCTGCTTCAAATTTCTCTATTGCTTCATCAACCCAACTCTTTTCCTGGAAAATCTGTCCAAGCATGAACAAGCCGTGAAAATGGGTCGGATGCATGCCGAGGAGTTCCTGCAGTTCAATAGAAGCTTCGTCTGGTTGTTCTGTTTTGAGGAAAATTTGCGCCAGAGATATGTATACTTCAGCCTGTTCGGGATCAATTTCTTTTGCTTTTTGAATTGAGTTCAGGGCAGCGTCGTAGTGTTCGAGGCTAATTTGCAGATTGCCAAGCTCATACCACGCGACCTGGTTGTTGGGCTGAATTTCAATGACTTTCTCATATTCCATGACCGCATTTTTGAACATTCCGCGTTCACTGAAAATTCTTGCCTGTTTTATGCCCTCTTCGGCCTGTGCTCCAGTTTTAACATTCATTAGAGCATTCTGATATTCTTTTGCTTTTGCATGCAATGGATCAAGCTGAAGAACGGCATTGAATTCATTCAAAGAATTATCGACCTGATTAAGTTCATAAAGGGCTGAGCCGTAAGCAAACCTGGCATCGATGCATTTTTCATCGATTTTAATCGCATTTTTGAGTTCGCTCAAACCATTTTCGATCATGTTATTATCATTATATGCCTTGCCCATGTTGAGATAAATTTTCCCCAGTTCGACATGGGCTACCGGGTTGTCCGGAAACTCCGCAACAATGTCTTTGAATGCCATGGTGGCCTGATCGATCATATTGCTGATCGAATAAATCTTGCCGAGCTGAACCCTTGCCTCAACATTGCCAGGGTTCTGGGCTATGATATTTTTTAGCTCCATTATTGCCATTTCGTGATCGCCTGCTCCGGCATAGGCTTCAGAGATCATCGCTGCGATGCTTGTGTTGTCGGGATTCATTTGTCTGGCTTCCTGAAGAATCTCTATCACCTTGGCAAATTCATTGCAGCTAAGGT
>CAZTHA010000500.1:0-2910 GCA_964613435.1 uncultured bacterium
CATAAATATTTTTTGCACCCGAGAACTCGTAGCAGGTTAAATTCTCAGTAAGATCATAAATCCATGTCTCTGCTAGCTTGCATCGTCCTTCTCGCTTACTTTCAAGGACCTTGAATCTGTTGAGAACCTTGCTGATGACATTGCCAAAATCTTCATCAGCATTGCTTCCCGCGTATTTACGCAATTTTTCTACCGTATCGAGACTTTTGAAGAGATGAAGGCTGTTGCGAAAGTTGTCAAGGGTTTCCAGGTCAAGAGCTGTGTTATATTCGTTTATCTGTTTCGAAGTTTTGTTTATACCAAGTTTGAACATGGTTATAACATGTTCGCTGGCCAGATAAACCGCGCCAACAAGAGGTAACAGGCAAATTATCATAAAAAGACTTAAAATGAATAATTTGATTGAAACCCTGGGGTAGCGATGAAAAATTAGCTCTTCGAACATTGTTTTGGCGAGAAAAAGAGAAATAATGATAACTATGGCGAGCAAAATCTGTAATTCTTTTTCAGTTTCGATTTTGGGTAGTTCAATGCAGGCTAGAGTTCGAAAATTCAATTGCTTTCTTGGCGCGGAAATAAGGAATAGATAATTATCAATTTGAAAGGTATTCACTTTCGGCGGTAAGCCTTGAATTAACTTGAGGGCCCTGACCAATAAACCTTGCTTCTCGTTGAACCAGGACGATTTAAATAATTTGGACCTGGGAGGTTTTGCGCCGAAAAATGCCAGTCCGATTTTATCGTCGTTAAAACTGATAATTTTCTGCATGATTTGAGAATTCTCTCCCAGACTGGACATATCAAGGAGAATGTTTATCATGAAGTAGCCTTTGTTTCTAATTGAAATTAAAAATTCAAGCTTGTTTTCGCGACGAACGAAATGTCTGGTAAAACTATATTCGCCACCGGTTAAAAAATGACGATCCCAGAAAATTAGCCCATTTTTGCGAAACTCATTGCCAAGCTCAAGAATTCTGGCTTTTTCAGAATTTCTATCAACGCCGCTTTCGAAATTGATGTTGTACATCATGCTGGTCAATCTTGTTAACTGGTTGTTTTTAACCTCTTTATCATCAACGAAGCTAAAGCTTTCAAAATTTTGCCCAAGCTTTTTAATGCAGGCAGAAATTTTGAGTTGATAACCGGTTTGTTTGAACAATTTCGCACAAAAATCATAAATTTTTCCCTCAAGGGTACCGTTCAAAAGATACCGATTCAATCTGGGTCTGTTGGCAAATAGATCGTGGTTCAGCTTCATTTCATGAACGATTTTGAGAAATGGATTGAAAACAGGCTCAGAATTTTCAACCACTTTTTGCAACTTTGGTTTTTCGAATTCGATTCTTTCTATTCTTATTTGGTTTTGCAGATTGAGCATAGCTGCCCAGATTATCAAGCCAGGCAAGAGCAGAAAAAGGAGTCCGGCAAATGCTTTTATCGAGACCTGCCAGGAAAAATTCCGGTTAGATTTGAATTTCAAAGTTTTCGCTGCCATTCAATTTTTTAAACTTAAGGTTTTGAGTATTTTGCTTTTTGATAAATGCAGAGGTGACTATTCGTGAAAATCGGCCAAGCTTGCTTTCTGTTTCAAGCTGCTCAGCCATAACTCTTGCCTGGCCGAGAACAATAAATTCTGATCTGACTCCGGTTGAAATCATGCCGGTAGTTAATTCGCCATGCTCTATACCAACCCCAATTTCATAGACGAAAAGGCCTTTATTTTTACGATTTCTTTGCATCTCATCATGTCGCAAACGCATGGCAATTGCGGCATTTATTGCTGAGTCAATGCTGTTGGATTTTTCATCGTCATGGTTGAAGAAGACTGCGACGATGGCATCGCCGATGAACTGTTCGATTCGGCCACCAAATTGCTGTATCTCTTTTGACATTGCATCCAGGTGCATATTAAGCATTTGGGCAACGATTTCTGGGGGATGCTTTTCTGAAATGGCAGTAAAATCACGAATATCTGAAAAAAGAACTGTTCCGGTCAAAGCCTCAGGTTTTTTTGCCATTTCAGTATCGCCAAAATTTTTAATGGCGCTATCGAGGGTTGCAGAAACAAATTTACCCAGCTTAATTCTTTTCTTGAAGCCTTTCAGCATCATATTAAGGGTGCTGATCAGTAATCCCAGTTCGTCTTTTCGGTCAGTTGTCCGGCATTCCTGCAGGTTGCCCCGGTTAATTTCTTCGAGAGCGAGATTAATCTCTTTTACGGGTTCAAGAAAGTAGCTGGTTGCAATTGCTGACAGGAAATACATTAGCAAAATAAGAGAAAAAGCAAACGTAAAAAGGAAAAGCATCTTAAGATCGTAGGATAATTTGGCAGCAGTCAAAGAAACGATGCAACCGGTGGCATATTTTTTCATTTTACTTGCCGGATAAAAAAGGTAAAGAAAATCTTTACTGGAAATCGTTTGTGGGAAAATGGAGCCACGCGACTTTTTCATGAATTCTAAAGCTGTTTTGCCCTGAATACTGTTTAAAACGTTCATTTTCTTGAAGGGGAATAAGCTAAAGTCAGAATTAGATCGAACCTCGGCGGCAAGAAAGATAAAATTGCTGTTTACGTTCAGCGAATCCAGTTCCTGGCGAAGAAAATTTCTAAAAAGAGCCTCTGAGCTTACCGAAAATGTAAGAAATTTGTTGATTGAATCATTTGCCAAAACTACAGTGGAATAAAAGTAATTATTGCCATCCTTGCCAACTGAGATTGAGTTTTCTTTTTCGATCGTTCCGATAAAAATAGTTTGCAAAAAATTATTGCCAAGACCTCTAAGTGATTGATACCAGGTTTTTTGTGCTGGATCAAGCAAAGTTGGTTGTCTGCCGCTGATTGATTCATATTCTTTGCTGGTTTCAAATACCGAAGTTGCCATGAAATCAAAAACGGTTTTCGTGTCCTGG
>CAZTHA010000501.1:0-2890 GCA_964613435.1 uncultured bacterium
TTATCCAAAAGGACAAAATTTTTATGCTGATGCAGTTCACGTTTGACAACTTCAGGTCAATCAAAGACCCGGTAACTTTCAGCATGGTTTCGGGCCTGAACAACCGGCATTCAGTTCTTCCGGCCAGGCATTACAAGCTGTTGCCATCAGCTGTGATCTATGGCGCAAATGCCAGCGGCAAGAGCAATATTGTGCGGGCTTTGGATTACATGAAAGCAATGGTCTTGAACGTTCGTAAGGTTTTTCAATCGACTGACACTCTAAACCATGAACCTTTCAGGCTTTCGACTGAAACAATGAACGCTTCAAGCTCATTCGAAGTTATCTTTTTCAATGATCAGGTCAAATATCGATATGGTTTCGAAGCTGATAGCACCAACGTTTACTCTGAATGGCTTTTTGCTGACGAAAAAGGCAAAGAAGCCAGGCTTTTCTTTCGCGACAGTGACACGGGTGAATTCTACGTTAACCCTGAAAAGTTCAAAGAGGGCAAAGGCCTGAAAGTCCTTCCCAATAGCCTGTTTATCTGGAAATGCGACCAGGAGGGCGGCCAGATCGCGCACTCGATTCTCGAGTGGTTCAAAAAAGTTAACCTGCTCAATGGTATGAGGCCCTCTGATTACCTCTTTTACACCCTCAATCAAATGAAAAAACCGGATTTTTACGAAGAGATAAAGCGACTGGTAACGAGTGCCGACCTTGGCATCAATGATTTGAAACATCATGAAGACGAAATTCCGGCAAATGAAATTGAAAACCTGCCCGTGCCTAAAGAGATCAGAGATTCGGTGCTGGCGAACGCTTCACCGTTAGTGAAGCTAGGTGCGCGAACCATACACGTGAAATATAACGAAGCCGGTACCCCGGAAGGCTTTGAAGAGTTTGACCTTGCCAGCGACGAATCCGAAGGTACAAAAAAGTATTTCTGCCTGTCCGCTCCGTTTATCGATACTCTTCGTAACGGAAAAATCCTGCTGGTAGACGAGCTGGATGCAAGCCTGCACCCGCTGCTAACCATGGCGCTGATTTCACTTTTTAACAACCCTGAAATCAACACCAGAAATGCGCAGCTGATTTTTGTAAGCCACGACACCAACCTGTTGAATCAGAAACTATTTCATAAGTCGCAGATCTGGCTTACAGAGAAAGATCGTTTCGGGGCAACTCATCTGCATTCTCTCGTCGAGTATAAAAATGTCAGAGCTACCGACAATCTTGAAAAACACTATATTCAGGGAAAATACGGCGCGATTCCTTATGTTGGCCGCTTTCCGGGCGGGAAATAGCCATGGCACGCCGAAAGAATTACAACGCGAGAGCGGCAAAAAGGCAAGCTGCTCCGAGGTTGAAGCGAACCGAGAATCGCTACAGTCCAAGGTTGCTGGTGCTACTTGCCTGCGAAGGCAAAAATACTGAAAGGCTTTATTTTGAAGCTTTTTTTGCCATCCTGAAAGACCGCAAAACAATTTCTGCTGCTTCCTGCGTGTTTGCACCACATCAACATACCAACCCAACCGGCGTCCTCAATGATCTGCTGAGCTTCAAAGACAGTGCTGGGCGAACCAGCAAGGATTACGAACACCGCTGGATAGTTATCGATCGCGACGAAGAAAGGCATGGCGGTGGCGGACATACACTTGAGGATTTTAATACGGCTATAGAAAAGGCTTCAAAGTGCAGCAGGCCGGTAAAGGTAGCCTGGTCAAATCCAAGCTTTGAGCTCTGGTATCTGTTGCATTTTCATTTCCACAACACTGCCATTGATCGTGACCAGGTCATCAAACGGCTTGAAAAGGCGATGGGCAGGTCGTATGACAAGAGCGAAAGTGGTATGTTTGCTTTTCTTGCCAGTCGAATTAACGAAGCGGTAAGGAATGCCCGCCGACTTATCAATCAGGCAAAAGAGCTGACCGGGCATCTGAGCCCAGCACATGCAAACCCCGCAACAACCGTGCATGAACTCGTAGAACTTCTTCAAGACCTGCAAAAAACAGTGAAATAGTTAGCTCAGCATACCGTCCAGTTCTTCGAGACCTTTCTGGATCTCTTTTTCCATCTTCATGATCTCGGCCAGGATGACTTTAGGCGGGTCATACTTCACTTCATCATAGACAATCTCTTTATACCTGTTGATCGACAGGTCATACTTCTCTTTCTTGATGTCATCGACAGGCACCATAAAAGACTTGTCGGTGCGCTTACGCTTGTCTTCTGCTTCAAGGTTCTGCCAGCGCTTGATCACATCAGGAATATCGTCAGTATCAATCTTGGTTCTCTTGTCATCAAGGCTAAATCCGTCAGCCTGCATGTCGTAGAACCAGACTTTATCGGTGCCACCGGTTCCGGTCTTGGTGAAAATCATGATGCCTGTGCTGACCCCTGCGTATGGCTTAAAAACGCCCGCTGGTAAAGAGATAACAGCTTCGAGGCGATGAGAGTCGATAATCTCTTTCCGGATGTCCAGGTGGGCCTTAGATGAGCCGAAAAGCACGCCATCTGGAACGATAACCGCACACCGCCCCCCAGCTTTCAATAATCGCAGCATCAGAGCAAGGAACAGTAGCTCAGTTTTCTTGGTCTTTACAGTTTCTAAAAGTTTTTTTGAAACTTCATCGTAAGCCAGACTGCCCTTGAACGGAGGATTAGCCAGAATAAGAGTATATTCTTCCGATTCTTTATTGCTGTCAGAAAGCGAATCTTTATACATGATATGCGGGTTTTCGACACCGTGCATCATCATGTTCATGCTGCCAATGCGCAGCATCGTAGTATCGAAGTCGAAGCCGTTGAACAGACGACCGTTTACATGATCACGATATTCAGCTGAATAAAAATCGATTTCCTGATTTTCTCTGATGTATTCACCTGCTGCTACGAGAAAACCTGCAGT
>CAZTHA010000502.1:0-2863 GCA_964613435.1 uncultured bacterium
AATTATTTGGCTTTGAAACCACTTTGGGAGGAGTTATTTTTGCCGGAGGCGCAACCGTGGTCGTCGACTTGTCATTGGGCCAGATAATCTGGCCGCTAAGGTTGATTACTTTTCCAATATAGCTTGCCATTCCGCCCTTGAATCTGCATGTGGTTTCATGAAACAGCCATTCTCGGCTGCCAATAGAGGTGTAAGAACCATCTTCCGGACCGTAGATAAATTTGCCGGTTTTGTCGATATAACCGAATTTGGTCGGAGTTTCGGGCATAGAGACCAGGGCCCGGCCTTCGTAAAATGAATCGATGTTTTTGCTGTAGATTGGCGGTAACACGACCTGACCACTCTTGTTAACGTAACCCCATTTTTCGCTGGCCCGCTCTTTAACCGCTGCCATGCCATCAGAGAAAGGATAAGCTTCAGAGAAGCGGTCACCAATATCAAAGGCGACTTTTCCTGATTTGTTGATGAACGCGATTCCGTATTCATAGTCTTTGATCCGGTATTTTACTGCTGCCAGACCTTCAGAAAAACGCTGTGGCTGGCCGTAGTTCTTGATGCCGGATTTTCTCATGTCGATAACAACTTCGCCGCTGGTGTCAATGAAGGCATAAGGGGGCAAAGACGAATTGTTGTCTTTAATACGTACTACGGCCAGACCATCAGAAAACGCTTCGATATAATAGTAATTTTTGTCCTTGAAAAGACGGTTGCCGGCCTTGTCGATGAAGAACTCCTGATTGTCTTTCTTGACCAGGGCGCGATCGAAGCTGAATGATTCAGCTGAGCTGTAGTCGCTCAAGACAATCTTGCCGCTTTTGTCGATGAAGTGATAGCCATTTGCCTTGCGCAGTTCAACTTTGGCCATGCCACAGGAAAAGGCCTTGAAGTTGCTGAATTCGCCAGGTGCAATAACCATCTGACCAGAGGTGTTGATGACCCCATGGTTGTTGTAATTGCCTTCTTCGTCAGGAAGAACCCAGGCGAGGCCTTCAGAAAAATCTTCAGCTTTTTTAAAGCCCCCGAATTTTAGGGTGCCGGTGCTGTCGATATAGCCTCTGGCAACCCGTTCGGAATTACCGGTTTTAACCTTGTGTTCGACAACCATCAGGCCTGAACTTTCTCTTTCGGCAACGCAGCTCTGAGAAATAGAGAGCAGCATGAGAACTGCAGCGAATAAAATCGCGACACGCATGCGAAAAAGACTATCAAACTTTTTTTTCATAAAAGAACCCCGAATTTTAGATGTATAACGAAGCCCGAAACCTCACAGGTGCCCAAATTCGAAATAATTTCAGGGTTTGATTAAAAAGCTGCGACAAAAGACTCAGGTCATCCCGTGACAGAGAAACTTTATCACGAAAATAATGTCAATAACAATATGGATAAACAGAAAAAAAGGGGCTGCCTTGGATTGGCAGCCCCTTTGCCGTTAGGCGTGGGCCAGTTCGCGATATTTGGCGCTGGTCTGCATCAGCTCATCGTGGGTGCCGATGGCGGCAATGCGGCCTTCATCGAGAACGATGATGCGGTCTGCCATCATTGCCGTGGCCATGCGATGGGTAACGATCAGGCAGGTGATGCTGCCGTATTCTTTGGCAAGGTCTTCCCACAAGCGCTTTTCGTTAGCCGCATCGAGGCTGGCGGTGATGTCGTCCATCAGCAGCAGCTGCGGACGGCCGACCAGAGCTCTGGCGATCGACAGGCGCTGGCGCTGACCACCCGAGAGGGTGACGCCACGCTGACCAACCGGTTCAGAATACCCGTTCGGGAAAGCGAGAACTTCACCTTCGAACTGAGCCAGTCTGGCGCATGACTGTACCAGAGCTTCGGCATTTCCGCGCCAGAAGTCGATGTTGGTATGAATCGTTTCCGAGAAGATTACTGGTTCCTGTTGAATGTAACCAATTTTTTCGCGGAACGATTGTTTGTCTATTTTATCAAGATCGACGCCGTTAACCAGAATCTTTCCCGAATCTGCCTTGAGCATGCCCGAAAGCAGGTTGAGCAGAGTAGTTTTGCCCGAGCCGATCTGTCCGACGACAGCCACTTTTTCACCCTGGTTGAGTTTGAATCTCAGCTTTTCAAAGGCGAAAGGTTCTTTGTCGTTGTCACTTTCTTCAACCAGGCTGTGCTTGAAGCTGACGTCGACGAATTCGACGCTTTCAAGACTGGGCACAGGTTGGCAGCCTTCGGCATCGTGTTCCTGCCAGGTGCGTTCGGCGTTTTCCAGATCTTCAAGGCGGTCAATGGCAACACAGGCCTGAGTCAAGGTTACCAGCAGCATCGGAATATCCATCAGCGGGTAGATGATCATGCCGAGATAGCTGAAGAAGGCGTAATAAGCCCCCAAAGTCAGCTCGCCTCTGATGACCATGATACCGCCAAAAAGCAAGACCAATACTTCGCCGGCGTAGTTCAAAAAGTCAAAGAAGACCATGAACATACCCCAGAGCGAGTCGACGCGCACTTCCTGGGCAATACGCTTTTTCAGATGCTCGGCGAACAGCCGTCGCTGCGGCTGTTGGGCATTGAAAGAGCTGATGATCTTGATGCCCGAGTAGGCGGCTTCAAGAAAATCGTTGCCTTCAGACATGCCGGTCTGCAGATCTTTGAAGCTTTCGCCGAATTGGGTTTCGAGCTTCATGAAGATATAGAGCATTATCGGCAGCGGTATGCACGCCAGCAGTGCCAGTTTCCAGTTCAGATACATCATGGTTGCCAGACAGAAGAAGATGACGCTGGCAGAGTTGACTGCCCTGAAGATTCCCGAGCAGCACAGCCAGGCCAGGCCTGGCGGCCAGGTGCGTATGTCTTCGGTCAGACGGGTTACCAGGTCTCCGGTTCTGAATTTGAGAAAGAACTT
>CAZTHA010000503.1:0-2851 GCA_964613435.1 uncultured bacterium
TGTTCTCAATCTTATTACCGATAAGGACCCGATGGTTGCCGAAGCTGCTTTTCGCGTTGTTCGCGAATTGCCTGCCGATCAGATGACGATCATTCTAGATTATGCTTTGGGATCGCCTGATGAATGGGTTTTGCAAAATGTTGCACCATTTTTACCGCTGCTTATAAATAATGATCTGCGCAAGGTCATTTCCAAAGTGCAGTATCATGCACATCCGCTTGTATCAAAAAAGGCGCGTGAGGCTTTGAAACATCTGGATTCTATTCCCTATGTCAGCAAGAGAAAGAAAGAGAAGGGGCTTGAAGACGATGGTGCCGGCAATGATGGAGAAAATGGTTCGGGTAGTGGAGAAAAGACTGAAGAAAAGCTGTCTTTTAAAGAACAGATGGAAGAAAAGCGTCGCAAGCGCATGGAAGAAGAGCAACGAAAACGCGAAGAGGACGAGCGTATAGCAGCAGAACTTGAGCAGACGGGTGAAGATGAATTAGAAGAACTCAGTCAGGAACTCGAGCAGTTTGAGCAGGAGGCGACCGGGGTAAGCAGCGGTGATTCTGAACCGGTTCCAGCTGAAGATGAGCAGCTGGTTGATAATCTCGATTTTGAGAACGAACTTGCGGTTCTTGAAGATGTTGATGAAAATGTTGATTTTGACAAAATTCAGGATGAGCTCGACCAGGCGGTTGAGGACGGTTCAATTGAAGAAGACGTTTCGATCATGAGTGAAGACCAGAGCAACATTTCCCAAGAGGGTGGTTCCCAGACTGAGATTGATCTTGAAGCGGCAGCAGCAGAAACTGAGACGATCGAATTTGAAGAGTCGGCGCAGCAGTTAGCTATTGAAGAAGTTGCGCCGGTGACGTTTTCGATAGAAGAGGCCGCCAATGAAGGCAAGAACCTGCTCGATGAGATTGAAAACATCGAGGTGCAGGAAGTCGAATTAGATATTGAAGTAGAGGATCTTTCAGAAAACGACGAAATTTCGCCGCCGGAAATCGCTACCGCTGCGGCTAAGGAGTCGCCAAAGGCAAATGAGCAAACAGACGCCAGTTCCTCCAAAGCCGGGTTGTCGCCAAAGGAAGCAGCACCTGCTCCAGCAATTGCTCCGGCCCGGCCGAAGAAAGTTGAAGAAACAATTCCTGAGGGTGCGATAAAAATACCGCTAATTCCAATGGCTCAGACGATTCTTACCCGATATCCTTCATTTTTAACCGAGCCTTTCGCCAATCTTTTCAGGCCAGCGCGTCCGGAGGTTCACCTAAAAAACCTGCAGCTAACCGCGGATAACTTAACTGCTTATTTGAACTTGTGCTTTCTTCAGTCGTGTATGTTTTTCGCTCCTGCATCAGAGGTTCTCAATAAAAGTGTAAAAGAATGTTTGAAAGGACATCTGACCGGCCCGACCGCTTTGCGTTGTTTGCATAACTTTGCATTGGCCATGAAGCAATCGCGAGAGAATCCGGTGTTTTTCACATTTTCACTGGCGAATATTCTTACCGAGTCCTCAGAAACGAATCCGGTAATGATGCTGCGTGAGCTCAAAGAATATTTGAAAGAACCAATTCAACCGCTTGAAGAGTCATTGCCCCAGGCGGTGGAGGGACTTGCTGAGATATTGCGCGGAGTAAAGGCGATATTGAACAATTTGATCGTCATGAAGGCACCGAAGGGTGCCAAAGAGCCATTTGCCGATCTAAGCGGACCGTTAGCCCAGGTTTTGGCAGCAGACAAAAGACCTGCAATAGAATTGCCGGCCGGCGAGGCAGTAGTGCTTTCCCGGGATGGCAGTGAGGCTTTCGGTCTTTTTCCATATTTTAAATATGCCAAACGAAAATTATTCTTCAGTCGGCCAGATCCGGCCGAATTCAAGATTTTGCTTGAACGCCTCGAAATTGAACTTTGACAGCAAAAAATTGCCGGGTGCAAAACTTGAGAAGCGATGGCGCGGGTGATAAGATATAATCTATGAAAAAAATAAGTCTATTGTTGCTGCAAATGCTTTTGCTGGCAAGTTGCAGCTGGTCTTTTGAGCAGAATCGTCTCGAGCGTTTTTTCCCAAGGGAAAAGCGATTTCCCAGATTCGATCGTATCCAGCGCATCAATCTTCCCGATATGAATTTTGCCGCGGCCAAGCCCGAGGTTTTCAATCAAGCCGTTGATTTCAACAATCAGGGTTTGGCAGAACTGCGGAGTGGCAATGCCAACGCCGCCGAAAGCCTTTTTGCCCGGGCCTGTAAACTGGTTCCGGGAGAAAAGGGTTTCTGGAACAATCGTTTATTGGCTTCATCGAAGATCAAGGGTAACGAACTTCGCTCGGTCGAGATTGCCAAGAAAGTCATGGCTCTGGATGACAGCAATGTGCAGGCGGCGCATATTGCCGGTCTGCTGTTGATGAACGAATTGGATCGGCCTGACGATGCAATTGCTTTTTTCAATTTTGCGCTTGAAAAAAAGGAAGACCCAAAAGTGGCATTGGCGCTGGCTAATGCTTATGCAAAGGCTGGTTACGGTGAAAGTGCCTTTGAAGTGTTGAAAAAATATGCTCATCGCAGTGCCGACGATCCTTACCCGCAATATATGCTGGGTTTGCAATATTTGGACCGTGAAGATTATAACCCGGCCATACGGGCATTCAGCTCGGCTCTGACGCAAGACAGTAAAGGATTCGTTCATGATGCCTGGATCAGGGCCAGATATTTCGCCGGCCAGCTTGAAGGATTGTCGAGAGATTGCTTGACCGTGTTACGACGGTTTCCAGAGGTAATGAATCGCGAGAGTCTTGAAAGAATATATTTCTCGCTGGCTGATCAGGATTTCAGGCTTGAAGAGAGAATTAAAATAAAGATTACTGAGG